>JBEARB010000354.1:0-16011 GCA_041163625.1 Pseudomonadota bacterium | reverse complement strand
GGCCGCAAGCCGTCGCCGCGGCGCGCGCCGCGACCATCGCGGTCAGCCCGTTGCGCGCAGCAGCGTCCGGACTCTCGGCGAGCACGAGGAACGGCAGCATCAGCAGCACATCGCCAGCGTTGATCGCCTGCGCCATGCCGTGCCGAACCCACACGGTCGGCGCCCCGCGTCGGACACGATCGCCGTCTTGCAGGTCGTCGTGCACCAAGGTGGCGTTGTGGAGCAACTCGGCCGCGGCGGCGAGCGGAACGGCGTTGCGCAGCGGCACACGCATCAGCGAGGCGCAACGCAGCGCGAGTTCGATGCGCACCTGCTTGCCGTCGCGATCCATGTGCTCGCCGACGATTGCTCCGAGGGTGCCGTCGACATGCCGGGCGACGGCCTCGCGAACCGCCTCGCGCGCGAACTGCGCGGCGGTCTCGATGCCGAGCGCAGGCACCGCACCGGCAGGATGGAGCGGGCGACGAGCGCGAGCGGGGACAGCGAGACGAGGCTCACGCGGGGATCGAATCGTGACACTCATGGATTCACCTCCGTCTGCTGCTCGCGCGTCCCGAAAAGGGCCGCTCCGAGGCGCTGGCGCTCTTGCCACCCGGCACGCCAGAGCTGACGACGGATGGATGCAGGACTCGCGCGTTCGACGCGCGCCATCACGCTCCCGAGCTGCCAAGGGCCGAGACTTCGTTCGAGCAGGCCGGACCACTCGGCCTCCCCGAGCGAAAAGAACGCTTCGAAAAACCGACAGATATCGTCGGCAGACCAGGTCGCGATCAGCGCACCGCCAAAGTCCAACAAGGCGTCGACACGGCGATCGCGGGCGCTCCGCACCGCCTTGCGCGCGCGCCGCGCCAGTGCCTCGCCGCGTAGCCCGGCTGCGGCGCCGGTGGACACGGCCGCGGCGAGCCGCGGCGCGATCGCGGCGCTACGGGTGAGCGAATAGCCGGTGGCCGGGTGGATCAGGCCGGCGCGGGCGCCGAACGCGACGACGCCCGGTTCGTCGGCGACCGGCGCGATCGCCATCGGCAGCCGGCAGCGCTCGACGTCGAGCACCCGTTTGGCCTCGATGCCTCGCTCGCCGAGTCGCGCGAGCAGCCGCCCCGCGAGCGTCGCGAGGGGCAGCGGCGTCGCGGAGACGAGTTCGGTCTCCTCGACGAAGATGCGCCCCTGGCCGAGGTCCATCGCGTAGAGGAAGCTCGGTCGCTGCGCCCACTCCTCCGCGGTCGCCCGTGACGGCGGCGTCCAATCCATCAACGACATGGAACCGCCGAGCGGTGCCCCCTCGACCTCGATCTCCAAGCCGTAGGCATGTTGCCAGCGCAGCACGCGTGGTCCGGGCTTTCGGCCGGGCACGCCGCTCGCATCGACCACCAAGTCGGCCGCATAGAGGCGCATGGCCGCGGCGACGTCTTCGACACGCTCGTCGATGCATCGGCCACCGGCCTCGCGGAGCCGCGCGAGTGCGCGCTGACGGAGCGCCTCGCCGTCGACGCGGGCGTACGGGCGTCCAAGCCCTTGCCGACGCGCGGGCGTGGCGAAGATGGGGTCGGCCCAACGCTCGGACGCGAACTCGGCGAGCCCCGTCGCCTCGAGCTCCGGCACCCACGCTCCGTAGCGATTCGGCCACGCGCGGCCCGGGTCGGGCGCGAGGACGGTGACCTCGACGCCGCGCTCCGCGAGTGCCACGGCCGCGAGCAATCCGGCTGGGCCGCACCCCAAGACGAGCACGTGCATCCGATGCGAGGGAGCGGGCTGTGACGACGTTCGCTCGGGCATGACGAGAGGCCTCCTGCGCCCAACGGATGCAGGCAACGGGGGCGAGGTGCGGGGAGGGGACCATGAACGAGCCTTGGCGAGAGCGGCCACGTGCGATGTTGGAGATCGATCGCCCCGAACGGACGATCGACCCCGACGTGCTGCGAGCACCCGGCGGATTCGCGTGGTGGTACGCCGAGGTCAGCGATCCCGCCGGCAACGGCGTGGTGCTGATCTGGAGCTTCGGGCTGCCGTTTCTGCCCGGTTATCAGGCGGCGGCGCTGGCCGGTGAGGCGCCGGCTGCGCGCCAGCGTCCCTCACTCAACGTGGCGGCGTACGAGCGCGGCGAACCGGTGTGCTACGTCCTGCGTGAGTTCGATGCGGATGCGGCCTCCTGGGAGGCCGGTTCGGACGGCGAGACGTGGCGCTTCGGCGCGAGTCGTCTGCAGACGCGACGGCCGGCGAAGGGGCCGGTCCAGCTCGAAGCCGAACTGGACCTACCGATCGCGGGTGGCGGGCGCTTGCAGGCGACGTTTCGTCTGGAAGGTCCGGCAGGGCGATGGGCCGGCCCCGTGCGCGGTGTCGAGGGCGCGGGGGCCGTCGCCGGCATGGCCGCGGACGACGCGCCGGGTCATCGCTGGACGCCGGTCTGCGGCGCCGCTTTCGCCACCGCGCGCGTGCGCTGCGGCGACCTCCGCCTGGCGGTGTCCGGCCGCGCCTACCACGACCGCAACGCCGCCCCCTGGCCGCTGGCGGACCTCGGCATCGACCGCTGGTTGTGGGGCCGTGCGGCGCTGCCGGATCGCGACCGCGTGTTCTACGCGCTCTGGCCGGAAACGGAGGACGCCGACGCTGCGCCCCTGGTGCTCGGCTACGAGCTGCACGCCGACGGACGGCTGGAGGCGGTCGCAGATCTCACGATGGTCACCCACGGCCCGCACAGGACACGCTGGCGGATGCCGAGCGCGCATGGGTTCAGCCTCCGCGGCGAGGATGGTGCGCCGTTCCTCGAGCTGCGGGCTCGGCACGCCGTCGACGATGGGCCCTTCTACCTGCGCCGCCTCTGCGACGCGACGGTGGACAGCCGGCCGGTCGGCCACGGCACCTTCGAGTCGATCGTCCCCCGCCGCATCGACCTCGCGCTGCATCGCCCCTTGGTCCGGATGCGCGTCGGGCGCAACGACGGCGGCGACTCGTTCTGGCTGCCGCTCTTCGAGGGCTCCAAGTTCGACCGCCTGCGCCGCTTGCTGCGCCTCCCGAACTCGACGACGGAGGCCGCATGAGGACGAATACGCCGCGCGTGGCGGTGGTCGGAGCCGGCTTCGGCGGCCTCGCCGCGGCCATCGAACTCGCGACCGCCGGCTGCGACGTCGAAGTCGTCGAGCTCGCCGGGCAGGTCGGCGGCAAGGCCGGCACGGCCCGGGTGGACGGCGCCGAGTTCGACACCGGCCCGAGCCTGTTGACGCTGCCTGACGTGCCGGCGCGGCTGTTCGCGCTCGCGGGCGAGGACATGGGCCAGCACGTGACGCTGCGACGGCTGTCCCCGGCGTTCCGGTATCATTTCCCGGATGGCGCCCGACTCGACGTCCACGACGATCTGGAGACGACGCTGCACGAGACGACCCTGCAGTTCGGCAGCCAGGCGGCCGTCGAGCTCCGCGCGTTCGCGGACTACGCGATGCAGATTTGGCGTGCGTCGGCGCCGGCATTCGTCTTCGGGGACGCCCCTGCGCTGCGCACGATCCTCGGGCTCGACGTGCGCACGGTGGCGGGCCTGCGCCACATCGACGCGATGCGCACGATGCAGCGCGCGATCGAGGCGCGGGTCCGAGATCCGCGGCTGCGCCGGGTCTTGCTCCGGTACGCCACGTACAACGGAAGCGACGCGCGACGCGCTCCGGCGACGCTGAACTGCATCGCCGCGGTCGAGCTCGGGCTCGGCGGGTTCGGTGTGCAGGGCGGCATCGGTGCGCTGGCTCGGGAGCTCGGCGCCCTGGCGGAGCGCGTGGGCGTCCGATTCCGGTTCAGTACCGCGGTCTCGGAGGTCCTGCTCCGCGGCGGTCGCGTCTGCGGCTTGCGCCTCGAGGACGGAAGCACGCTGCACGCCGACACGGTGGTCAGCAACGCGGACGCTTCGCACCTGCACCGACGGCTGCTGCCACCCGCAGCGCGACCACCACGGACGCCGGACGCCCCGTCGATGTCCGGCTACAACGCCGTGCTCCGGGTCCGACGCGGCGGGCCGGGCGAACGCGAGGGCGTGGCCCATCGCGTGATCTTCTGCGACGACTATCTCGACGAGTTCGGAGCGATCTTCGACCGGGGTGAGGTCACGGCCGCGCCGACGGTCTACGCCTGCCATCAGGGCTTGGCGCACGGACGCGCCGGCTGGGACGACGCCGACGCGCTCTTCACGATGATCAACGCACCGTCCGTGGGCCAGCAGCGCCGACCCTTGGACCAGGGCGCGCTGCGCGAGCGCGTGTGCGAAGCACTGCGTGGCGTCGGAGCCATCGGAGAAGACGACCACGTGGTCTGGGAGCGGACGCCCCATGGCCTCGCCACCCGCTTTCCCGGCAGTGACGGCGCCCTGTACGGCGCGGCCTCCAACGACGCGCGCGCTGCGTTCCGACGCCCCGCGAACCGGTCGCCGTGGGCACGCGGCCTCTATCTCGCGAGCGGCACCGCTCACCCCGGCGGTGGCGTACCGCTCGCGATGCTCTCGGGCAGCGCCGCCGCCCGGGCACTGCTCGCCGACCAGAGGCTCCCTTGCGCGACGCCGGATGGCACGCGATTCTCGGCGCGTCGTGACTCGGGGAGGCCGCCATGCGGAGAGGCTGTGTCGGCGTACTGATCCTGTTGCTGGGATGGAGTGCCGTCGGCTGTGAACCGCTCTGGGATCCGCAGGATTGGGAGCGAGAGCCGGTCTCGCGCTTCAAGGCGTCGAACTACGAGGCGCCGGGCGATCCCGGGCAACCCTCGCAGCTGCGCGCGATGGCGTGGAACATCAAATACGGCGCCGCGCGCATCCCCTTCTGGTTCGATTGCTGGGGGGACCGCATCGCGATGGACCGCGCCGAGGTGATCGCCAACCTCGAGGCGATCGCCGAGGTCATCGACGAGATGCAGGTCGACGTCCTGCTGCTCGAAGAGATCGAGGTCAACTCGCGTCGCTCCGGCTACGTCGACATGGTGCAGTGGCTGCTCGACCACACCCGCCTGAACGAGGGCGCCTACTTCGAGACGTGGGACGCGGCCTACGTGCCCTCCGAAGGGCTCGGACGGATGAACCTGGGCAACGCGATCCTCTCGCGCTACCCGATCGCGATGGCCGAGCGGATCCGGCAGGTCGACCGCACCGATCTCGACCCGGTGACCGAGGCCTTCTACATCAAGCGGGCGATCGGCAGGGTAGAGGTGCAGCTCGGTGCCCGTCGCGCCGCGGTCCTGGTCGTACACACCGAGGCCTACGACAACGACGGCACCAAGCAGAAACAGATCGCGCAGATCCACGAGGTGGCGACGGCCGAGACGATCCCCGTCCTGCTCGGCGGCGACTTCAACGAGCTACCGCCATCGGCCGTCCGCAAATCCGGCTTCCCCGACGAGCGCGAGACTGCGGTCTGCTCCGCCGATTTCGCGCAGCCGCCCTACACCCCGGAGGTGATGCAGCCGTTCTACGACGACATGAAGCCGTGGATCCCGCTCACCCGCTACGGGGCCGACGAAGCCGCGCAGGCACGCTATTTCACGCATTCGGTGCTCGGTCCGGACGAGGTCAACGAACACGGCGAGCCCGGCGATTGGAACCGGACGCTCGACTACCTCTTCATCGACAACGGCAGCAACTGGGTCGAAGGCAGCACCGACGTGCTCCAGCGCGCGGGCCAGAAGGTCGGAGAGGCCCCAGCCAACGGGACCGACGACCGCCACACCCTGGTCGCGAATCCGCTCACGCTTTCCGATCACGCGCCCGTCTTCGGCGTCTGGGAGGTGCCGTGATGCGTAACCTACCCCGCCTGCTGACCGTTCTGATCGCCTCGGCGCTGCTGCTCACGGCGGCCCCGAGCCCGACCTCCGCGCTCCCGCTCGCCGCCCGCGACGGCGCCGATCTCCCCGCCAAAGGCACGATGCGCGTCGGCATCTTCTCGCCGTTGACCTGGGTCGTGCTGCCGAATCTCGAGCTCGAGACGCACCCATTGGTGACCCTGCTCGCGCCGCATCTGACGGCGCGCTACCGAAAAGGGACGCTCGGTCCGGCGCGGCTGACCTGGGAAGGGGGCCTGTCGTTGCCGACGCCCGGTCTGCACCTCGCGCCGCCCGGATTGGCGGGCTACATCATGCCCTCGTGCTTGGTGGCGGCCGCCGAGCCGGAACGCGGCAGCGCGTGTGAGCAGGGAGACCACGTGCTGGTCGTCCGCGGCGGCATGTTGGCCTCGTTCGGCGAGGGCGACGTCACCACCGTGCGCCTCGACGGTGCCTATGGCGTGCTGCTGGGCTCGCTGCGCCCACGCGCCGACGACGCCTGGGCGCCGCTCTCGGTGTTGCTAGCGCCGGTGACGCGCGGATCGCGGCTGCACGCGATGGTCCGCCGCGATCACGGGCTGCACGAGCGCGTGCGCGTCGCTGCCGAGCTCCACCTCTGGCGCTTGGGCCGCGTGGACGAGGACCCCGACGACCGAAGCACGCTGGTGTTCGGCGCCCACCTCGGCGTGGACGTCGGCATCGGCAGCAGCACGCGCCTGCAGCTCGGGGCGCTCTACACCAATATCGACAATCGAGCCTCGGAGGAGGAGGCGATCGAAGGCGGCTTCGTAAAGCGCGTCTTCGTGCGCAGCCAGAATGTCTGGCCGACCGTCGACGTGGTCTGGAGCTTCTGAGATGCGGGCGACGGCGCGCTGGGCCGCGACCCTGGCGATCGGTGCCTCCGCCGCGGGCTGTAGCGCGCTCTTCCCGGCGCCGGCCCCGGCTGCAGCCGGCGCGGACGCCGCACTCGTGGCCGACGCTGCCCTCCAGGACGTTCCCACCGACGCGGCCGCCCAGACGCCGGACGCGGACACGACGCCCCCCGACGCAGCCGCCGACGCCGACGTCTGTAGCTGCCCGACGGGGCAAGTCCGAAAAGTCGGAGCCTGCGTGCCCACCTTCGATTTGGGCTGCGGGCTACCGTGCATCGGCAAGGCGCCGAGCGCCTGCCCTTCACAGTCGATCTGCGACGAAGCGGCCGCGGAGCTGCCCTGCCAGCCGGACGTGCCGGCGGCAGCCTGCGTACCTGCTTCCGCGATGCAGTTCACGCCGGGTTCCCTGCGGGTCGAGCCCGACTCGGTCTCCGTCGGCGAGACCGTCACGCTCACCGTGCGCGGCGCTCGCTTCTCCATCGGGGCGTTGATGTGGTGGCTGCGCGTCGGTGACGCGACGCTGCAGGCGATCGAGTACGAGAGCGACTGCACCCTGACGGCCAGCTACAGCCCCAACGATGCGGGGCTGTTCCCGGTCTTGGCGTTCTACGGCGGCGGCGAGGAGCCGCCGCCACCCGCGGCTGCGCTCGCCGGCTTCGTGCGCGTGGGCGAGGGCCCACCGCCGCTGGCGCAGCCGGGCGAGAGCTGCGTGGCTGACGCCGATTGCCAATCTGGCGGTCCGTTCGAATGTGTCTGCGCGAGTGGACGCTGCGGGTGTAGCAGCGCCCCCTGAGCGCTCGCCGTGATTCGCGCCGTGTCAGCGACAGCCGGTCAGCGCAGTGAGCGCGGCCCGGTTCTGCAGCCCTTCGTGCAGCTTGTCGCGCACCGCCACGGTCGGCAGCTTGCGCACCCCGGCAGCGTGGCATGCAGCGGTCTGCGCACCGCAATCGATGGAGATCATGCCGGCGTACTTTCCCAGCGCCAGGAGCTGCTCGGCCCCGGCGGGCGCGCGTGGGTCCAGGTAGGCCCGCACCCCGACGTCCCGAAGGCAGCGGCCGAAGGCGCGATCGGCTTCCAGTTGCTCGATCTCGCGGTCGAGGACGGTGCCGCCGGCGAACATCAGCTTGGCATCGGCCGTGACCCAGACCTCGCGATCCTCTGCGGCGGGCTTACCCGCGCCGTCCGGCACGCCAGAGAAGCGGATGCGCCACATCCCCGAGCGCGCTTCGACTTCCTTGACCCGAATCGGCTGACCTTCGATCAGCGCGAATCGCCGCATGACCCGCGCGACCGCAGGCTTCTCCGCGCCCGGCACGAGCTGCCCGGCGGCGGCGGGGTCCATCCCCCCGATGCCCGCGGCACTCGGAGGCGGGGGCGGCATCGGCGTCGCGCCCTTGGAGGCGGTGAGAATGCCGGGTTTGCGGGCTTCGAGATCCTTCAGCACCGCTTCGAGCTTCTCGCCACGCTGCAATCGCGAGAGCACCTCACCGGCGGATTCGGGCGGCACCGACCAGCCCCGTGCCTTGGTCCCGCCCTCGGCTTCGAACGGAACGGCCGGCGGCAGTTCCACCGCCGGTCCGGGCTTCTCGGTGGGAGCGGAGGTCTCGTTGCACGCCGGGGCACCGAGCGAACACGCAACCGCGATCCACACCGAGAGCCGACGCTTCGGGCCTTCAAAGCCGGGGATGCGCAACGCCCGTCGCCTCAGTAGCTCGTCGAGCAGTTGAAGCGGATGAACAGGCGGTCGTTGTCGTCCACGCCACCCGTCAAGCCCACCCACGACCACAGTGTCGAGTAGGTGCCCCATTCGGTCGAGCCGCCGCGCGTGCCGTCGCCCTGCGTGTAGGCGTAGCGCGAGTACGCAGACGCGTTGTTGTCTCCCTGCCCCAGCCAGAGCCGGCAACGCTTGTTCACCACATCGACGATGTAGGACTCGAGCGTCGTCGTGCCGATGTAGTAGTTGCTCGCGCGCACGTTGCCGCTGACGTTGAGCTTGTAGGTGCTGCTCGAGTTGGTGCCGATGCCGATGCCGCCGTCCATGCGCGACGCGCCCGCGGTCGTCAGACCACCGCTCATGTACGTCGAGCCGCCGATGTTGAGCCGGTAGCTCGTGCTCGGGTTCGCGCCGATGCCGACGTTGCCGTTGCTGGTGCTGATTCGCATCCGCGTGGTGCCGGAGGTCTGCAGGTACAGGTCCTCGTCGTACGAACTGACGATACCCTCGTCGACGTGGATCCGCTTGTTGAAGTAGAACTTCGAGCGGTCGGTCGACATGTGCATCCAGTCGTTGTTCTGCGAGCCGACGTCGACGTAGCCGGTCGCGGTCTGGACACGCAGCGCGCCGCCGCCGCCGTTGCCGGCAACGGTGCCGCCGAAGCGGGTGTTGCCGCCGCGATCCACCGACAGACGCGCGGTGTAGTCACCCACGATCTTGTTGTAGTCCAGGTCGAAGATCCGCGACGCGTAGCCCGAGACCGAATCCGAGGTACCCTGCAGTGTCAGCGCCTCGAGCTTCCAGCTCTCCAGATTCGGCTCGGGGCTGAGGTAGCCGTCCACCGACGCGTTGGCCTTGACCTTCACGTCCACGAACATCGGCGTGGTCGTGCCGTTCTCGACCACGCGAAGCTTCTCGAACACCAGCGTCGACTCGCGCGGGTGGCTGAGCAACTCCACGTTCGCCGAACCCTCGAAGCCGCGCGAGTACGCAACGCGCACCCGAACCTGGCTGCGGTAGCTCTTGTCCACCAGCGTGAACACGCCCGCGGCCGAATCTCCCGCCGGCAGCGAGCCGATGCGGTACCAGTTGCCGTTGGCCACCGACGCCGTCACCTTGCCCGAGTAGTCGCTCGACTCGCAGGTCACCGTGCCGTTCTCGGCGATCGCGGTGATCGCGAAGCCCGCCGGGCAGGTCCCCGTCACGCGGCGCTGGATCTGCGTGGTGTTCACGTCCACGTAGCCCACGCTGCCGTTCTTGATCTGCGTGCCGGTGAGGGTCTCGTTGGCCAAGTCCGCGCCGGTCAGCGAGCCGTTCTTGACCTGCGCGCCCGTCAGCGTCTCACCCGCGATCTCCGCCGCGGTGAGCGACGCGTTCTTGATCTGCCCACCGGTCAACGTCTCGTTGGCGATGCTCGTGGCGGTCACGCTTCCGCTCTTCAGATCGGCACCGGTCAGGGTGCCGTCCTTGACCATGCCGCCGTCGACGCTGTTGGCCTGGCCGAGGTTGACGTAGCGGCCGTCGGTGTAGCCGACGTTGAGCGCGAAGGTAGAGCGAGCGACACGGCGCCTTCAATGCATCGAACGTACCGCGCTCTCGAGTGCCTCGGCGCGACGGGCGGCGACGCGTGCTTCACTCGCGCCGGGAAACTTTTGTTCGATCTCGGAGTAGATCGCGCACGCCTGTCGCAGCGCCCCGATTTCCTCGGCCGTCCGCGCATGGACGAGTGCCGCCTCGGCGTCGTCGCTACGCAAACCGGCATACAGACGAACGGCGCGATACAGCGGCACCACGTCGCGGCAACACCGGCGCGCACGGATGAGATTCCGCAGCACGCGTTCGGCCATCTGGCGAGCGCTGACGGGCGCGAGATAGGCGTCGTCCCACGGCAGACTCCCGCCGCTGACGGTGTGCACGATTCGTGCGCACTGTCGCACGCTGAGTACATCTCCGCCGGAGAACGGATCGACGAGACGCCCCGCCTCGCCGCCCACGCGCGCGACGAAATGGCCGGGAAGCCCGACGCCCTCGACAGCGACGCCGGCCCGCCGACCGACCTCGAGCCAGATGCTCGAGACCAGGATGGGTTGGCCGCGCCTCCGCTCGATGACACGGGTAACGAGGCTGTTCTCTGGCGCGTCGTACGTCTCGGCGTCCCCCCGCAGCTCGCCCTCCTCGACGAGGACGCGACGCAAGGCTCGGCTCGCTCGATCGGGGCAGCCCGGTGCGCCGGAGACGTCCTGCGCGACCGCGTCGGCCCAGCGCGCCAGCGCGCCCTCGGCGGCGGCACGGGCCTCGCCGTCGGCCCCCTCGATGGCGAGCAGTGCGTCGAAGACGTGGCCGCCCTCGACCGCCTGGGTCAAGGCTTCGGCGGCCGCGTCGTCTCCCCTGCTCCACAGCTGCAATTCCAGCATGGCTCGCTCCGCGCCCACCCGGCGCTGCGAGATCCAATAACGCCCTCTCGGCGTGGAGCGCCAGTTTCCGGTGCGACAAGGCCGTGATTCGAAGGCATTCCGCGCACGCTGCGGGCACTCGCAGCGGCGGGTCGGTCGCCTACGGCGTGCTGGCGCGGACGAAGCGGTACACGGCCGGGACGTCGAAGCCCGACACCTTGCGCGTGCCGATGACGGTCATCGTATCGCCCTCGACGCCGACGCGGACCGAAAGCGGCGCAGTCGCACCGCAGATGGCGCTGAGCTCGTAGGCGTCTCCCTTGGCCTCGAGCTTGCCGCTGCGGGCCATGCGCTCGATCGCGTCGAGGCCCGTTCCCTGCTTGAGCCCGATCAGCGCGCGGCTGACGACGTCGAGAGTCAACGTGCCGTCGGCGGTCGTGAAGGCCTGCCCCCGCGCCACGACGAAGCTCGCCGCATCGATATACTGTGTCGTGATCTTGGGCAGGTAGAGCGTGGCTTCCGTCAGCTTCCAGCGCGCGTCTTCGGAGACGCCGCCGGTCGCCTTCGGGGCGGCATCGAAGCGCAGCGGCGTCTTGACCAGCGGCGGCGTCGGATCCGCCCCCTCTGGCGTACACTCGCCGAGGCTGTAGTCGACGTCGGCGTTCGGATCGATCTCGAAGGAGTCGCAATAGGCTTCAGTCGGCGGCGGCGTGGCGAACAGGAAGTTGAAGCACATCTCGTCGCCGGTGCCGGTCCCGAAGGGAACCTGCTCGGCGCCGTCGTGCTGCCACGTGCAGGTCGTGAGCAGACGATCGCCCGGCTCGAGCGTGACGGGCGTGTGGTAGAAGGGCTGGAGTTCGAAGGACCAGCCGTCGATGCGGATCAGCGGCAGCGTGGTGCCGTCCTTGCGGATGACCTTCTGCTCGAAGGCGCGGCCGATCTCGTGCATGTGCGGCATGCCGGCGAGCAACTCGAGCTTGCTGCTGACCTTGCAGGTGCCGGTGGCCGAGAATTCCGGCCCGGGCGGCACCGCGAAGGCGAGTGGCCCGGGCGCGAACATGCCGTATTCGCGGCCTTCGACCGGTCCGATGTAGAGCCGGATGCCCGAGCTGTCGGTGACGTCTTGCGCGCCGGCACCGTTGTTGTAGTGGATCTGCACGACGTAGCGGTCGCCGGGCTTGATGCGCATGCCGCCGTCCGGGAAAGCGACCGCGCCGGCGCCGGGGGCCCAGGCGTAGAGGTATTGGCTGTCGGGCGGCATGCCCTTGCAGACCTTGGCGCCGGGTTGCATGTGCTTGTCGACGTCCTTGAGCAGGACGATGTGGTGGACGACACGCGCGTCGTCGACCACCGCCTCGATGCGGCGCACGAAGGCGTCGGCCTGCACCGGGGCGTCGAAGGTGAAGCATTGGTAGAGGTCGAGGACCTTCGGGCCGACCGCGAATTCGGGCGCGACGAGATCCTGGATCTCCACACCGGCCGGCGGCGTCTCCGGGGCCGCAAACACGGGCGCGCTCGAGGTCAGGCCGACGCTGTGGTCCGGATGCGCTGCACCGCAGGAGAGCCACGTGGCGAGGGTGTCCTGCACGTCGTGGGGCGGCGCGGGCGTACCGACGGGCGGCATCGATTTGTCGACCAGGCGCGGGATCATTCGGTCGATCGCGCGTGCGCCGGGCGTACCGGCGATCAAGGCGTCGTAGTCGCCGAAGGTGGTCGGCGCGCCGTAGCTCGGCGTCGCTCCGTGGCAGGTGCGGCAATGCGTGGTGAGCATCGCGTCGACGGTGTCGTCGTAGACCTGCCGGCTGGGCACGCAGAGGTCGTCGGCCGCGTCGCCGTCGACGGCCGAGTTCCCCTCGCAGGCGGCGAGGACCAGGGTGGCGATGAGACCGAGGGCACGGGCGAGGGACGGGAGGCGAACCATGCTGCGAGCTCCTGCGCGGCCCGAGCGGACGAGGGGGACCGCGCGCCGGAAGGGTAGTCGATGCCCGGACGGCTTGTCAGCGCCGTTCGCCCGCGCCAACCTCCGCGGCCCGTGCGGCCGTACCGGCCGACGTACAGGAGGAATTCATGGGCGAGCGCAGCGAAGGGGCCGGTATCCTCACGAAGCATCACGCGGTCGCGGAGTTGTTGCGCGGCGAACAGGCCATCGGCACCCGGGTCGAGGTCCGCGGCTGGGTCCGCACCCGCCGGGATTCCAAGGCGGGCATGTCGTTCGTCGCCGTCCATGACGGCTCCTGCTTCGACGCCGTGCAGGTCGTCGCCGGCAACGGCCTGGCCAACTACGAGAGCGAGATCGTGCGGCTCTCGACCGGCTGCTCGGTCGTGGCCCGCGGCGAGCTGGTCGCTTCCCAGGGCAAGGGCCAGGCGGTCGAGATCGTGGCCGAGTCCATCGAGGTCGTCGGCTGGGTCGACGACCCCGAGACCTACCCGATGTCGCCCAAGCGCCACACGATGGAGCACCTGCGCGAGTTCGCGCACCTGCGTCCTCGGACCAATCTGATCGGCGCCATGACGCGCGTGCGTGACTGTCTCGCGCAAGCCGTGCACCGCTTCTTCCACAGCGAGGGCTTCTACTGGATCCATACGCCGATCATCACGGCGAGCGACTGCGAAGGCGCCGGCGAGATGTTCCGCGTCAGCACGCTCGATCTTGCCAACTTGCCCCGCGGCGAGGATGGCGGCGTCGATTGGACCCAGGACTTCTTCGGGCGCGAGGCCCACCTCACGGTCTCGGGTCAGCTCAATGTCGAGTGCTACTGCCTCGCCATGTCGAAGGTCTACACCTTCGGCCCGACCTTCCGCGCCGAGAACAGCAACACCCGCCGGCACCTCGCGGAGTTCTGGATGATCGAACCGGAGTTGGCGTTCGCCGATCTGGCTGCCGACGCCGACTTGGCCGAGCGCTTCCTGAAGTACCTCTTCGCTGCGGTGCTGCGCGAGCGCGGGGACGATTTGAGCTTCTTCCAGCAGCGCATCGACAAGGGCGTCATCGACCGCCTCGAGGATTTTGTCGCCTCCTCGTTCGAGCGCATGGACTACACCGACGCCATCGCCGCGCTGCAGAAGAGCGACAAGAAGTTCGAATTCCCGGTCAGCTGGGGTATGGACCTGCAGTCCGAGCACGAGCGTTGGCTGACCGAGGAACACGTCGGACGCCCCGTGGTCGTGATGAACTACCCCAAGGACATCAAGGCGTTCTACATGCGTCTGAACGACGACGAGAAGACCGTCGCCGCGATGGACGTGCTCGCGCCCGGCATCGGCGAGATCATCGGCGGCAGCCAGCGCGAAGAGCGACTCGACGTGCTCGACGCCCGCCTCGACGCGCTCGACCTGCCGAAGGACGACTATTGGTGGTACCGGGACCTGCGCCGCTTCGGCACGGTTCCGCACGCGGGCTTCGGTTTGGGTTTCGAGCGCACCGTGCTCTACGCCACCGGCATCGACAACATCCGCGACACGATCCCGTTCCCGCGGGCGCCGCGTCAGGCCGACTTCTAGTTCGGACTGGCCCGTTGTCGCTCAGAAGCGACCGACCAACGCGATCGAGGGCGCCACCATCCACCCCGAGAGGTCGACGGTCTGGCCGAGTACGGTCGGCGCGAACAGGGCTCGGGTCACCGAGAGCTCGATCGACAGCCACACGTAGCGATAGCCGACCCGGAAGCCGGCGAAGCCGCCGATTTGGTCGAGCGCGCCGGGATCGACCAGATCGTTGGTCTGCACGCCGGTGTCGACCACGGACTCGTCGAGGATCGTGCTGATCGTGAGCAACGAGTGCATCCACAAGCCGCCACCGTAGAGGGACGCCCACTCGCCGAAGTCGCGGGACGCCAGCAGCGCCGCGCTGAGGTCGGTGCGCTCGTAGCCCGCGAACTTCAGCTTCTCGGCGATCCCGTAGGCCTTGGACCACAGCGACTCGGCCGGGCTGTCGTGACGTCCGACGGCGAGGGAGAGCGCCATGTCGACGCCGGCTTGCTCGGCGCGCAAGAACTGCCACTTCGCGTCGAACTGAGTGCGCGGCCCCGAGAGGCGCAGGCCCACGTCGAAGCCACCGCCCAGCCCCAACCGGGCCGAGAGCTCGTTGAGCGGCGTCGGCGTGAAGAGCAGGACCGAGAGGCCCGCCCGGACGAGTTGACGGGCTTCGTCCTCGGCCAATGGCTGACCGCCCTGTTCCGCGTCGAGCACGCGCGGCTCGAGCGTGTCGATGGCCTTGACCGCAGCTCGGAAGGCGGCGGCCGAGAGCGGAATGGACGTACCGACGACGGCCTCGACTTGCCATCGATCCAAGGCGCGTGCGCGCTGCAGCTGACTCGTCGAGGCGGTGCAACCAGCGAGCATCCCGCACATCAGCGCCAGCGCGATCGACACCACGCCCACTCCCGAAACGGACGACGTCATCGGGCCTCCTCGGTTCGGACCAGCCACGCCACGACCTCGACGTGCGGGGTCTGCGGCAGCGTATCGAAGGCGCGCGCGGCCTCGAGTCGATAGCTCGGCGCGAGCCGCTCCAGATCGCGAGCGAGCGAATGCGGATTGCAGCTCATCACGTGGATCCGTGGGGCCGCGAGCGCCAGCAGGGCGCGGCAGAGCGCCGGGCCGAACCCCGCGCGAGGTGGATTGGCCACGATCAAATCGGGCGGAGCCTCGGCGGCCTCGACCCACGCGCGGACGGCCTCGGCGGCGTCTTCGGCCGGCACGCCGAGCGCGGCGGCGCTCTCGGGATAGGACTCCACCGGTCGCACGGTGTCGAAGGCGCGCCGGAGCAGCGCGGTCGTCACCCCGGCACCGGCGAAGAGGTCCAGGGCTCGCGCTCCGCGCAGCGGCGTCCCGTCCGGCAGCGCGCACAGCGCCTCGTAGGCGCGGCCTGCGACCGCCGGGTTGGGCTGCAGGAAGCCCAGCGGCTCGATGTGCAGCGGCACGCCACACAGCGCGGTCTCGAGCGAGGCAACGCCGCGGAACGGGCGTGCCGGCCCGCCGCGGACCGCGTTGCCCTGCCCTTCGTGCACGGCCAAGGCGTAGCCAGCGGGCGGGCCGATCATCTCGACGAGGTCGAGCCAGGCGGCGAGGTCGGTTTCGTCCGCGTCGGCGGCGACGATCAAGGTCACGAGCAAGCGCGCGCCGTTGGTCTTGATCCAGACGTGCCGAATCGACTCGCCGAGGACCGCAGGGCGCGCGGCTTCGAGTTGCTCGGCCGCGCGCTCCAAGGCCGCGAATCCGGCCTCGATCAGGGGGTGATCGACGCGGCAGCCCA
>JBEARB010000353.1:0-3060 GCA_041163625.1 Pseudomonadota bacterium | reverse complement strand
TCTTCACCACCTGCTGACTGATCGTCGATGCGCCGCGGACGAAGCGTCCCTTCTGCAGGTTGTCGACCATCGCGTTGCGGATCTGCATCAGCGAGAAGCCCTTGTGCCAGAAGAACGATCCGTCCTCGGTGGTGGTGACGACGCGCACCATCCATTCCGAGATCTCGTCCAGCGACACCCAGCGCGCTGAGCCGGGCCCGGTGACGAAGGTGTAGAGCGAGCCGTCGCGCTGCCGCGCGTGCTGCTCGAACGGGCCACGCAGCACGTCGAAGTCGATGAACTTGCCGAGGCTGTCGATCTGCAGTCCCCGCAGCACGGGCTCGAAGTCGAAACGAAGGCTCGACATGTCCGAGGTGTCCAGGCCCACACCGACCCGGAACGACATCGAGCCCTTGCAGCGGGCCCCAGCCAGCATCGGCGCGATCGGGCCGACGAGCGAGTCGACCGCCTGTTGGCAGCCGAGCGAGGGGACCTTGATGGTGCCGTCGAGGATGGGCGCCTCACGGAACTTCTGCACCGAGCCTTCGACCAAGGCGACCACGTCGCCGACCGCGAATTCGCCCTGCTCGACGGCGAGGCGGCTGCCGTCCAGCGAGGCGGCGAGCTTGCCAGAGACGCGCAAGGAGAGGTCGGCGATGAGGTGGCGAGCGATGCGTGGCGCGTGGACATCGAGGTGGCTGGCTTCCAGCGAGCCCTCAACGCCGACGGTGCGCGCCTTGGCGTCGAAGCGGACGTCGAGGCGCTTGGCGCGCAGCGTGCTGTCTGCGTGTGCCCGCAGCGAGCGTGGCAGCAGAGCTCCGTAGGGCGCGATCGGCAGTCGATCCAGCCGGAGTTGCAGGGTCGCGTCACCGCGCCGGACATCGACGCGCCCCGAGACCTGGTTGCTCTCGTCCCGCTTGCCGCCCGGCGTGTCGAACGAGACCTGGAGGTCGACGAGGTCGTCGCCCTGGCGGGAGAGCGTGGCGTGGAAATCCGAGACCTCGGTCGCGCCGGCGGCGCGCGGCCGTTCGTCGCGGTAGCGGGCGCGGCCGCGGACCAACTCGACCCGGTCGAAGGGCAGGGCGGCCAAGCCCTGACGCACCAAACCGATGCCGCGCTCGACCGCGTCGGCTCCGCGACCGAAGAGCGCCGCCATCGCCTTCCGCACCTTGGCGCCCGGCTCGTGGGGCTCCTCGCCTTGCCCGTCCTTGCCGTCTCCGGCCTTCTTCTCTGCGACCTTCTTTTCGGCGGCCTTCTTTTCGGCGGCCTTCTTCTCGGCGAGATCCTTGCGCTGGCGCCCGGCCTGCTTGCGCTCGCCGTCGCGCTGCTTGGAGCTCTTCGGCAGTAGGGCGCGTTCTTGTTCCTCCTCCTGCGCCTCGTCTTGGCCCGCCTGAGCGTCCGGGGCAGGGCGCTCACCGATCAACTCTGGGTCTTCGAGGCGGATCGCACGCACGTGCTGCAGCGCGACGAGCGCGGCGCTCGGCAGCCGCTCGGTCAACGCGTCGGGTAGGGTCCGGAGCGGCCTCGGCTCACGCGAAAGCCCGGCGACGGCGCGGCGCACGCGGAGCGAGAGCGGGGCGTCCGCGCTGACCCGTTCGACCTCGAGGTCGCGCAGGACCAGTTCCAGGTTCGAGTCGAGCTCGATGCGACCGAGGCCCACCCGGAGGCCGTTGGCTTGGACCGAGAGTCCCGGCGGCAGCTGCAACTGCAGCGCGCCCTCGCGCGCCGGCAAGCGCAGCTGGGCCGTGAGTGTGAGCGCGTCCTGGAGTCCCGCGACCAGGGTGCGCACCTCGAGCGCGAGCTCGAGCTTCTCCCGGACCGGAGATTGGTCCTGCAGCTTGAGCGTGGCGCCGTGCAAGCGCAGGTGGCGCAGGTCCAGCCCCTTGCCGGCGGTCAGTGGCCGCCCGTGGGCGTCGTCGACTTCCAGGGCGAGATCTCGGGCGTCGAGCGCCGGAACATGGTCGCTCACGAACCGGCGCAGACCGCCGGCACCGCCGCTTCCTCTGCCATCCGCACCGCCGGCGAGCAGCTGCTCGATGACCGGCTGCACCTCGACGCGGCCATCCGCGGAACGGCGGACGCGGAGGGTCCCGCCGTCGATACGAACCTGCTGGAGGTAGACGCGCGGGGGGCGCAAACCGCTCACCTCCCAATCCACCTCGAGCCGGCGGAGCGAGAGGAGCGGCGACTCCGCTGCGCTACCTGCGACACGGACATGAACGTCCTCGGCGACGATGCCGTCGAAGGGCCGCAGCCAGAGCGGACCGAGCTCAAGGACAAGCCCACGGCGTTCGGCAGCGTCGGCGAGGCGCGCCCTGACTTCGCGTTCGAGGAGATCGGGGAGGTAGAACCAGCCGGCGCCGACGGCGAAGCCGAGCGTCAGCACCGTCAGATGCAGCGCGATTCGGACGCCGAGGCTGCGCGGCTTGCCCGGCACGGCGGGGCTCACGCGACCGCTAGTTGAACGTCTTGCGACCGCTCGTCACCACGATGACGGCGATGAAGCCGGCAGCCAGCGCGACGCCGGCAGCGATGACGCCTGCGGTCTTGCCCGTCGAGAGCAGATCGACCTCGTAGGACTTGAGGTTCGCCAGCGGCACGAGCGTGTCGCGGTCCGAGGCGACCAACTGGCTCGAGTACATCGAGAAGTTGAACGGCGTGACCTGGTAGCGACGGCCACCCTGCGAGCGAACGTACAGGCGGGTCGCGCGGTTCACGGCGACCTGCTTGTTCTTGTCCGATGTCACCGTTACCGGATCATCGGCCCGACGGCTCAGCAGCGCCTTGGCCTCTTCCTCTTTGAGGTTCTCGGCGAGGCGGCTGTCAAGGCGGACGGCCGCCGGCGACTGCAGCTTGCGGAACTCGTTCGAGGGCACCGTGTAGGTGTTGTAGCAGCCCGCGAGCGGCAGCGCGGTCAGCAGCATGGCCGCGACGCGGCGCTGCCAGGAGGGCTTCGGGTAGTCCTGCATCTTCGATTCCTCTCGGTCACGGGCGGTCGGGGACGCGAATCCGTGCGCGCCCCCTCTGGATGCTATTGCTTCGGAGCGACGCCGCTCGCTTCCCAGACGGCGTTCAGATCCT
>JBEARB010000352.1:0-27521 GCA_041163625.1 Pseudomonadota bacterium | reverse complement strand
TTCTGCCCACACCTCTCGCTCTGTGAACCTACGTTTTGCAGAAAGCCTGCCAAGAGGCAAGGCCGCGCCACCGCAATTCGACAAATCGCCGCAACGCTTGGCTAAACAAAGCTCATGCTGCACCAAAACGGCGCAACCGTCGGCAGAGGCGGCATCGAGGCGGGCCGTGATCGGGTCATTTCCCCTGCCGCTGCGCCATTCTGGCGCAGAGCTATGCAAGATTCCCTTTGACTTTCATCGCGCAAGCAGGCTGAGACAGCTGAGACACGCATGTATCATATCGCAACACCTTCAGTGGAGATCGCTTCTTCAGGCGACAGTCGCAGACTCGCGCGAGATTGGGCGCCAAGCCACGACCCGGATCGGCGCCGTCGCGTCGATTCGAACGTTGGCAGACGGAGCGACGGCGATCACTTCCCCGTCCAATGCCACCACGTCGGGACGCTCACCTGCCGTGAAGCTCGCGGTCTGCACACCGTGACCGTGCAGTCGACGCCCGCTCGGTCGCGCCCCGCGCAACAACTGTGGCAAGGAGACGCGGGTGGCGAAGGGACCGAGCTCGGACACGAGCCCGTGCAGGTCGCGGGTCGCCAAGGCGCGAACGCCGGGAAACGGGCGGACCCAGCCGAAGAACCCGGGGAGCGGCCCGAACAGCGCTGCCGTCGCGCGCTGGTGCATCCAGGTGCGCCCGCTCCCGTCTTCACAGCGGAGCCCGTCACCGATCGGCGAGAACCGCTCGTCCGGGAGCGACGCGGTGCCGAATCGCAGCAGGACTTCGCCGATCCCGACCGTGCCGCCGATGCGCGCACGGGCGTAGTCACGGTGTGCGCGCGCGATCGCACCGAGGCTCGCAGTCAGCCCGACTCGCGCCGCGCTGCCTTCGACCCGCACCTGAACCACCGGCATCTCGACGACGCGCCGCACGCCTCGGCCCCACGCGACCAGGATGCGCTCGGCCAGGCTCGCAGCGTCACCGGTGCCTACGAGCTGCCGCGCAGCCGTGCCGAGTTCACCGACCGGGAGCAAGAGAAGCGGCGGTAGCTGCTGCAGCACACCGTGCATCGCCGCACGCGTGAGGAGATTCGACACCGTGCCGTCTCCACCGACGACGACGAGCAAGCTCTGAGCCGCGAGTGCATCGGCGTCGAGCAGCAGCGCATCGACATCGGCCTCGGCGTCCGCCGCCAACAGCCGCGCGCGCGCAGCGGTCGACGTGATCGCCTGCGCCACGTCGGCGTGACGGCGAGAGGCGCGTGGGTTGACGATGGCCGTGATCATGGCGTTCCTATGCCCGACGCCCGCGGCGAGTGCAATCGTGGGTCGGGAGCGACGATGGATCTCTTCGGCGACGACGCAGACTTCCTCGACGAAGACCTGGGCGACGCGAATCTCGCAGCCGAGGTGGAGCGGGAACGGCGCGCGCTGGCGGATTGGGGCGCGCGGACGCTGGCGACCCGCCGGCCGGAGCTGCCGCCCCATCGGGGGATCAAGGGCGTCCGCACGCTCGAGGCCGATCTCGACGTCATGCTGCGACAGCTCGGTGCCGCGCTCGCCGCGGGGGACCCGGAGCCGATGCAACGTCACGCTCGCTGGTACGAGCAGGTCGTCCAGGGGAGGCCACACGGCCCGGAAGCGCTGGCGGCCGGTGTCGAGATCCTTGCCGAGGGGCTGCTGCGATTCCTCGGCGCGGAGCGGGGGAACCGTGCCGCACGGTGGCTGCTGGATGCGCACGCCGCAGCCGCGCCCCCGGACGTTCGGCCCTTTTTGGGCTGAGCTCGGGCGCCGGTTCGGACGGTCCACGATCGGACCCGCGTGAGCGCAGTAGATCGACGCGCGACGCGGTGCGTCGAAGCCACTGTTGTGGCGTTGCCAACTGGTGACGACCGCGCTAGATTCTTGGCCCCTTTGCGCGACCGACGGAGGATTCCGCCCATGAAGATCACCTGCCCGGCTTGCGGTGCGAACTACCGCATCCCCGACGAGAAGGTTCAGGGCAAGAACCGCGTGTTCAAAGTCGGTTGCAAGAAGTGCGGAGCCGAAATCCGGGTCCGCGGCATGGCGACCGAGGACGACGCCGGCCGCACCACGATGCCCTTCCAGATGGACATGCCCGAGGCCGCTCCGGCCACGCCGCAGCGCGTCTGGTTCGCCGGCATCGAGGGCAAGCAGGTCGGCCCGCTGACCGAAGCCGAGGTGCAGGAGCACATCGCTGCCGGCCGCCTCAAGGCCGACGATTTGGTGTGGCGCAAGGGCTTCGGCGCGTGGACGCCGGTGCGCGAGGTCGCGCCGTTCCAAGAGAAGGTCGCAGAAGTCGGTGGCGCGACGGGCGCCGAGCCGGCTGCCAAGCGCAAGTCGCCCCGGCGCGCGCAGACCCTCGAGCTCTCGGCCGCGATGATCGAGTTGCTCGTGAAGCTCGACGCGCAGGGCGACAGCGGCGGCGAAGCGGCCGCGACGGTCGAGCCCCCCGCCCTGCCCTCGGGCGAGATCGCCTCGAGCGCGTTCGAATCGCAGCAGATCGAGGCCGAGCCCGAGCCCGAGCCCGAGCCCGAGCCCGAGCCCGAGCCCGAGCCTCAGCCCGAGCCGGAAGCCGCCAGCGAGGCGGCGCCGCCGCCGGTTCCGGTGAGCGAGGATTCCAGCGCACCGCCGCCGGTCCCCGCGGCCGATGAGCCGCCCTCCGTGCCGACCGGTCGTCGCAAGCCGACCGTCGTCTCGCTGCCCGGCAAGGCCGAGGCCACCACCGCCGCGGCCGACGAGGCCGCGACGCGCGTCGAGCCGATCCCGACCGAGCCCGCCGCCGGCAAGACCGAAGCCAAGGGCAAGGACGTCGGCAAGGCCAAGGGTGCGGCCGCTGCGACGGCGACGGCTGCCGACAAGCCGGCCGGCAAGGGCACCTCTGCCAAGGGCGCGCAGCCCGCAGGGAAGACCACGCCGGCCGCCGCCAAGGGCGGTAGCGCCAAAGGCCCTGCCGGCGCCAACCCCGTCGCGGCAGGCAAGGCCGCGGCCGGTGCCAAGGCGGCCGCCAAGAAGGACGACGAGGGCGGCATGGGAGTCGGCCTCATCGTCGGCATCATCGTGATCCTGGCGCTGGTCGGCGGCGGCATTTTCCTCGCGAAGAACAAGGCCAACGCGACCAAGACCACCAGCAGCGCGGGCCCGGTGAAGGTCAAGCCGGAGGCTGCCGCCATCGCAGCCGCCAAGGCCGAGGCCGACAAGAAGGCAGCCGCCGCTGCGAAGGCCAAGGCCGACGCCGAGGCCAAGGCCAAGGCCGACGCAGAGGCCAAGGCCAAGGCAGAAGCTGCCGCCGCCGAGGCCGCCAAGCAGGCCGCCGCCGCCGACGCGGGCAGCACCGCCGAGGCCGACACCGCCGCGGGAGCCGCCAAGGTCGAGCCCAAGGCGGAGGCGAAGGTCGAGGCGAAGGTCGAGAAGACCATCGCGAAGGCGGACACCAAGGTCGAAAAGACGGTCGCCAAGACCGAGCCCAAGGCCGAGAAGAAGCCGGAGCCCACGTCGGGCAACATGGACGAGATCGACCGTCTCCTGCAGCGCCGCAAGCAGGAGGCCGCCAAGCCCGAGCCCAAGCCCGAGCCCGAGCCCAAGTCGCCCAAGGACATGGACGACATCGACCGCCTGCTCGCCGCCAAGCGCGCGAAGGAGTCGGCCAAGGCGATGACGCCGCAGGCCAAGCCGACCGCCAAGCCGGCCGAGGCCTCCGATTCCGGGGCGCGCAAGCTGAGCCAGGGCGAGGTCGACAAGATCGCGACCGGCGCCCGGTCGGACGTGCTCAAGTGCTACATGGTGCACGGCGACATCGACTCTGGCGCCGAGACCATCAAGGTCAACATCTACGTCGCGGCCCAGGGCAACGTCAGCAACGCCAAGGTCATCGGCAAGCACTCGAGCGACGACCTCGGCAAGTGCATCATCAGCGCGGCCAAGAAGCTTCGCTTCCCGCAATCTTCGGGCAGCACGACCAAGTACACCGTCCGCTACGCGGTCGGCGGCTAGTCGCCCACGTCCGCGATGCCACCCCTCCGCTGCCAGCTCCACCTCCGGGTCGGGGCGGATCTCATCCGTGAGCCCTGGGACACCGCGGCACGCGCGGCCGCGGGGGCGAGCGCGCAGGCACTGGGCTTGGTCGACGGTGCGTTGGACCTCGGCCATGGCGACGACGCCCTCTGCCGCGCCGACTACTGGGACCACCTCGACGGCCTGCTGCTCGCCTGGCTCGAGGCCACCCACGCGCTGCGCACTGGCGCGCCCGACGCCGTGGTCACCTTCCCCGACACCCGCATCGAGGCCGAGCTGACCGCCGGGGCCGCCGACATCCACGTCGCGTACGAGGACGTCGACGCGACCGTGGCGGCGCAAGACCTCGAAGCTGCGCTGCGCGCCGCGGCGCGTCGATTGCTCGACGCCCTCGGACCAGCGACCTCGAACCTTCGCGCGCTCGCCGCGCACATCGACCGCGAGGAGCCCTGATGTCCGAGCATCTCGACAACCTCTTCATCGGCATCGCCGGCATGATCGGCGCGGGCAAGACGACGCTCGCGACCGCGCTCGGCCGCCACATGGGCCTGGACGTCTACTACGAGCCGGTGGAAGACAACGAGTATTTGGCCGACTTCTACCGCGACACGGCTCGGTACAGCTTCGCGACGCAGATCTACCTCCTGAACCGGCGGTTCCAGCAGCATCAGGAGATCATCTGGCGCGGCCGTCCGGCGATCCAAGATCGCACCATCTACGAAGACGCGATCTTCGCGAAGATGCTCTCGACGACCGGCCTGATGGAGGAGCGCGACTACCGTACGTACGTCGATCTGTTCCGCCATATGTCGAATTTCATGTGCAAGCCCTCGGCGATCATCTACCTCGACGTCTCGCCCGAGAGCAGCATGGCGCGGATCCGCGAGCGCAACCGCGACGTCGAATCCGGTGTTTCGTTGGAGTACCTGACGGCATTGCACGACGCCTACGAATCCTTCGTGCAGGATATCTCCCGGCGCATCCCGACCATCCGCGTCTCGTGGGAAGAGTACCGCGACGTGGAGGAGATGGCGGAGATGATTCGCCGCGAGTACATCCATGCCAGCTTCCTGCGCGAGGTCTCGCGTTGGGAGCGGCGGCTCGGATAGCGAGGGCGCATGTCCACGATCGTCGCAACCCTTCCCAAAGTCGATCTGTGCTCGAGCCTGCTGGGGGCACCCACGCTCGAGCAGCTCACGGCCTTGATGCAAGAGGCCGGTGACGACCGCGACCCGGCGCCGTTGCTCGCCGGCGAGGGACCAGCGGGCTGGGATGCCTGCCTGGACCTGGTCGCGTCGCTGCTGCGCAAGCCCCGCCAGGTCGAGGGAATCGCCTACAGCCTCGCGCAGCGCCTGATCCGCGACTCGGTGGTGCACGTCGAGGTCCACGTCGACGTGCTGCGCCCCGGTCTGCCCGCCGAAGACGTCTTCGACGCGATCGAGCGTGGCTTCGAGCGCGCCATCGAGGAGTCGGACGACGCCCTGCTCAGCTGGGTCATCATCGCCGAGATCCGTCGCGGCGACGCCCCCGACGCAGCCCGTGCCGCTGTCCACGCGATGCGCGATGCCGCCGGCGATCGACTCTGCGGCGTCGCGCTCTCGGGTGACGAGGGCGTCGCGCTCGGCTCGCTCGGCGACGTGCTCCGCGAGCTGAAAGCCGCGGGCCTGGCGCTCTCGGTGACGGCCGGCTATGGCGGCAATCGCCGTCGTATCGGTGAAGTGCTCGCGCTCGAGCCCTCGCGTGTCGTGCACGGCCATCACCTCCCGCGGGACGAAGACGCGCTGCTGCAGCTGCGCGCGCGGCGCGTGCCGGTCATCTGCCTGCCCACGTTGGAGACGCGCTGCGGTCTGCAGCGGGAGGGCGCGCCACCCTCGGCCGGACGGCTGATGGAGGCGGGCTTGTTCGTCACCATCGGCAGCGGCGCGTCGGGCCTGCTGGGCACCTCGATGACGACCGAGCTCGACCAGCTCAGCCGTGCGCTCGGCTGGCGACTCGAGCAGCTGCGGACCGCCACCGCCCGCGCCGTCGAGGCCGCGTTCGTCGACCCGCGTCTGCGCTTCGTCATCGCTCGCGCCGTCGAGAACTGGCGCCACCGTCCGCGCCTGACCGCGGGCGGCAACGACGACGGCGGCTACGGCCTGTAGCGCGCCGACGCTGCACCTCTCGGAAATTCTTGCGGAGGGCGCAGGATTCTCTACGATCCTGCGGTCCGCCGCCGATCCGCGGCGCCCACGAGGCCTGCCATGCAATCGATCGCCATCGTCGACGAGCGCTACGAATCGCTGCCCGTCTTCCCCCTGCCGACCTTCGTGCTCTTTCCGCAGACCACGACGCGCCTGCACGTCTTCGAGCCGCGCTACCGCATGCTCGTGAGCGATGCGCTCGCGACCAACCGCCTGCTCGTGCTGGTCGGGCTCAAACCGGGCTGGGAAGACAACTACTACGGCTCGCCGCCGGCCCACGAATTCGGATCGCTGTGCCGGATCGTCAACGAGGAGCGCCTCGAAGACGGCCGCTACAACCTCTACGTGCACTGCCTCGCGCGCGTGCGGCTGCGCACCATCCACCAGCTGCAGCCCTACCGGACCGCCGAGGTCGAGGTCATCGACGACACCCTCGACGAGCCCGTTGCGCTCGACGCGGCCATCGAGCGGCTGACCAGCACCGTGCGTGGCTTGATGCTCCAGCGCGGCGACCACGCCGCCCTGCTCGCCGCGGCGCTCTCGTCGAGCAAGAAGCCCGGCATCCTGACCCATCGGCTCGCCGCGGTGCTCGCGTTCGAGCCGACGATCCGGCAGCAGCTGCTCGAGACGCCCTCGCCGCTACAGCGCGCCGAGCGCCTGTGCGATATCGCCGGCGACCTGCTGCTGCGCACGACCGAGCTGAGCCTGGTCGCCGAGGGTGGCGACGGCGAGCTGCTGAACTGACGCCCTTGCTGCAGATCGCCGGGTTGCGCGTTTGGCGCGACGGCGTGCTGCGTCTGGGCGGCGACCACGGTCTGGACCTGACGCTTGCCGCCGGCGAGTCGGTCGCGATCCTCGGGCCGAGCGGCGCCGGCAAATCGACCCTGCTGCAAGCGCTGCTCGGACTGCTCGAGCGGAGCGCCCACGTCGAGCATCGCGCCTTCGTATTTGGCGACGCCCCGATCACGCCGCGCTTGCGCGGCCGCGCGATCGGTCTGCTGCCGCAGGATGCGCTCGGGAGCCTGGATCCCCTGCAGCGCGTCCACAGCGCGATGCGCGAACAGGCTCGGATCCACGGCGTCGCAGCAGCGCGAGGCGACGCGCTGCTGCGGGAGGTCGGTCTGGACCCCGAGGTGCTCGCCGACCGCCGCCCGCACCAACTCTCCGGCGGACAGCGTCAGCGCCTCGCGTTGGCGCTGGCGCTGCTGCCGTCACCGCGGCTCTTGTTACTCGACGAGCCGACCAGCGCGCTCGACGGCGACCGCGCCCGCGCTATCGCCTCGCTGCTCCGTTCGCTTCGAACGCGGCACGCGCTGACGCTGTTGACGGTGAGCCACGACCCGGCGTTCGCCGCGGCGGTGGCCGATCGCACGCTCCGGCTCGACGTCGCGGGCGGGCTTGAGCCGGCGTGAGCGCGCCGCTGCTGACGATCCGCGGGATCACGGTCCGCACGCTGCGCGGCGTCGACCTGGACCTCGATGCAGGCTCGATCGCCGTCGTCGCCGGGCCGAGCGGCGCCGGCAAATCGACGCTGCTCGACGCGCTGCTCGGCGTCCTGCCCGCGAACGGCACCATCCTGCTCGACGGCGTGCCGGCGGACGTGCCAGCGCGGCGTCGGTCGCTCGCTTGGGTCGGCCAAGACGCCGGGGCGACGCTGCAGCCGCGCTGGTCGGCGCTGCGCTGCGTCGCCGACCCGATGCACGTCGCCGGCGTCGACGAGGTGGCCGCCGAAGTCCGCGCCCGCGCCGCGCTGGCCGAAGTCGGGCTGGACGCCGAGGTCGCCGCCGCCCTGCCCCGACGGCTCTCGGGCGGCCAACAACAGCGCGTCGCGATCGCCCGGGCGTTGTGTCAGGGCGCGCGGATCCTGGTCCTGGACGAACCGTCGAGCGCCCTGCCGCCCGAGGCGACCGTTGCGCTCGGAGGGCTACTGCGTAGCATCTGCGGCGAGTCGCGGGCGGCACTGGTCGTCTCGCACGATCCGACGCTCGCCGTGGCGGCCGACGCGCGGGTTCACCACCTCGAAGGCGGGCGTATCGTTCGCGTCGAGCCGGCGGCGCGTTGGGCCGCAAACGAGGCCGCGCGCTGGCAGGAGTGTTCGTGATTCCCGCGCATCTACGACGTCCCGTCGGTATCGTCGCGCTGGTCGGCGGCCTCCTCGCCGCCTTCTGGACCTTGCACCGTGACGTCCAGTCCGTACGCGTGAGCCTGTTGCTGACGCACCTCGAACACCCGTACGCCGGCGGCACCCTCGGACGCGATCGGCTGGTCGGGCTGCGGGTGACGGTGCACAACGGCGACCGCCCCTTCGTGCTGGAGCGCAGCTTTCGACGTGGCGGCGCGCCAGAAGCCACGCTTCCGCTGGACCTCGAGCTCGAGGGCGGCGATCCGCGCGTGACGGTACGCTGCGCCTTCGATGCCGGAGGCAGCGAGCCGGTCTACGGCTTCGGCCGATTGGTCGTCCGACGGCAAGAGGCGCTACAAGTGGTCGACGCCGGGCTCTGTGCCGACCCGCGCTGACTATTCGGTGGGCGCGGCGGGCGCGGCGGGCGCGGCCTTCTTCTCGCCCGCCATCTCGGCGTGCTTGCGATAGTCGGTCTCGTAGTACCGCTTCTTGTCGGCCTCGGTCATGTTCTCGGTGTCGGCGTAGCGGCTCGGACACTTCACCGTGAGGTTGGTCGCGACGACGCGATCCCCCTCGAGGCGACCCTGCACGATGGCATCGCGCCCCTCCTCGAAGGGATCGGGCAGCAGCCGCTTGTAGGCGATGGCGAGCTTGTTGCCGGCGTCGTCCTCGAGGTCGAAGCGGAACGAGTCGCTGGCCGGCTCGCCACGGACGCTGCCCCGAGCGATGCGCCCGGAGACCTTCACGTCCTTGCCCTCGAGCTCGGCGCGTTTGGCGACCAGATCCACGAGTTCGTAGTTGAACATCCCCGATCCGCCCGACGTGCTCGAGGTGATCACGAAGAAGCCGAGCCCGGCGACCACCAACGCGATGATGATCGGCGCCACCGAAGCCTTCTTGCGCTCGGTGGTCGGGGCGGTGGTGGGGATGGATTGGACCTGCTCAGCCATGACGAACCTCCAGCGCCGGCAAGGTAGGCGGCGCGGGCGTCCGCATCAAGCCGAGCGGCGACGGCGACGGCTCCCGATCACGATCAGGGCCGCGAGCAGGAGCCACGCGATGGTCGGGACGGGGCGGTCGCGGCCGGCGCTGCAGCCGCTCGGCTCGGCGCGTGGTATGCCGGCGCCGGTGCCGAGGTCCAAGCCCCCGCCGTCCCCGAACACCTCGGGCGCGCCGCCAGCGTCGCCGACGTCGGTGCTGCCGCCACCGTCGACGGGGTCGGCATCGACGAGAGGCGCGACACCACCGTCGGCGATCGGCTTGCCGTCCAGATCGTGCAGCCCCTCGCCATCGAGACGCGGCAGCGCGACGCGGGCGAGCTCGGCACCGCCGGCCAAGACGCTCGAGAGCGGGCGGACCTCTGCGGTCGCGGCCGAATCGAGCACCAGCCAGCCGGCGACCTTGTCGACGCCCACCAAGGCGACGAACCGGCCCGCACCGACGCCGCCAGGGGCCCGGACCTCCGCCACCACGGGCCGGCCGGCGACCAGGCTCGTGGCGATGCGGGCGACGACCTGGGACGGGAGGCACGTCGGCAGCGGGGCGGAGAGGTCGAAGCCGATGGGCTCGGGGTCTCGGTCCCACCGCGGGCAGCAGACGCCGGGCGCGCCGCAATCGCCGTAGCCGTCGTGCTGCGTCCGCCACGCGTTCTCCAGCGCCGGCGTGTTGCCACTGACCCCGAGCACCGTCCGCGGCGCGCCGAGGGTCGCGTAGACCATCGAGAGCGCTCCGACGAAAGCACCGTGGCTCTGAACCGTGCGGTCGGGGCAGGTGCCGAGCTGCGCGTCCTCGCCGAGCTGGCTTTGATGCGCCACGGTGGAGAGCACGAAGTCGCCCTGTAGGCTCGCGCAGCCGGCCGCATCGACCGCGACACCGAGCGCCGCCGCCGTCTGGCTGGCCTGTACGCAGCTGGGCCCGAACGCCGAATCGACCGCACAGCCGTTGACGCAGGGCGTAACCAGCGCCGCCTCGCCCGACGCGCAGGCGACCACGGCGCTGCCGATGCAATGGGTTCCGTCGTCCTTGCCGACACAGGCGACCGCCTCGGCGGCCTCGCAGCTGGCCTGGCCGGGGACGCCGCCGCAGCCGAGCGCGCAGGCGACGCGTCCGACCTCGAGACCGCCCTGGCAGCCGACCCGGGCGGGGCCGTCGCAATAGCTGCCGTCGGTCTGGCCGCCGCAGACCGAGCTCTTGGCTGCAGCGCAGGTGTCGGGCGTCGCGCCCGGTTGCGGATGGCAGCCGTACTTGCAGACCTCGACGCCCGCCTCGAACTGCGCGAGGCAATGGACGAGCTTGCCGCCCGAACACCAGGCCGCGTCGACCTTGTCGGCGCAGAAGCCGCTCGCGGCGCTGCAGTGCGCACCACCGCTGGCCTCGCAACCCTCGGTACAGAGCGTGGCCGATTGGACCTGCCCTGCCGCGCAACCGAGCAGCAGCTGCCCCTGGCAGGCCGGACCGTCGCCAGCGTCGGCACAGGCGGCCCCCTCGACCGAGAGGCAACCGGCCTTGCCGGCGAACACGGCGCAGCCGAAGGCACAGAGCTGCTGATCGACCACGGCGCCCCCCTGGCAGGTCAGCAGCTTCGTACCGTCGCAGCGCGTGCCGTCGGGCGTCGCGGCGCACGCTCCGCCGCCGCCGGGCTGGGCGCAGCCGTCCTTGCCACCGACGCTGGCGCAGCCGAAGCCGCACACCTGCAGCGCGATCGTCTTGCCCGCGGCGCACGTCCGCAGCACGGACGCGTCATCACCCTTGGCGGCGCAATGGCCGCCGTCGGCGAGGTCGGTACACGGATCGACGGTCGCAGGATCGGGCAGGCAGCCGAGCGCACCACCGAGGTCTCCACAGCCGAACGCGCAGGGCGTCGCCGAGGCGGTCTTGCCGTCCTTGCACTGGCGCAGCACGTCGCCCTCGCAGCTCGGCCCGCTCGGTGTACCGTTGCACGGATCGGGCGGTGGCGGTTGCTGACAGTTCGCGGCGCCGCCGCTCTCGACGCAGCCCTCGGTGCAGGTGATCGATTGCTGCACTTGGCCGCCGACGCAGAGCAGCACCCCGTCGCCCGCGCAGATCGAGGCGTTGTCCTTGCCGGCGCACGGGCTCGGCGGCGGCGCCTCGGCCTTGCACGCGTCGGGCACACCGACCGGCATCGATTGGCAGCCGTTCGGGCAATCGTTCGACGACGCAACGTTGCCGCCCTGGCAGTTCACCAACTTGCTGCCGTCACACCACAGGCCGTTTTGCTTGCCGCTGCAGAAGCCGGCGGGCTGTCCGCCACCGCCATCGCCGCCGCCGATCTCGCCGCAGCTCTTCCACACCACCTCCGACGAGTTGTAGGCGTCGAACGCCACGCCGTTCTTGCGCACCTCGAGGTGCAGGTGGTGGCCGCCGCCTTGCTGGCAGACCCACGCCCCGTTCTTCAGCGTCATCGTGTAGCCGGTGTTGCTGGCGTAGCCGATCGCCTTGCCGGCGTTGACCTTGCCGGGCGAGACGAGCACGTCCTTGCGCATGTGGCCGAGGATGATCTCGTAAGGCCCGGTCGCGATCTTGACCAGGTTGCCGAAGTCCGGCGAGCAGGTCTGGCCGTTGTAGGAGTTCACGACCTTGGTCACCGTACCGCTGGTCGGCGCGAACAGCGGCGTGCCGTCCGCGCAGGCGTAGTCGCTACCCTTGTGACCGCCGTAGCAACCAAAGCCGCAGGTGGGTGCCTTGGCCGGCTGGAAGGGGTTGCAGAGCTCGAGCTTGCCGCCGGTGCCGCCCTCGCCGGTACCACCGCCGCCGTCGTCGTCGGGCTTGCATTGGTCGGGCACGCCGAGCGGCATCGAGGCGCATCCCTTGTTGCAGGTGGTGGTCGAAGCGACGTCGCCGCCCTGGCAGTTCACCAGCTGGTCGCCGTCGCACCACAGACCGCTCTGCTTGCCGACGCAAAATCCGACGGTGCCGCCGGATTTGCATTGATCGGCCACACCCGCCGGCATCGAGGCGCAGCCGTTGGCGCAGGTCTGCGACGAAGCCACGCTGCCGCCCTGACAGTTCACGAGCTTGTCGCCGTCACACCACAGGCCGTTCTGCTTGCCGGCGCAGAAGCCGGTGCCAGCGCTCGATTTGCAGACGTCGTCGGTGCCCGCCGGGTTGGACTGGCAGCCGTTCGGGCAGCCCTGCGACGAGGAAACGCTGCCGGATTTGCAGAGCACGAGGTTGTTGCCGTCGCACCAATACCCGCTCGCCTTACCGCTGCAGAAGTTGGTCGACTCCTTGCATGTGTCTGGGGTGCCGACCGGCATCGACTGGCAACCGTTCGGGCAGGTCTGCGACGACGCGACGTTGCCGTTCTGGCAGTTCACCAGCTTGTCGCCGTCGCACCAGAGGCCGTTCTGCTTGCCACTGCAGAAGCCCGAGGAGGACTTGCACTTGTCGGGGGTTCCGACCGGCATCGACTGGCAGCCGTTGGGACAGTTCTGCGAGGACGAGACGCTGCCGCCCTGGCAGTTGACGAGCTTGCTGCCGTCACACCACAGGCCGTTCTGCTTGCCGGAGCAGAAGTCCGCGAACGCGACCCCGGGCAGCGCGAGCACCGTCACGCACAGGAGCGCTCCGAACCAGGTCCGACCGGTCGGTCGAGGCCACGCGGGGGGTCGTGGAGACATCGGTCCGAACCTCCTACGCCGCGAGCGCGCGCCGGCCCTGCCGGCGCCCCGTCAGGGCTCGATCACGCAGCGGAAGCCGATGGACGCGGCGGCGGCGCTGGACGAACCGCGCCGCGCAGCGCGGAGATCCTCGCCGTTGCTGGACGCGAAGCTACCGCCGCGCACGACCTTGGCACCGGCACCGCTGTTGAGCGGGTCGGTGGCCGGGCTGCCGGCGTAGTAGGTCGCGGAGAAGGCGTCGAGCACCCACTCCGAGACGCTGCCGGCCATGTCGTACAGGTCGTAGACGGTGCGATCGGTCGACGGACGCTGGGCGACCTCGAGCGTGCCGGCGCCCTGGCAACCGGTGCCGCCGCCGTCGTTCATCACCGCCTGCGAACAGTTCGGCGTCGGCGACATGCCCCAGACGTAGGTCGGGGTCTGGGTCGCGCACGTCGTGTAGAGCTCGCAACCACCGCGCGCGGCGCGCTCCCACTCCGACTCGGTCGGAAGGCGGCCGTTCTTCTTGCCGCCCGAGGCCGTATCGCCGTACCAGGTGCAGTACGTCGTCGCCTCGGCCTGCGTGACGCAGTTCACCGGATGCTGCGACTTGCCGGACGCGCCGTAGTTGCACGTCGCCCCCGTCATCGCCGGCGCCTTGCAGGCTCCCGCGGCGACGCAGGCGTCGTAGCGCGCCACGGTGACCTCGAAGCGGTCGATCCAATGGCCGGTCAGCGTCACAGCATGCTGCGGCTGCTCGTCGGCCTTGCAGGCCGCGCCCTCGACGCTGCTGCAGCCCTGCTGGAACGAGCCCTTGGCGATAAAGATCATCTCCGACTGCGGCGCCGCCTGGCAGGCGGATGCGCTCGCCGAGGTGGTGACGCAGACACCGGAAATACCGGACGAGACACAGCTCGAGCCGTCCGGAACGGCGGTCGTCACGCATTTGTCCGAGCCGATGTCGCAGCTGTCGATGGTGCAGGGGTTGCCGTCGTCGCAGCTGGACGCGCTGGTCTTCTCGCACTTGCCCGTCGCCGGCACGCACTTCTCGATCAGACAGTTGCTCGAAGACGACGTATTGCAGGTCGTGACCACCGTGCTCGGGTTGATCTTGCAAGCGCCGGGGCCATTGCTCTTGTCGCAGAACAGCTTGCCGTTGCAGAGGTCGGCGTCGTCCTTGGCGGCACAATCCGCGTCGGTCGTGCACTCGCAGATATTGGTGCCCGCGGTGCAGATGCCGCCGACGCAACTGTCGCCGCTGGTGCAGGGGTTGCCGTCGTCGCAGAGCACGACGTTGTCGGGCTTGGCGACCAACGCGCACTTGCCGGTCTTCGGATCGCATTGGTTGCGCTGGCAGCCGGTGTCGTCGCCGCCGGAGCACGTCACGACCGTCGCCGGGTTGATGGCGCAGGTGTTCTCCGCCGCGGTCGCGCCCTTCTTGCAGAAGACCTTGCCCGCGCAGAGGTTCTTGCTCTGCAGCGGTGCGCAATCCTCGTCCTTGGTGCACACGCAGAACTCGGTCTCGGCCTTGCAGACGCCGTTGTCGCAGACCGGCGTCGCCGAGCACGGGTTGCCGTCATCGCAGAGCTTGTTGTTGTTCACCGGCGTCATCTGGCACTGCCCCGTCGCTTTGTTGCACTTGTTGGCGAGGCAATCGGTGTCCGAGGTATCCGAGCAGGTCACCACGGTCGCCGGGTTGACCTTGCACACGCCGGAGGCCTTGTCGCAGTAGAGCGTGCCGTTGCAGACGTCGCCGTCTTCCTTGCTGGCGCAATCGCTGTCCTGCGCGCATTGGCAGAGGTTGGTGGCGCACATGCCGTCGAAGCATGAGTAGCCGAGCGGGCAGCTGCCACCGGCACCGCAGGCCTTCGCGTCCGGGTCGACCGGCGTGCACTGACCCTTTGCATTGCAGAAATCGTTCGGCGTGCACGGATTGCCGTCATCGCACTTGACCACGCCCCAGACCGGCGTCGCCTTGCACTCGCCCGTCTTCGGATGGCAGATGTTCTGTGCGCAGGTCGTATCGTCGATACCTTTGCACGTCACGACGGTCGCCGGATTCACCTCGCAGGTGCTGGTGCTCTGGTTGCAGTACATTGTGCCGTTGCAAGCGTTGGCGTCTTCCAGGGCTTCCAGGGCCGCGCAGTCGATGTCGTTCTTACAGTCGCAGAAGTTGGTGTCGTCCGAGATGCAGGCGCCCTTGACGCACACGTCGACCGGCGTGCAGGCGTTGCCGTCGTCGCAGAAGACGTCGGTCTTCTTGACCGGGTAGGGGGCGACCTTGACCATGATGGCGCCGGTCTTCGGATCTTGCAGCGTCTCCTTGAATACGTTCTCGCGCGGGGTGAGCTTGCACTGGCCCAGTTTCGGGTAGCAGATGTTCACCGCGCAGTCGGTGTCCGAGAGGCTCGCGCAGTTGACGATGGTCGCCTTGTTCAGCTTGCACACGCCGCTCTGTTGGTTGCAGAACATGGTGCCGTTGCAGAGGTCACCGTCGTCTTCACCGGCACAGTCAGCGTCCTTTTCGCACTTGCAGGTGTTGGTGACGCAGAAGCCGTCGGTGCACACGTAGCCGAGCTTGTCGCACTTGCCTTCGCCGTTGCAGGGGACGGACTCGGCGAGCACCGCGGTGCAGACGCCGTCCTTGTTGCAGGCAGAGTTGGGGGTGCACGGCTCACCGTCGTCGCAGAGCTTGCCGTTCTGTCCGGCCGGGACCGGGTCGGCGACCATCTTGCAGACGCCATCGTCGCCCTCGACCACGCAGGTATTGGTCAGGCAAGCGGTGTCGTCCTTGTTCTCGCAATTGATGATCGTCGAAGGGTTGAGCTCGCAGTGGGTCTTGAGCGACTTCTGCTCGGCCGTATCGGTGACCTTGTATGGACCCGCGGCCGGATTGGCGCAGTAGAACTGGCCCTTGCACGGCCCCGCGGTGCCCTGGTACTTGTTCTCGCACTGCTTCTTGAAGTTCACGATATCGCATTCGCAAATCATCATACCCGGGATGCACTTGCCGTCGAGGCAGGCGTCGCCGTTGGTGCAATTGCTGCCGTCGTCGCAGAGCGTGTTGTTGGGCTTGGGCTTGAACTCGCACTGTCCCAGCTTCGGGTTGCACTCGTAGGTTTTGCAGTCGCTGTCGAGCGAAGAATCACAGGTGACCTTCGAGGCCTCGAGGATCTGGCACTTCTGCTGCTTGCTGGTCTTGTCGATGACGCAGGTCGCGACGCCGTTGCACTTGTTGGCCGGGCTCTTCTTCGCGCAGCCCAGCGTCGGATCGGTGTTGTCGGCCGTGATGCTGCACTCGCAGAGCCATTGGCCGTACTCGCATTTGCCGGCCTTGCAGGTGGTGTTGCCGGTGCAGGGGTCATCGTCCTTGCAGGTGGTGCCGTCGTCGACCGGGGTGTGCGTGCAATCGCCGTTGAGGGTGTCGCAGGCGTCGGCGGTGCACTCGTCACCGTCATCGCATTCCTTGGCGGTGCCGCCCTTGCAGTCGCCGTTCTCGCATTGCTCACCGCTGGTGCACTCGTTGTCGTCGTCGCAGGTCGTCTTGTCGTCGAGCTTGGCCTCTTCGCACTCGCCGTTCTGCGCGCAGACGTACTTCTTGCAGGGATTCGCGTGCGCTCCGCAGTCGACGATCGGATCCTTGCACTTCGCCTGGCAATCGGCCGGGCAGGTGACGAAGGTTTCCTCGCCCTCGCATTTGCCGTCGCCGCAGACCTTGCCGCCGACCGCGCAATCGGTCTTGCAGGAGGCAGCGCTCTCACCGGGCTCGCATTTGCCGTTACCGCACTCGGCGGAGACACCGGTGCAGTCGGCCTTGCAGGAGTTTTCGGTCTCGCCGGCCTCGCAGGTGCCGTTGCCGCAGACCGCAGCTTGGCCCACCGAGCCCTTGTTCCAATCCGGCATGTCCTCGGCGGCCGGCACGCAGCCGACGACGAAGAGCAGGCCCAGCAGCGTCCAGAGCTTGATCGCGTTCATCCGTGGGCCTCCTAGAACCGGCCGCCGAGCACGAAGCCGGCGGCGCCGTCGCGATCGAAGCGCGGTTGCAAGTACAGGCTGGTCGACTCTCCGGAGCCCTCGGTCTTCTTGCCTCCCGGTGCGGGGACGGGCGCAGCCTTGTCGGCCGGATCGCCGCGCATGACGGTGCGGACGATGGCCCAGCCGAGTACGCCGACGCCGACCACGGCCAAGCCATAGCCGGCCTGGTTCATCGTACGCGCGCTCTCGGTGGCGCTGTCGTAGGCGTCCCGCGTGGCGAACTTGCCGGCGTCGTTGTCCTGGATGGCCTGGTCGTAGCTGAGGTAGCCGTAGCCACCGAGGCCGCCGCCGGCGACCAGCGCGACGCCGCCGACGATGTACAGGACCATTCCCAGCGTATCGCCCTCGGGCTCGGCCGGCTTATGCGGCTGTCCGGGAAGACCGGTGCCGGGATCGGGCTTGTCGGGCTCGTTGGCCTTGCGCTCGAGATCGTCGATGGCCTTGCGCACGCGGTTGATGTTCGCGTCGACCTTGGCCTTGGCCTCGGGCGTCTCGGCCCACAGGCGCGAGGTCTCGTAGAGCTTGATCGCGCGCTCGAGGCTGGCCTTGTCACCCAGGCGCTCGAAGGCCTGCGCGGCCTCTTCCTCGAGACGGCCCTGCGGGTACTTGATGGTCGCCATCGCCAGTGCTTCGGCCCGCTCTTTGGCGGTGATGGCCTTGAGCTTGTCCAAGCGCGACACGATCGACTGCCGGTACTCGGGATTGGTCTCGACCTGCAAGTAGCGCTCGAAGAGGCTGATCGCGCGATCGATGACGCCGACTTCCTCCCAGGCGCGGCCGGCGTAGCGCAGGTTGCGCGGGTCGACCGGGTTGGTGCGATACGCGGACTCGAAGGCACGAGCGGCCTCGATGTAGCGCTTCTCCTTGAAGTGCCCGGCACCGTCGCGGGCGAGCTCGAGCGACTTTTCGGCAGCGTCGTCGGCGAAGACCGGCATCGGCGCGGCAGTCAGCGCGCATGCCAAGCTCAGCGCGACGGCAGCCGAAAAACGAGAACCAAGAACACGGGCAGGCATCGGGAGCGCCTCCTGTCGGCGAGATAGAACGCGACACGAGTTCGCGAGCGAAGCAGAAGGCAGGATGCTAACCAATGACGTAGGCCGTCTCAACCACGGCGGGTCCCAATTTGCCGAGGCGATCGAGACCCATGCGCGGAGACGCTCAGTCGATCAGCAGGCCACTCGGCGGCGGCTTCTTCTCGACCGGCTTCTTCACGACCGGCTTGGGCTCCGGTTTGGGCTCGGGTTTGGGGGTCGCCGCGACGGGCTTGGGCTCCGGGCGCGCAGTACCGCCGCTCGGCTTGCGGGCCGGACGCGGCCCGGCCTTCTTCACCAGTTCGAAGCGCACCACGCGAGTCTCGCCGGCCGCAACCTCGAACTCCTCTTCCCACGGTTCGAAGCCGTCGGCAGAGGCTTGCACCTTGTGCTTGCCCGGCGGGAGCAGCGACTTCTCGCCGACGATCCCGCTGCCGTCGATGGTGACTGCGGCGTTCTGCGGAGTTCGGACCAGCACCACGGTCGCCTGCTGCGGCGCGGCCGGCGCCACGGGCTCGGGCTTGGCCTCCGGCTTGGGCTCGGGTTTCGGCTCGGGCTTGGGCTCCGGTGCCGGGGCGGGCGCGGGCGCGGGCGCGGGCGCCTGCTGCTGTTGCTGCACCGGCACGACTTGCCCGCCGGCGGTGAGCTGGCCCTGCGCGATGACGACCTGCTGCGGCCGGCTCATCATCACGATGAGCAGCACGATGACGATCACGCCGATACCGCCGCCGATGTAGAGCGGCATCTTGTTGTCGGAACCGCCACCGACGACCTGCGTCGGAGCCGAGGGCGTCGGCGTTGCCACCGTGGCGGGCTTGCTGGCGGGCTTGTCGGGCGCGGAGGGGGCCGGTCCGGTCGGCGCAGGTGCCGCGGGTGCCGATGCGGAGGGCGGCGGCGCGCCCCCACCGACCACCGGCGTGACTTCGGTGGCTGGCCCGTCCTGGAAGGTCCGCTGCGTGACGTCGTCGCTACCACCTGCGGCCGCCGGAGCGGCCATCTGCTCGGCGGTCGCCTCGAAGGTCGCGTCATCGTCACCGGCCGCCGAGTGGACCATGATCTGCGACGAGTTGCCGGTGGTCGCGAGCACGATCTGCTCGGACGAGACGTCGACGGTCTCGTCGCCAATGGGTGCCGAGCCGTAGGCCGCCGTGTGGCTGCCGCCGGCGCCGGTGTGGATGACGGCGCTGGTGCCGCCACCCGGTAGCGCCACCGGCGTGTCGAGCGAGGCCTGCAGTGCCTCGGCGAAGGCGTCCGCGCTCTCGTAGCGGTCCTCGAGACGGCGCGAGAGCGACTTCAGGACGACGTCGCAGAGGCCGATCGGCGTCGGCCGTGCGATGCTGTCGTGCACGTGCGGCGGCTCTTCGGTGACGCGGCGCAAGATCATCGCCAGCGGCGTCTCCGCCATGAACGGCGGTGTGCCGGAGATGCCCTCGAAGAGGATCACACCGAGCGAGTAGATATCGGTCCGGGCGTCGACCGACTGGCCACGCGCCTGCTCGGGCGACATGTACTTGGGTGTGCCGATCACGGCGCCCGTCGAGGTCAGATCCTCGGTATCGGTCGCGAGCGACTTCGCGATGCCGAAGTCGAGCACGCGGACGAAGTCGGGCTCGCCGTGAATGTTCTGGATGAAGATGTTGTCCGGCTTCAGATCGCGGTGAACCAAGCCCTTGCTGTGCGCCTCGGAGAGCGACTTCAGCACCTGCACGCCGATCTTGACCAAGCGCTCGGGCGCGAGCGGCCCCTCTGCGCGCATCACGTCGGTGAGCGTCTTACCGTCGAGGAATTCCATCGCGAGGAAGAGGTTTCCGTCGTCCATCTGGCCGAAGTCGAACACGCGCACGGTGTTCGGGTGCTTCAGCCGGCTGGTGGCCTTGGCCTCCTGACGGAAGCGGGCGACGACGTCCGAGGCTCCTTCGACGTCGGTCCGCAGCACCTTGATCGCGAGCTGGTCGCCGGTGGCGATGTGCTGCGCCATGTAAACGGCGCCGAAACCACCCTGGCCGATGATCTTCTCTACCCGATAGCGGCCGCCGATGATCTGCCCGACCATATTGTCGGCCTTCTTCGACTCTTTCTTGATGACGAGCGTCATCTCACCGTCGTTGGGACAGGTGAGTTCCTCGGTGTCGAGGCCGCACTCGGGGCACTTGCGCTGCATCCGCCCCCACCCTCACCGCCGCCCCGTGCTCGGAGGCCGCATTGGTCGATGCGCGCGTGGCGACAGCCCCGTGGATCGCGTCATCGCAGTTGGCCGTACGTCTTAGCCGGCTGGGCCTCGATTTGCAACGCGCGCGCGGTTATCCGCCGCTTTCGACGCGGTGCGCCGTGCCCTCTTCGAACACGGCCGACTCGAGCCGACCGAGCGCCAACGCATAGCGGAGCGGGTGGCCGACGACGACCAAGGCGGCGCCGGCGAGCACCACGCCGTTGAGGTGGGCGGTGGCCAGGTTGGCGGCGATCACCAGGGCGGGGACCAGCACGCCGAGCAGCGTGGCGAGGGCCGCATGTCGGAGCGCCCGCTCGACCGGCGGCTGGGATATCCCGTCGGCCTGATGGCGGCGCAGACCGAGGCGGATGCCGCGCAGCACGCGTCCGGTCGTGGCTGCGGCCCAGAGCGCCGCCATCGTGGTGCCGGCGCCGAGCTCGTAGGTCAGCTCGGCCGACATCGAGCCGGCCACCAATCCCACCAACAAGACGACGCCGAAGCCCGAGAGCAGCGCGACCGCCGAGGGTTGCAGCAGCTCGGCCAAGGGGGTCGCCGTATGACCGATGGCGCCGATGCCGCGCCACGCCACCGTCGCGAGCACGGCCCCGGCGACGGGCAGCCCGAGCAGGATCGCGAAGCGCGCTTCGGCCAAGCCGAGGGCGTCGCCCGCCGACTCGGACGCGGCGCGGGCGAGGCAAGCCGCCAGCGCGAAGCCGGCGACCGCCAAGGGCGTGGTGGCGCGTAAGGCGGGCGGTGTCGGCTCGGCGCTCACGCGCTCCCCGAGCCGTAGCTTCTGAGCGAGCAGCGCCCCGGCGGCGCCGAGGCCGGTCACCGCGGCAGCGAGGATGGTGACCGGACGAGCGAGCTGGATTGCCGCCGCCGGACGCAACAACACGGCGAGGCCCAGGGCCAGCGCGATGCCCGCGCCGAGCCCGACCGTGGCCGCTTCGACCGCGAGGACGGTCGCCCGTGCCCGCGCGACGGGCGGCGGCAGCAGCGCGCGACGATGGCGCGACATCGAAGGAGGATTCGACATGTCAGAACAACAGCGACATCGCCCAGACCGTCGCGGCGAGCTGCGCAGCCACACCGGCGACGGCGACGATCCAGCGGCGGAGGTCTCCGTCCACGCTTCGCACTGCGGCTCCCGTGGCGCTTGCGCTGGCGCCTGCCTGCCCCGAAAGTCGGGCACGCCGGAATCTATCCGGCGGCCCGTGCGTCTGCAAACGAGACGCTCGCGGCCCGGGCGCGAGGAGGCGAGGATGCGAGAGAGCCATCGAGGGACGGGGCGAGGCGTGCTGCGAACGATCGGGCGGGTCGCGTTGCTCTGTTCCGCCGCTGCAGTGGCATGGGCCGCCCCGCCCGCCGCGGCCCCGAATCCGCCGGCGCCGGCGCCTGCCACACCCGCCGGGGCCAAGCCCCCGACGCCGCCGCTGGTGCGCGGCAAACCGACGCCGATCGCGTTCCAATGCACCGTCGAGGCGAGCCCGAAGCTGCCGGCGAGGCCGCGCTGCGAGCACGGCTTGCCGGTCGTCGTCGGGCAGCTCTTGCTGCTGCCGCGGGCGTGCCGCCTCCCCCTCGACAAGGCCGAGGTCGATCGCCACACCGTCGAATTCCGCGACGCGCGGACCGGTCGCAAGCTGGGCCAAGCGTCGCTGCCGCCGGGTCCGCCGGTCGGGACGGCGCCGCGGGTCGGCGGCATCCTCGGCGGGCCCTACCCGGTCTACGTCTTCGGCGGCGGCGTGGCGTCGGTCGACGCGACCGCGCGCAAGCTGGAGTTGGTGCTGCAGGCCGAGGGTCGCATCGCCGGCTTCGCGCGCTCGGGCGAGATCCTGGCGGTGGCCGAGGCGCTCCCGGCCGACAAGCACTTCGGCGGCGGCTCGATCAGCTGGACCGTGCTGGATTTCGGCGCCGGCATCGAGCTCGGTTCGCTCCGCGTCGCCGGGACCGAGCTCGTCGGCTTGGGTGTCGAGCCGCGCTCGGACGCCGGAATTCCGGTCTGGTTGCGGATGAAGGGGCGCATCGGCGTGCGCGACCTGATTGCGACGTTGGATCCGAAGGGCGCCGGTGAGGGCAAGCCGGCGCCGTCGATCACCGCGACGGCGGTGGACGTGCGGCCCCACGCCGATCCCCACGGCAGCGACCTGCAGCGCAGCGCGCCAGTCGCCGGGCGATGCCCCGCCGCGAGCGGGCGCGATGCCGTGCTGCCGGACCGAATCGCGGTGCGCTACGGCGCGGGCGAGCTCGTGCATCCGACCGATGGTCGTCTGATGATGGCGGCCCCCGGCTGCTTGGTCGCGACCTGGCCGGACGACGACGGCGCAGCCTGGGCGCTGCTGGCGGACAAGCCGGACGAAGCGCCCACGCTGGGGCGACTCCGCTGCCAACGCGGCGGAGATGCCAAGGTCAAATGAAGATCTTGGTGCTCGGACGCTCGGCCAGGTCTGCGACCTGCAGCCCGTAGCCCGACGAGATCGCGACCAGGCGCTGGCCCTCGCCGTTCAGGCGGGCGTGCAGCGAGAGCGGCGCGGCGGAGCCGTCACGGCTCTCCTCGCCGACCAAACCCTGGCGCAGACGCAGCTCGAGGGTCGTCGTCTTCTTGATCTTGGCACCGGCGGCGAGCGCGAGCGGCTTCAGCACCGGCGTGTCATCGCCCTGGTGCTCGAACAGCAGCAGTCGCGCGTCGTCGGTCTGGAAGGTCAGCTCGACGTTGCCGAATTCGACCTCGTCGTCGACCTCGATGGTCCAGTGCGCCTTGAAGGGCTCCTGGCAGCGGACGACGGTCGGCTCGATGGAGAGAATCTTGATGACAGGGTGCTTGCTCATCGGTGCTCGTCTCCTCGGAGCAGGGGGCAGCGCCGCGACGCGCGCGGTTGCCCGACTCCGGATGCGCCGAGCCTCGCGGGCCCGACGGGGCGCGAACCCTGCGGCATCCATCGGGTGTCGGTCAAGGATTTTCTCGCATTCCGGGGCAGTGCACGCTCTGGCGTCGACGCGGCCCGGATCGGCGGTCGCGACGCGGCGTGCTCAGGCGATGGCGCGGGCGAGAATCCGCTCGAGCAGGCTCGGGTAGTCGAGCCCCGCCGCTGCGGCGGCCTTGGGCAGCAGCGACGCCGGCGTCAGTCCCGGCAACGTATTGGTCTCGAGGAGCACCAGCCTTCCGTCGGTGGCGAGGATCGCGTCGGTCCGCGAGACGCCGCGGCAGCCGAGGGCATGGTGCGCCGCCACCGCCAGCCGGCGCAGCTCCTGCTCGGCGGCAGCCGGGATGCGCGCGGGTACGATCTCGTCGACCAAGCCGGGGTCGTACTTGGTCTCGTAGTCGAAGAAGCGGTCGCCGCGCGGGGCGATCTCGACGCACGGCATCGCCTCGGCGCCTTCGGGCCCCTCGAGCACCCCGCAGGTGAGTTCGACACCCGAGACGAAGCGCTCGGCGAGCAGCGTCGGCCACTGCTCGCGCAGGCGATCGAGGGCGCCCTCGAGATCGGCGCGTGTGCGAGGGATCTCGACGCCGACGCTCGAGCCGCCGGCGGTGACCTTGACCACGCAGGGCAAGCCGAGCTCGGCCTCGATCCGGTCGGCGGCGGCGACCCGCGCGGCAGCGTCGGCCAAGGCGTCGCTCTGCAGCTCGACCCCGGCCGCGACCGGCAGACCGACCGCGCTGTAGATGCGGCGCGCCGTCACCTTGTCCATCGCGACGCCCGAGGCGAGCGGCCCCGAGCCGGTGTAGCGCAGGCCCGCCAACTCCAGCGCGGCCTGCACCCGCCCGTCCTCGCCGAAGGTGCCGTGGAAGCCGAGAAAGCACGCGTCGTAGCCGCGATCGCGCAGGGCGGCGAGCGCCTCGGGTAGCGGCAGCGGCGCGTCGACGGCCTGACCGGCAGGCGTCTCGGCGCCGCCGAGGTGCCAGCGCCCCTGGCGATCGACCCAGACGGCGTCCGCGCGATGGCCGGCGCCGCGCAAGGCGCCCAGGACACCGCGGCTGGTCACGACGGAGATATCGTGTTCCGAGGAGGGGCCACCGTGCAGGACGGCCACGGAGAGGGGCGCATCGAAGCGGTCGGTCATCGTCGGCTCCCTTGCGTGCGGCCTCGGCCCCGTTCGGCCCGGTCGCGTTGTCGGCGTCGGCTGGCGTGGGCCCCTCGCCCGCGGTTCAGTCCGGCGCCTGCTCGATCACGAGCCGCTTGCGGCAGCTCTCGCAATTCCACTCGATCGGCCATTCCAGCGCCTGCCGCGGCAGCGACACGACGGCGCCGCAGGCAGGGCACGGACCCGACGCGGCGGTGAGCTCGGCACCCTGCCCCGCGATCCGGCGATAGACGACGGCTGCGATGATCATCATCAGCCAGGGCAGCACGAAATGGACGATGGGGATGGCGAGGCTGCCCACGCCAATCGCGACGCAGATGCCTGCACCGCGCCGAGCCCGCTTGGCGCGCGCCCCCGCGTCGAGCTCGAGGATCCGGGCCTCGCCGTGCGTCGGCTCCTTGCCTTGCGCGGTCAGCGTCACCGCGACCGCGTGCGTCCCCTCGGTCTGGTCCTGCGTGCTCGCCTGCTGCATCGTCTCTCCCGGCCCCGGTGGCTTGGTCGGCGGGGCCTGCCGGCGTACAGTCCGCCACATCGGAGCCGCCATGCAAGATCTCGAACACGACGTGCTCGGCCTGCGCTGGCGAGCCACCCTGGCCCTCGCCGGCCTGGATCCCGCCCGGGCCTTGCCCGTCGGCGAGGCCGCAGCCGTCCTCACGGACGCCGAGACCCTCGGCCTTTCGGACGCGGGGGGCGTCCCGATCGGCTGGATCACGGTCTCCGACGGCACCTGGCAGCGCGAGACGACCGAGGCCCCGGCGACCTTCGGCGAGGCCCTGCGCGCCGTCGTCGCCGCCGGGGTCACCCTACCCGAGTGGCTGCTGACGGCGACGGTCGCGCCGGGCTTCTCGTTGGCCGGACCGCCGGGCGCCGAGGGGACACCACGGCTGTTCGGCGGCCTCGCCGAGCCGCTCGACGGACGTGCCGACGTGCACCTGTTCGGCGCCGTCTGCCATGCCGCCGGGCTCGGCGACGGCGATGCCGGCGCGGGAGGACTCGACGCGCTCGCCACGACGCGAGGCGCCGAGCGGCAATGGCTGATCCTCGCCCGCGGTGCGGCGGTCGGGGCGGTCGGCATGCGGATCGCCCCCGCTGCGGAGCGAACCCTCCGTTGGTTGCGACCCGACGGCGATGGTGATGCGGCGATTCCGCGGGCGGTTCGCGACGCCCTCGGAGTGCGCGACCTACGTGCGATCTGGGTGTTGCGCGACGCGGCCGGGCTGCGGGCGCTCGCCGAGTGGACGGTGGCGCCATCGACCTGAGCGCACGGCCCGCGGCGAGATTTCACGTCTCGGAAACCGTTTCGAAACATTCGAGGCGTACAGTCCGCGCCTGTTCGTCACCCGCAACGTCGCGGGTCACGGTCCGAAAGATTCGACGAGGAGAGCGCGATGAGCGTCTACAAGGCTGAGTACATCTGGATCGACGGCGCCAAGCCGACCGCGAAGCTGCGCTGCAAGACCCGGGTCCTGGCGATCGGCGAAGAGCCGCCGATCTGGGGCTTCGACGGTTCGAGCACCGGTCAGGCTCAGGGGCACGCCTCGGATTGCGTGCTGAAGCCGGTCTTCCAATGCCCGGATCCGATCCGCGGGGGCGAGGACATCCTGGTGCTCTGCGAGGTGCTCGACACCGACATGAAGCCGCATCCCTCGAACACGCGCGCGGCCTGCGCCGCGGCGGCCGAGAAGTACGCCGGCCACGAGATGATCTACGGCATCGAGCAGGAGTACACCCTGTTCGACGGCATCAAGCCGCTCGGCTGGCCGGACAACGGCTTCCCCGCCCCGCAGTTCGGCTACTACTGCGGCGTCGGTGCCGACGAGGTCTACGGCCGCGCCATCGTCGAGGCCCACCTCGAGGCGTGCCTCGAAGCCGGTCTGATGATCTCGGGCATCAACGCCGAGGTCATGCCCGCGCAGTGGGAGTTCCAGGTCGGTCCGTGCAGCGCCACCGAGGTCTCGGACCAACTGTGGATGGCCCGCTGGCTGCTCTACCGCATCGCCGAGGATTTTGGCGTGAGCGCGACGCTCAACGCCAAGCCGGTCAAGGGCGATTGGAACGGCGCCGGCGCGCACACCAACTTCTCGACCCGCAAGATGCGCGAGTCGATCGAGGCGTGTACGGCGGCGGCCGAGTCGCTGCGTCCGCGCCACGACCTGCACATCACCAACTACGGCCACGGCATCGAGGAGCGCCTCACCGGTCAGCACGAGACCTGCTCGTACAAGGAGTTCAAGTACGGCGTCTCGGACCGCGGCTCGTCGATCCGCATCCCGTGGCAGGTCGCCCGCGAGGGCAAGGGCTACATCGAGGATCGCCGCCCCAACGCAAACATCGATCCCTACGTCGTGACCCGCCTGATCCTCGAGGGCGTGGCCGAGAACGAGCGCAAGGCCGGCATCGACAAGGGCTAGCGCTTCGGATTCTGCGAATCGGAGCCGGGGTTCCAGCGCTGCGCTGGGGCCCCGGCTTCGTCGTAGAAGGCCCAGGTGCCGACCTGCCGGCCCTTCGCCCAGCGCCCGCGGTAGATGGGCTTGCCGTCCGGCTGCAGGGCCTGCCACTCGCCCTCGCGCTGGCCGTGGGCATAGCGGCCACGCTCGAACTCGGCCCCGTCCGGCCAACGCCGGACCAGGGTGCCGTGCAGTTTGCCCTCGAGATAGCGCGTCTCTTCCGCGAGCGCACCGGTCGCGTGCCAGAGGCGCCAGCGCCCGACGCGAAGCCCGTCTCGGTAGCGACCCTCGACGCGCTTGCGCCCGTCCTCCCAGCGCCCGCGTACGTCGCCGTGCAGCACACCGTCACGGTAGTGGAGCACCTCGAGCTCGCGGCCCTTGCGGTCGAGCTTGCGGAACGGGCCGTGCAGCTTGCCCGCGCGATAGGCGTAGTGGTGCACCTCGCCGGTGAAGAGCTCGGTTCGCCAGGCCCCCTCACGGACCCCGAGGTCGAAACGTCCGATGTCGCGCGAGAGGCGAAAGCTGCGCCGCCAGGGGCCGTGCAGTGTCCCGTCCGGCAGCACGCAGGCGCGCTCCTTGCCGTGGTGGCGTCGCTTCGCGCGCGTCCCTTTCGGGCAGGCCGCGTCGGCGACGTGAGGCAGCAGCGCGACGAGCAGCGCCGAGACCGCGAGCAGTCGCCCCCCCAGGACCATCACGCCTCCGCCGGCTCCCGCAGCGCCGCCTGGGCTGCTGCGACTCGCGCCACCGGAACGCGCCAGGGCGAGCA
>JBEARB010000351.1:0-10925 GCA_041163625.1 Pseudomonadota bacterium | reverse complement strand
CCTGCATGTGCCGACGCTGACCGACCCCTCGATGGCGCCAGAAGGCCACCACGCCGCATACACGCTGCTGCCGGTCCCCAACCAGGGCGGCAAGGGAGCGGCGATCGACTGGAGCGTCGAGGGCCCCGCGCTCGCCGACCGCGTGATCGACGACATCGCTTCGCGTGGATGGATCCCGGACCTGCGCGAGCGCATCGTGACGCAGTTCCACATCACGCCGGACTACTTCGCCCAGACCCTCGGCGCGCACCTGGGTAACGGCTTCGGCGTCGAGCCGACGCTGACGCAATCGGCGTGGTTCCGCCCGCACAACCGCTGCCCCGACATCCCGGGGTTGTACCTGGTCGGCGCGTCGGCCCAGCCGGGCGCGGGTACGCCGTCGGTGATGATGAGCGCGAAGATGACGGCACGCCTGGTCGCGGCGGACTTCGGAGCGGCGTCCGACGGCCGCGTACCGCGCATCGACTCGGCCGCAGCCGACGCTGCGGTCGAAGAAGCCGCAGCGGTCTGGAACGCCGCCGCGCGCGCGACCGTCTGAACCCGGGAACGGCTCCGCCCGAAAAGCACAGCCGGCACCCTCCTCTGCATCGGCGCAGGTTGCGGCGGCGGCAGGCCGGCGCGATGCTCTCGCACGGAATCTGCTGCGAGGACTGCCCGTGCGGACCGACGACGCCCCCGAGAAACCGAGCCCTGCGCCCCCGTGGTGGGGCAACGTGGTGTTCGCGGAAGACGCCGCGCGCTACGTGCGCGTCGGGCCCTTCGAGCTCTGGATCGAGCGTCGGCTGGGCGAGTGGACGATCCACCTTCGGACGGGCACCGACCCACGCGACGGCGCCTTGGAGATCGACCGCGACGTCGCCGATCCGGGCGTTCCGCCGATCCCGACCAGCGGAACGCAGGTCCACAACCTCGCGCTCGCGCCCGAAGCCAACGCGCTGACGCTGCGCCCACGGCTGGCCGACCGCGCCGTCGTCTTCTCGCCGTCGCGGACGCTGATCGTACCCGCACGAGGCCGCGCGACGCTCTTCGCCACCTCGCCGCTGTGGCTCGAGCTCGCCACCGCCCAAAGCGGGCGGCTCTTCGAGGCGCCGCTGTGGCGAGCCTCCGATACCTGGTTCGGCGACACCAACGACGGCGAGCTCTGCTACGCCAGCCGGCTGCACGCGACCCGCGAGCCGGCCGAGCTGCTGCGCCTACCGCACCGCGCCGTCACGCCGCTCGAAATCGCCAACGGCAGCGACGAGCCGTTGCTCGTCGAGCGGATCAGCGTACCGCTGCGATCGCTGACGCTGTTCCGCGACCAGGAGGGCCAGCTCTGGACCGAGTCGGTGCGGCTCGAGCACGACCGCGGCGCCGGCCTGGCCGACGTGACCCGCTCGGGCGCGGCGCCGCTGCAGGCCCACGGCGCCGAGAAGGTCGCCGATCCGCGCGACATGCACGGCCTTCGCTTTACTGCGCGCGTGTTCCGGGGCCTGTTCGGAGGCGACGATGCCCGCTGAATGGCAGTGGCTGCAGGCCGCGACGCAGGAGCCGATGGTCGCCGGCGCGGCGCGCGCAGCGTTGGTGCTGCTCGTCGCGATGGTGATCTCGCGCACCGTCGGGCGCATCCTCGAGCGCCTGCTCGAACGCGATGATATCGACGCGCAACGGGCGATGCTGCTGCGACGCGCGGTCAGCTACACCGTCTACGGCGTCGCCGCGCTGATGGTCGTGCGCGAGCTCGGCGTCGACCTGCGCGTGCTGCTCGGCGCTGCGGGCGTGCTCTCGGTCGCCATCGGCTTCGCCTCGCAGACCAGCGCGTCCAACCTGATCTCGGGCCTGTTCCTGATCGCCGAGCGCCCGTTCGCAGTGGGCGATATCGTGCAGATCGGGACGACCACCGGGACCGTACTCTCGATCGATCTGCTCTCGATCAAGCTGCGCACCTTCGACAACCTGCTCGTGCGCGTGCCGAACGAATCGGTGCTCAAGACCGAGGTCACCAACATGACCCGGTTCCCGATCCGTCGCTACGACCTGTTCCTGACGGTCGCGCTCGACGCCGACCTCGAGCGGGTCGAGTCGGTCCTGCTCGCCTTGGCCGATGCCCTGCCCGAGTGCCTGATCGAGCCCAAGGCGGGCGTCTTCGTCGAATCGTTCGGCGACGCCGGGGTGCACCTGCGCTTCTCTGTCTGGGCAGCGAAGGACCGTTTCCTGACCGTCCGGCGGACCTTGCCGGTGCGCACCAAGCGCGCGCTCGACCAAGCCGGCATCGCGCTCGGTCGGCAGGAGCGACGAATTGCCGGGCCGATCCGCGTCTCTTTGGAGTCCAGCGCATCGGACGAGACAGCCGGCGACGGCACGGCCGATGCCTCGAAGTAGGAGTCCCCATGAGTCAGTCCCTCGATTTCTCTACACAGATCCAGGACATCCGCGGTAACGAAGGCTCCCTCGAAGCCTATCGCGGCAAGGTGCTGTTGATCGTGAACACCGCCAGCAAGTGCGGCTACACGCCGCAATACGACGGCCTCGAGAAGCTCTGGCAGGACTACCGTGATCGCGGCTTGGTCGTGCTCGGCTTCCCCTGCGACCAGTTCGGTCATCAGGAGCCCGGCTCCGAGGACGAGATCGCTTCGTTCTGCAAGCTCAATTTCGGAGTGAGCTTCCCGTTGCACGCGAAGATCGAGGTCAACGGCGGGAGCACGCACCCGCTGTATCGCCAGCTCAAGTCGGCTGCACCGGGCCTACTCGGGACCGAGGCGATCAAGTGGAATTTCACGAAATTCCTGGTCGGCCGGGACGGTCGTGTGATCGAGCGTTTCGCGCCGGCGGACACCCCGGCGAGCCTGCGCAGCGCGATCGAGGCGGCGCTCGGCGCAGGCTGAAACGACGCGGGGGGGTTCGCGCGACGCTTCGGCCGGGCTATGGTGGCGACAGGGCCTGCCCCTTCGGAACCGCCCGACCATGTCGACTCCGCTCGCAGACGCGCTGAACCTGGATATCCGCACGCTCGCGGTGGTGGCGGTGTTCGTCGTGTCGATCGCGGCCTTCGTGCCGGTCGTGCTGCGTCAGCTCGCCCCCGACGAGGACGCGGTCAAGACCTGGTCGACCGCTGCAGCGCTGGGGGTCACGGCGACCGTGATGGCCGTGCAGCGTCGTGAGATCTGGTCGATCCTCGGGCTGGTCGGCGCCGACGCCACGGCCGCAGCGGCCTTCGTGTTGGTGGTCCAAGGCACGCGACAGGTCATCGGCGCGCCTGCGTCGCGACGCCCGGCCCTGTTCGCCGCCGGCGCGTTCGTGCTGCTCGACGTCTTCTTGGTCTACCTCTGGCCGAGCCCGATCTGGCGCACCTGCGCGATGATCGCGCACATCGGCGCCTGGAGCCTGTTCGCGGCATACGCCCTGCTGCGCAGCGGCTACAAGGCGGGCCAGTTCCTCGGCGTCATCTTCTTCTTGCTCGGCACCGTCGCAGCCTACCGCGCCGGGGGCATCGCCCTGAGGGGGACCGATCCGCCGATGTTCGCGGCCACCCCCGAGCGCCTGCTCGACTTCGGGAGCTCGATCGTCCTCGGCACGATGGGCACGATCGGCGCGCTGCTCTTGGTCGCCGAGGTCGCGCTCGAAGCGCTGCGCGCAGAAGCCTTCCGCGACGCGCTGACGCAACTGCCCAATCGCGCCGCGCTCGAAGACGCCGCCGGCCGCGAGATCGCCCGCATGCGCCGGACCGGTCGCCCGCTCGGCCTGCTGATCATCGATCTCGACCACTTCAAGGGGATCAACGACGCGCTCGGCCATCCAGTCGGCGACGCCGTGCTCGTCGCCATCGGCAAGGTCATGCAGACGGCGCTGCGGCGCGAGGACATCGTCGGTCGCTACGGTGGGGAGGAATTCGTCGCCTTGCTGCCGAGCGCGCCGGAATCCGAGATCGCCGGAGTCGCCGAGCGCCTGCGCCGGGCCGTCGCCGAGACGACCATCGTCGGCGAGGGGCACGCCGTCCGCGTCACCGTCAGCGTCGGTGGCACCGCGCTGCGCGAGGGCGAGACCGATTGGCTCGTCGCCCTCGAACGTGCCGACCGCAACCTCTACGCCGCCAAGCGCGCCGGCCGTGACCGCGTCGTGGTCGGCGACGGCGAAGGCCTGCCGCCGGCGCCGAAGCCGCGCGAATCCAGCTCGCATGCGGCCCGCCCGATCAGCGGCGGCGTCCGCGACGAGTCCCCCGCAGGTTGACGCAGCCCAGGCTCAACGCCGCCGCGCCTGCTGCCACTCGCGGTACGCCTCGGACTTCTGCTCCAGCGTCTGCCAAGTCTCCCAGAGCGCGGCGACGGCCTCGGCTTGCGCGGCGTGCGCGGCGGCGGCCGTCTGCAACCGTTCGTGGTCGGCGAGCACGTCCGGCTCGGCCAGCGTCGCCTCGAGCTCGGCCAGCTTCTCCTCGGCCGCCTCGACCTCGGCCTCGATCGTCTCCAACCGGCGCTCCTCGGCCCAGGTCGGCTTGGGCGGCGCGGCTTCGGCGGCCAGACCGGCAGCCTCGGCGGCGGCGGCGCGGGCGACGTCGCGCTCGCGCCGCTGCTGCTCGCGTTCGGCGGCGGCGGCGGCCTCGCGCAGCGCGAGCAGCTGCGCCCAGCCGCCCGCCGTGCGGGTGACGTGCCCCGGCGCGCCGCCTTGCCCTGCCTCGACGTGCAACAGGCCGGTGGCGATACGGTCGACGAAGGCGCGGTCGTGGCTGACGATCAGCGCGCAGCCCTGCCAGCTCGCGAGCGCGCCTTCGAGCACCTCGAGCGTCTCGAGGTCGAGGTCGTTGGTCGGCTCGTCGAGCACGAGCAGGTTCGCCGGCTCCTGCAGCCGCCGCCCGAGCAGCAGCCGGAAGCGTTGGCCGCCCGAGAGCGCCGAGACGGGCTGGTCGAAATCCTCGCGACGGAAGAGCAGCTGCGAGAGCCAACTCGCGACGTGCATGCGCTGATCGCCGACCTGCACGCTGTCGCCGCCGGCGAGCGCGGCGGCCTGCCGCACCGTCCAGCTCGGGTCCAGCCCGCTGCGCTGCTGGTCGATCAGCATCGGCCGGGTGTTCTGCCCCATCGTCACGCTGCCGCCGAGCGGCTCGAGCTCACCGAGCAGCGTGCGCAGCAGCGTCGTCTTGCCGGCGCCGTTCTGGCCGACGATGACGAGCCGGTCGCCGCGCGCCATCGTCAGGTCGAAGCCGTCGCAGACCACCGGCCCCTGCGGATAGCCGGCGCGCAGGCCGCGCACCTCGAGCACGGTCTTGCCGAGGCGCTCGGCGGCCAGGTCGGGCAGCGCGAGCGGGCGGTTGTTCTCGACCTTGGCGTCGACCAACGCCCGCGCCCGCTCCAGCCGCGCCTTGGGCCGGGTGCTGCGCGCGGCCGGCGAACGACCGAGCCAATCGAGCTCCTTGGCGAGCAGGTTGCGCCGTCGCGCCTCCATCCGCTGCTCCAAGGCCTCCTCGTCGAGCTTCTGCTCGAGGTAGTCCTGGAAGGTGCCGGGGTAGGAGCGCAGCCGGCCGCCCTGCAGCTCGACGATGCGCAACGCGACCTGGTTCAGAAACCAGCGGTCGTGGGTGACCATCACCACCGCGCCGCGGAAGCCGAGCAGCGCGCGCTCGAGCCACGCCACCGTCTCGATGTCGAGGTGGTTGGTCGGCTCGTCGAGCAGCAGCAGGTCGGGCTCTTGCGCCAGGACCGAGGCGAGCGCAGCGCGGCGCATCGTGCCGCCCGAGGCGGTGGCGAGCGGTTGGTCGGGGTCGTGCAGGCCGAGGCTGGAGAGCGTCGTCTCCGCCAGGACCCGACGTTCGTGGTCCTGCAGCGCGTCGCGGCGGCGGCCGGCGCCTTCGAGGGCGAGCTCGAAGACGGTGCGCGCCTCGGTCTGCGGCGGTGCCTGCGTGAGCAGCGCGACGGTCGCGCCCTTGCGCAGCGCGACGGTGCCGGAGTCGAAGGCGGCGTCGGCGTCGCGGGCGCTCGGCGAGGCGACGCCGCAGGCGCGGGCGATGCAGGCGAGCAGGGTCGATTTGCCGGTGCCGTTCTTGCCGACCAGGCCGATCTTCTCGCCCTCGGCGAGGTGCAGCTCGGTGCCTTCGAGCAGGGCGCGGCCGCCGAAGGATTTCTCGAGTTCGGTCGCGGCGAGCAGGGTCATCGGGAGGGCTCCTCTTTGGACGCCACCGCCTCGCGGTGGCAGGCTGCGAGATCCCACCCTCGGAGCCGCAATGCAAGCCGATCGCGTACGAATCCGCCGCCCCACGCCGCCCCGCCCGGCTCGCCGCGCGCTGCCGCTCCTCGCGCGGCTGCTGCTCGGACTGCTGCTGCTCGGGCTGCTGCCGCTCGGCCTCGCGCCCGACGCGCACGCGCAGCCCGTGCCCCTGGCCGAACCCGTCAGTCCGGGTGCTGCACGCGCCGCGGCGCTGCCGACGCTGATCACCGTGCGCTACGGCGAAGGCGTAACGTTCCGCAGCGAGCGCTCGCCGATGACGGTGAACCTGCGGGTGCGCGCGCAGCTGCGGTTCACGCAGCTGCAGGAGCTCGACGAAGCCGCCGCGCACGCCGAGGAGATGCAGATCCGCCGCGCCCGCGTGCTGGTCCGTGGCCGGATGTTCCGCGACGACCTCGACTACTACGTGCAGCTCGGCTTCTCCAACCTCGACATGGAGCCCGACCGCCCCGTGCCGCTGCGCGACGCCCGCATCACCTGGCGGGCCCACCGCGACCTCGCCCTGCGCGTCGGTCAGATGAAGGTCCCCTTCGCGCTGCAGCGCCGCACCTCCTCGGGCTACCAACAATTCGTCGACCGCTCGCTGACGACCGGCGAATTCAACCTCGACCGCGACGTCGGCGCCGTCCTGCGCAGCGACGACCTCTTCGGCTTCGGTGGCCGCCTCGGCTACGAGCTCGGCATCTTCGGCGGCGACGGCCGCAACCGCACCAGCGACGCCCCCGGCGTGCTCTGGGTCGCCCGCGCCGTGGTCCGCCCCTTCGGCGGCTTCCTCGAGACCAGCGAGGCCGACCACGAGCGCAGCCTGCGCCCCAAGCTGGCCATCGGCGCCGCCGTCGCCCACAACGACAACACCCGCCGCGCGCGCTCGACTTTCTCGAACCTCTACGCCTTCTCGCGCTTCGACTACGACCACGCCGAGGTCGACGTGCAGCTGAAATGGCGCGGCTTCTCGCTGGTCGCCGAGTGGATGGCCCGGCGCGCCGACCGCGCCGTCGCCACCGACCCGGACGACGCCTCCCGCGAAGAGTTCTCGCGCTCGGGCTGGGGCTGGTACGCGCAAGCGGCCTACCTCTTCCTGCCGACCTGGGAGCTCGGCGGCCGCTACGCCACCATCCAGCCGATGGGCGCCGACCGCAGCAGCCTCGTGCAGGCCAGCGAGGCCGGCGGCGTGCTCTCGTGGTACCTGCGCGAGCACGATTTCAAGGTGCAGCTCGACGCCTTCCACGTCCGCAGCGAGGGCAAGACCGACGCACTGCGCGTTCGCGTGCAGACGCAGATGTGGTTCTGAGCGCGCGCCCTATTGCACCGCGAAGGGCGTGCCGACGTCCTTGGTGGTGCCGTTGCCGACCTGACCGATCTCTGATGGAGGATCGATGCCGCCTCACACCGCTCCCTTGCGCACGCTCGCCGCCCACGACGCCGCCATCGCGGCCGCCCTACAGCTCGTCGGACCGCCACCCGATCGCCGCAAGCCGCTGTCGTTTGCCAACCTCGGCCGCGTGATCACCGGACAGCAGCTCTCGGTAAAGGCCGCGGCCACCATCGACGCGCGTCTGCACGCCCTGCCCGGCGGCGTGGCGACGCCCGCGGCGGTCCTCGCCCAGCCCGAGACCGCCCTGCGCGGGGCGGGCCTGTCCGGCCAGAAGGTACGCTACCTCCGCGCCCTGGCGGAGGCCCTCGAGACCGGCGCGCTCGACCTCGACGCGCTGCCGACGCTGGACGACGAAGCCGCCATCGAGCGCCTGACGGCCATCAAGGGTCTGGGCCGCTGGAGCGCCGAGATGGTGCTGATGTTCATGCTGGATCGACCGGATGTCTGGCCCGTTGGTGATTTGGGCGTGCGCGTCGGGGTGGGCCGCCTGCTCGGTCTACGGAACCGTCCGGAGCCGGCGGTCGTGCAGGCCGCTGGCGAGCGTTGGCGGCCGCATCGCTCTTCCGTGGCGATGTTGTGCTGGCACCTCAACGCGAACGCGCCCGTGTGAGGATCGGGGCCCCTACTGCGCCCAGTTCGTGGTCAGCCAGTACGGCCAGGGACCGAAGTCCTTGTTCTCGTCCTTGCCGCGCACTTCGATGATGAAGTAGCTGATGCCGGCCGGGCAGTTGTTGGTGCTGTGGCAGGTCACCGAGTCGGTGCTCGTGCCGTTGTTGGTCGACTTGCGGGTCTCGACGAAGGTGCCGTCGGACTTGTAGGCGTGGACGTAGACGTCGACGTCGATCACCGAGGGCACGACCGTCAGGTTGATGATGCCGCCGTAGAGCACGTAGTAGTCGCGGTCGCCCTTGCTGCCGAGCATGGCCTGGAGCTTGTGCGTCCAGCCGCCGCCCGACGAGAAGACGTCACGCAGCGCCGAGATGCGGAAAGCGCGGCTGTCCAAGAGCGGGTTGGTGGTCTTGGTCGGGTCGAAGGGCTTGCCGCGCACGTCGTTGGGCTCGAAGGGATCGTGGCTGAGCGTGGGCGAGTTGCCGCGCGAGAGGCCGTAGACCGAGCCGGGATGCAGCACGCGCGTGTCACTGTAGGTGCCCTCGCCGAGTGAGTAGCAGTTCAGCGAGTTGTTGCTGCCGCTGATGAAGAGGATGTCGAGCTTTCCGTCGCGGTTCACGTCGCCGACCATGATCGGACCGGCGGAGAGCTTGAGCGGGAAGCCGTCCATCACCTTGCCCTGGCGAACGACCGAGACGCCGCTGCCGCCGGTGACGACCTCGTACAGGCCGTCGCCGTCGATATCGACGACCGGGCCGCCGACGTCCGAAAGCGACGCGTCGGTGCGCAGCTTGCCGGACTGGCTGTCCAGCGGCGCCAAGATCGGGAAGCCGCTGTTGGGCGTCTTGCTGTTGGCGGGGTGGCCGGTGCCGTCGAGTTTCCAGAGGTGACTCGAAGAGCCGGTGAAGTGTTGGTGGATCTCGACCACACCATCGCCATCGAAGTCGGCGAGCATCGGCCAGCGCCCCTCACCGGCGTAGGTCTTGGGCCAGCCGGCGACGACGAACTGCGGCTTGCTGCCGCCGCCCCACGTCGGATCGCTGAGCAGCGTGCCGTTGCTGGCGTAGAGGTAGGCGATGCCTTTGCAGGTCGAGGTATCGGCCGCGCAGCCCCACGAACCCGAGCCGAAGAAGATCTCGACCACGCCGTCGCCGTCGACGTCCCAGAGGCCCGGCGGCGCCAAGGCGATCGGCTCGCCGAGCGCGGTCGGTAGGTTGATCTGCTGCTTGAGCGTGAGGTTGTCCTTCAGCAGCAAGATCTGCATCGGTGCCGAACCGACCGGCACGATATCCGGCACGCCGTCCCGGTCGATGTCGAAGACCGAGGCACCGTACCAACCGCGCCCGGTGGTGCCGGCGAAGTTCCCGATCTGGTTGCCGTTGCTACCGTCCCAGATGCGCACCTTGCCGTCGTGCTCGGGCGAGACGAGGTCGAGCGTGGAGTCGTTGTTCATCCGCCCCATCGCCGGGTAGGAGTAGCTGACGCTCGCGGATTGCTCCCACAAGATCGTGCCGTCGTGCTTGATCGCGCGGACCTTGCCCTCGTTGCGCGCGACCAACTCGAGGTTGTTGTCGCCGTCGAGCTGCGCGATGACCGGGAATCCAGCGCTACCACCGACGAAGACCGGCCAGGAGCCCTCGCATTTGGTCGGGCAATGTGCGTCGGCCACCGCCTGGCCGCAGTTGTTGAGGATGCCGTCGCAGAGCTCGGGCGCGCCGGGGTAGACGGTCGATTTGCTGTCGTCGCAGTCGACCTTGTTGGTCGCGTAGCCGGCCGGCGCGGCGCCGCCCTCGTAGAGGCATTTCTTCACCGCTTTGGCGTTGGCGCTACCGTAGCCGTCGCCGTCGACGTCGGTGTAGATGTCGGCCGTCGCCACGCCCTGGTCGACCTGGCCGTCGCAGTCGTCATCGATGTCGTTGCAGATCTCGGTCGCGCCGGGCTTGATGTTCTTGTTGAAGTCGTTGCAATCGCCGGATTCGGCGGTGTAGCCGGTCGGCGCCTTGCACGCCTGCTGCGAGGTCACCGAACCCACCCCGTCGCCGTCGTTGTCCTTGTAGAACGTCAGCTTGACGCCCTCGTCGACCTGGCTGTTGCAGTTGTCGTCGATCTCGTTGCAGACCTCGACCGCGCCCGGATTCACAGCCTTCACAGCGTCGTTGCAGTCACCCGCCTTGGTCGCCGTGACCTTGCCGACCGGCTTGCAGGTGCAGGTCGAGGCGACGTTGGCGCCGTAGCCGTCTTCGTCCTCGTCGGGGTAGCGGTTGGCGCAGCCGCCCGAGCCCGCGGGATCGGTGCTGCCGTCGCAGTTGTCGTCGATATCGTTGCAGGTCTCGGCCGCACCCGGCTTGACGTTGGGGTTCTTGTCGTCGCAATCGCCGCCGACGAACGCGGTGTACGGGTAGCTCGGCGCGCCGAGGCAGAGCTGCTTGCCGGTCACGCCGAAGCCGTCGCCATCGGCGTCTTCGAGCAGCTGCTGGCAGCCGAGGCAGCCGGCCTCGTCGATCTTGCCGTTGCAGTTGTTGTCCTTGTTGTCCTTGCACTGCTCGGTGAGGTTCGGGTTCTTGCCCGGGTCCTTGTCGTCGCAATCGCCGGTCTGCTTGGCGGTGAACGCACCCGCCGGGGCACAGAGGCATTGCTTGTTGGCGGTGCCGACGCCGTCGCCGTCGCCGTCCTCGTAGTAGACGGTGCAGCCAGTGGCGTCCTTGTCGGTCTCGGCGCCGCTGCAGTTGTCGTCCTTGCCGTTGCCGCA
>JBEARB010000350.1:0-8368 GCA_041163625.1 Pseudomonadota bacterium | reverse complement strand
GCTGCTGCACCCCCGCCAGCTCGCGGTCGCGGCGGACCAGCGCATCGAAGGCATCGAGGCGTACGCGCTGATCTGGGGGCAGCAGGCGCAGGACGCCGTGTTCACGGGGATAGCGGTGCCCGGCCGCACAGACGGGCTCGGCCGCGTCGACGTCGTCGAGCAGGCCGAGGCAGGCGGGACAGCGGAAAGCGATGGTGCCGGCGTTCATCCGGCCGGGGTGGCGTCGCGACGGACGCGACGGCGGCTGTCGACATCGCCGGCGACCTCGGGCTCGCCGAGCAGTGCACAGTCGACCAACGCGACGTCCGGTCGTTGGTGCGGGGTGCCGCGCACGTCCAGGGCGGCGCTGGCTCCGACGTTCTCGACCCGGCAGCCGTGCAGGTGGACCTCGGCCTCTTCGCGGACGCGGACGACGGCCTCGGCGGCCCCGCGCAGGGTGCAGGCGTGCGCGTGCAGCGTGCCGACGCCGGCGACGCTGAGGGCAGCGGGGCTGGCGCCGGCACCGGGCTCGCCGAGCGCATCGGCACCGACGCCCCAGCCGTCGACGCGGCAATCGTGCAGGGTGAGCGTCCCGGCGTCGACGTAGACGGCGTCGCCGGGGGCGCTGCGGGCGCGGCAGGCGCGAATCACGCAGCGCTCGAGCCGCGCGGTCGAGAAGCCCCGCTGCATCCAGCCGGCGCCGACTTCGGCGGCGGCGGCGGCGAGCGTCACGTCACGCAGCGTGATGTCCAGACCGTCGGCGGCGAGGCGCAGCACGGGTTCGCCGGCGGCGGCGACGAGCACGACCTCACCGCTGCCGTCGCCGGCGATGACGACGCTGTGCGCGAGCGCGACGCCGGCTTGATAGCGACCGGGCGCGAGCGTGAGGGTCTGCCCCTCGGGTGTCGCCGCGAGCAGCGCGCCGAGGTCACGGGCGGCGGCGCTCACGCTAGCGCTCCTGCTGCGGGATCGTGGCGTTGATGCCGATGGTCTCGAAGAGATCGCGGAACTGCTCGGGCGTCATACCCTTGGGGTGCTTGCTCGCGGCGGGGCCCCACGGGTTCTGGAAGTAGAGCAGGCCGTCCTTGACCTCGCGGAAGACGTAGGCGTGGTCGCCGTGCACGTTCAGCGCGCTCGAGAGCGTGCCCTCGAATTGGTAGGTCGCGACCAGGTCGGCGGGCGCGGCCGGGCTCTTGTCGTCCTTGTACGTCAGCTCGACGTCGCCGCCGTCGTAGCGCACCGAGCCGGACTGCAGCGCGCTGCCCGAGACCCCGCCCTTGCCGTCGTCGCGGACGGTGCCACCCTTGCCCTCGCGGTCGCGGATGGAGACGGTGTTCTTCTTCACCTCGGCGCCGCCGCCTTCCTTGTCGACCAGACGACCGCGGAAGCCGTCGCCGGCGGGCTGGAACAAGCCCTCGATGCTGCGTTGGTCGATCTGGTCGCGGGTGCCGCAGACCACGGCCGATTTGTCGCGCTGCCAGCCCTCGAAGCGGTCCAAGATCTGGTCCGCCCGGGGCATCGCCGCGCGAACGCTGCGGACGCCGGTCATCGCCTCCATCGCCTGCGACGAGATGCCGCCGTCGCCGATGGCGTCGTAGCCGCCCTTCCACTGCGCGTAGGCCTTCTCGATGACGGCCGGCCAGAGCGCGGTGTTGTTCGGGTCGAAGGTGTTGTCCGAGAGCGCGTACGCCATGCGGCGCGTGCCCCGGCGGGTCGGCATGTAGCCGTCGACCTCGATCTTCACCGGGCGGAAGCTGCCGTCGCGCTGCAGCTGCTGGAAGGTGACGGTGAAGCTGCCGCTGGCCGCGTCGACCGAGATCATGTCGGCGATGATGTCGGGGTTGCTGGCCGCGACCGCGCCCATCGCGCTGATCAGGTAGCAATCACCGAGCGCGCCTTGATCGATGTCCATGACCGAGGCGTTGCGGACGCCGTCGCGCGCGAGGAAGAGCTCGCCCTCGTACTTCTTGTAGCTGTAGTCGTGGACGGTGCCGTCGTCTTCCTTGCCCAGACGCGGCTGCGCCTTGAACAGGCTCGGGTCCACGCTGCCGACCTTGCCCTTGGGCCGCGAGAGCACCTCGACCACCAGCTTGCCGTCGTCGCCGCGCAGCGCCTTGACGGTCTCGCCCTCGTCGACGCGGAAGGTCTCGCCGCCGGTGCCGACCAGCTCTGCGGCGGCGGTGAGGATGCCGTGGGTGCCGGGGTTGGGCAGCACCACCGTCGGTGGCTCGGGCGCGGCGGGGCCGGCGTCGTCTTCGGCCGCGGGACGCGCCTGCTGCTCGATGGCGCCGAGGAAGCGGCCGAGCAGCGCGCTGTCGCCCCAGAGCTGGTCGACGCTCGCCTCGCCTTCGAAGGTGAACGCGCTCTCCACCAAGATCAGCACCTCGAGCACGATATCGTCGCGGTCGCCGGCAGCGATCTCGCGGGCGCCGCCGTCGGTGACCATCCGCCACAGCTCGACGAGCTCCTGCCAGCCGGCGGTCGGGCGGAGCGCGGCGACCATCTGGTCGACGGTGGCGGCGTCGAGCTTGCGAATCGGCTTGCCACCGATCTTGTCGAACTGCACGGCCTTGGCCTGCGTCGCGGCGCCGGCGCCACCACCGGCGCCGGCCATCTTGTCGAGCTCGCCCTGCGCGGACTGGCCAGCGACGACCTTGTCGGCCACCGCGTCGGCGTGCTGCTCGTAGGCGTCGCCCTCGCTGCCGACGCCACCGGCCGGCATCATCCCCGCGCGCTGCTGCACGACGTGGGCGGCCTCGTGCGCGGCGGTGTGCAGGTCGGGCGTGCCGGCGAACGCGACGTCATCGCCGTGCGCATACGCGCTCGCGCCCATCTTCCGGGCGGCGTCTCCGGCGGCCCCGCCGACGTGGCCGCGCGCACCGGAGATATCGTGGTGGCCCAACGCGCTCTGAATCTGCTCACCGTAGGGCATCGGACCGCCCGGCCCGGCCACGCCCTGCTTCGCCAGCGAGGGCACCAATCGGCCCGTCCCCGGCGGCGGCGCCACCGCCTTGGCGCCCTCGGCGTAGTTCATGCCGCGTAGCGCTGCGCGCTCTCCGACGCCGTCACTCGGCGCGCTCGCCGGTTTGGCCTGCGTGGCCGCGTTGCCCTGCGCGTTGTGCTGGTCGTGCTTCACCTGCGCCCCCGTCCCGGCGGCGCGCGCCGGGAACCCCCGAGAGACTAGCGCAGTCGCCGGCCACGCGCAGGAGATTGCCCCCGCCGCGGCCTGGATCTGTGGTGAGCAGGCCCCACGCGCGCTATCTTGTCGGCCGGGCAGCGGCGGGAGGCCACGATGCAGAAGCGATGGACGAGTTGGCTGGTCGGCGGGGCGCTGCTGTGTGCCGTGGCCGGCTGTGGCAGTGACGGCAGCACGGGGACCGATGCCAGCGGCAATGGCGGCGACGCAGCCGTGGACGGTGGTGCCGACACACAAATGTCCGACACACAGGTGTCCGACACCACCGCGACCGACACCACCGCGACCGACACCACCGTGGACACCACCGCGACCGACTCCAGCGACACCATCGCCGGCGTCCAATGCGGCAGCAGCAAGGGCCAGTTCCCGGCGTTCTCGAAGGCCTGCAGCGCCGACGCCGACTGCGTCGTGGTCCAGCACCAGATCAACTGCTGCGGGACCAAGATCGCCATCGGCATCGGCAAGGACGAGCAAGCCGCCTTCGCGGCCGCCGAAAAGCTCTGCCAATCGCAATACCCGGGGTGCGGCTGCGCGCAGTTCGAGACGGTCGCCGAGGACGGCTACAGCACCTGGCAGGACAACGAGTTCGTCGCGAAATGCCAGGAAGGCGTCTGCCGGGCGACGGTGCCGACGGGCAAGCCGGTCTGCTCCGAGAACGGGATGACCGCGCCCAAGCCGCCCAAGGCGTGCGGCAAGACCAGCGACTGCGCCATCGCGATGAAGACCATCGACTGCTGCGGCAGCCAACAGGCCGTCGGCGTCGCCAAATTCGCCAAGGACGCCTTCGAGAAGGCCGAATTCTCCTGCTCCAATGGGATGGCGGTCTGCGATTGCGCGCCCAAGCCGCTCCAATTCGAGGACGGCCTCTCCGGCGGCGACGGCCTGATGGCGGTGCAATGCGAGGATGGCCTCTGCCAGACCTACGCGAAGTAGGCGCGAGCGCCGCTCAGCCTTCGACCAACCAACCCATGCGCTTGCGCAGCGCGTCGGCGCCGAAGATCAGCGGGATGCCGAGCCAGCCGAGCGCGTAGACGCCGAGCGGGACGGGGCCGGTGGCGAGCGCGTGCGCGACCGGCTCGACGTAGAGCACGGCGTACGAGAACGCCACCTGCACCACGATGCCGGCTGCGAGCAGGCGGCTGGCGACATCACGCCCCGGCGGCAGCTCCACCGGCGCCACCGTCACGCCGTAGCGGCGCGCCAAGGTGACGCGGCGTTCGAGCACGGCGGCGGGCAGCGGCTCGGGCTCTGCGACGTGCAGCAGGTGCAGCGTGCGGCTCGCGCTGCGACGCGCGAAACGCAGCGCGAAATGACTCAACCAATCGGCGTGGACGGCGCCGTCGACGGCGAACCAGATCGGCATGGCCTGCTCCGGCGGGAGGCCGAGGGAGCCCCCGCGCGCAACAGGCTAGCGCTCGGAGCCCGGATTGCCGGCCGAATCGGCGTCCAGCAGCGCAGCGGCGACGTCGGCGGCGTGGCTGCGCAGCATCTGATGGCCGGCGCCTTCGCAGACCAGCAGCCGCGCACCGGGCGCGAGCGCGGCGAGGTTGCGCGTGACGGTGCGCGATTCCGGCGTCGTCAGCGCGCCCATCACCATCGTCGGCGCCGGCGTCAGCGCGGCGAGGGCGACCGCGTCGGTGCGGTCGGTGCGGCCCGAAGCGACCTCGCCGGCGGTGCGGTCGGCCCCGGCGAGCAAGCCGGCGCGCACCTTCTCGGGCAGCCGCGCCCAGAAGCCGTCGCCGTTCCAATAGTCCACGAGCATCGCCATCGCGGCCTCGGCGTGGCCGGCGCGGAAGGCGTCGAGGCATTCGTGGTCCAGGCGCTGCAGCACGTGATCGACGCCGGGGTCGCCGCGGGCGACGCCCCACGCGATCGGCTCGGCGAGCAGGAGCGCGTCGAGCCGTCCGGGGTTTGCGAGCGCCCAATGCAGCGCGAGCAGGGCGCCGTAGGAGTGGGCGGCGAGGCGGCGCGCGCCGGTGCGCTCCATCTGCGCGTCGAGCCAGCGCAGGTCCGACTCGAGCGCGGGACGGTCGGGGCCGGTCCCGTCGCCGGAGGGCAGCGGCGGCGCCTCGCAGCGCAGACGGTCGCCGATGGCCGCGACGACGCCGCGCCAACACGCCGGCGAATCGGCCGAGCCGTGCAACATCAAGAGGGTCGGGGGCTGGGGCATCGTTGGCTCCGCGGGGCGGCGGGGTGAACGCGGCCAGCGTGACGAGCGCGACCGGAGCGCGCAAGCTGCGGCCACGAAGCGACTCGGTCGCTGGAGCGCAGCGCGACGGGACGGAGGCGACGATGCACGGACGAGGACGCAGGCGCGCAGTCGCCACGCTCTTGGCGCTCGGCCTGGTGAGCGCGAGCGTGCTGCCGGGCTACGCCAACTCGACCTATCGGCGGCGCGACGAGCGGCTGCTCGCGATGCGGATGCGGTCGGGCATGCCCGTGCTCGAGCGCAACGGCCGGGTCTTCGACGCCGACTTCTTCGGCGGCAGCCTCGAAGCGGCGGTCGCAGGCAACGACGAAGCGGTCGCACACGCGCAGCTGGCGCGCGACTCGATGTGGGCCTTCCTCGGCACCTACCTCGGCGGCCTCGGGCTGATGCTGGTCGGCGCGCCGGTGGCGGGGGTCTCGGCGTCCAACGGCGAGGGCATGGCGCTGCCGGGCGTGCTCACCGGCGTGAGCCTGACGACGCTGGGCTTCATCGGCGTGTGCAGCTCGATCTACTTCGCGACCCGCGCCCAAGCCGCGCAGCTCGACGCGATCACGGCTTTCAACGACGGCGTGATCTCGGACCTGCAGCGGCGGATGTCGTCTGGACCGCTACCGAACCCGGCGATGCCCACGGCACCTTCGGGAGCGGAGCCGCCACCGGCGACCCCGGATGCGGCGGCGCCGACGCCGGCCCCCGACGCGCGCGACGAAACGCCGCAGTCACCCGCCGGCTCTCCGCCTTGAAGGGTGGCGTGGTCGCTCGGAGCGATCGCGCGCGGAGGCGGGGATGCGGGGGATGGGAGCGTGGAGCGTGGCGGCCGTGCTGCTGCTCGGTTGCAGCGGCACGAAGGGTCGCGGCGGCACGGACCGCGCGGCCGAGGCTGCCGACGACGCCCCCGCGACACGGACGGTGCCGGCGACGGCGCTGTCGGCGTTGGCGAGCCCGCCGGTCGCGGCGCGCTCGACGGCCGTGGCGGCGACCTCGCCGCTCTGCGCCACCTGTCACAGCAACAGCAGCGGCGCCGGCGCGATGCGCGACGCCAGCCAGCGACCGATCGCACCCTTCGACCTGTGGCGCGGCAGCATGATGGCGAATTCGGCGCGCGACCCGCTCTGGCGCGCGACGGTCTCGGCGGAGGTCGCGCTGCGCCCGGCGGCCAAGGGCGCGATCGAAGCGACGTGCATGCGCTGCCACAGCCCGCTGCTCGAGATCGAGACGCGCCTGCAGGGCGACGGGCGCGCGCCGGGCAGCCGCCACCTCGGCATGGCGGGGCTCTTCGGCGATTTGGCCCGCGACGGCGCGAGCTGCGCCGGCTGCCACCGCATCGCGCCCGACGGACTCGGCACGCCGCGCAGCTTCGACGGCCATTTCGTGGTCCACGACGACGGCAAGATCTTCGGCCCGCACGCCGATCCCTTCGTCATGCCGATGCGCAACCGCTCGGGTTTCACCCCGACCCAGAGCGATCACATGCGCAAATCCGCGCTCTGCGGCAGCTGCCACACGCTCGAGACCGCGCAACTCGACGCCGCCGGCGCCCCGACCGGCAAACGCCACCACGAGCAATCGCCGTATCTCGAGTGGCGCGCCTCGGACTTCTCGACCGAGGTCGCGCAGCCCGGACCCGCCGCGCAGGATTGCCAGGGCTGCCACATGCCGACGCGCGACGTCGACGACGCGCCCATCGCCACCCGCATCGCGCGCCGGCCGAGCGGCTCGGACTTCCCGCCGATCGACGACCGCTCGCCCTACGGCCGGCACCTGCTCGTCGGCGGCAACACGTTGCTGCCTGCGATCTTGCGCGACCACCGCGCCACCCTCGCGCCCGACGTCCCGGCTGCCGCCTTCGACGCCACCCTCGATGCCGCCCGCCAACAGCTGCGACACCACACCGCGCGACTCGATGCGATCGAGCCCCTGCGCGTACAAACCGGCCGCGACGGCGCGCCCCGCCTGCGCGGTGCCATCCGCGTCCGCAACCTCGCCGGCCACAAGCTGCCGACCGGCTACCCCTCACGCCGGCTCTGGCTACGGCTGCGCGTGCTCAAGGGCGAGACGGTGCTGCTCGCCGTCGGCGAACACGACGCCCGCGGCCGCATCCTCGGCGCGGACGGCAAGCCACGCCCGACCGAGCGGCGCGGCGGCCCCGGCGAGCCCCACGCCGACCGGCTGCAAGGTCCGCAGGTCGCGGTCTGGGAGTCGGTGATGCGCGGCCCCGACGGCAAGCCGACCTTCCACCTCCTCGACGCCGGCGGCTTCTGGAAGGACGACCGCCTGCTGCCCTCGGGCTGGAACGCCGCCCACCCCGACGCCGCCGCCACCGCCCCGGTCGGCGTCGCTGACGACCCGGATTTCCGGCCCGGCAGCGACGTCGTACACCTCGACCTGCCGCTGCCGCGTGGTGCCGCGCCCACGCACGTCGAGGCGACGCTGCACTTCCAGACGGTGAGCCCGCGGTGGGCCGAAGAGCTGCTGGCGGTGGTGACGCCCGAGACGACGGCGTTCGGCAAGCTCTGGCAGGCCGCGGATGTGCGGCCGGCGGTGGTCGACGCGCAGACCTTTGCGGTGGGTGGGGAGTAGGCGCACGTTGCGGCCGCAGCGGCTGCGGTTCGATTCACCACTTCGGCGCGATGGTGAAGTCGATCTGGACGAAGCCGTCGTACAGCGAACCGCTGTAGCCACCCGCTTTGACCAACCCGACCCAGTTCTCCCAACACGCCCCGTCGGCGTAGTCGTCGGCGCTGACGTCGACGTCGTAGGCCGAGAAGCAGAGCTTCTCGAGGCTGGAGATCTCGGCCTCGAAGGTCTCGAAGTAGAAGGGCGAGAAGGTGTCGGACTTCATCGTCGTGCAGCCGATCGTGGTACTCTTGGTCTCACCCACCGCGGCGTAGGCGCAGATCTTGGGCTCGGGAGCACCGCCGAATCCGTCCCAGCTCTCCCCGTACGGGTCCTTCTCGGTGAATTTCGCGCTCACGATCGTG
>JBEARB010000349.1:0-11623 GCA_041163625.1 Pseudomonadota bacterium | reverse complement strand
ATCGCGGTGGTCTGCAACGACAACAACCCGTGCACCAACGACAGTTGCTCGGCCAAGACCGGCTGCGTCTACACGCCGAACACCGCGCCGTGCAGCGACGGCAACGCCTGCACCACCGGCGATGTGTGCGCGAGCGGCAAGTGCCAGGCAGGCACTACCGCGGTGGTCTGCAACGACAACAACGTGTGCACCTCCGACACCTGCAGCACCAAGACCGGCTGCGTCTACACCAACAACACGCTCTCGTGCAGCGACGGCAACGCCTGCACTTCCGGCGACAAGTGCAGCTCGGGCAAATGCGTCGGCACGCTCTACGTGCTCTGCAACGACGGCAACCCGTGCACCGACGACAGCTGCTCGACCAAATACGGCTGCCAGTACCTCGCGAATACGGCTTCGTGCAGCGACGGCAACGCCTGCACCACGGGCGATTATTGCTCGGGCGGCAGCTGTAAGGCCGGCGCGGCGGTCAAGTGCAACGACGGCAACAAGTGCACCTACGACACCTGCAACACCAAGCTCGGCTGTGTCTACAACGCAGCGGCCATGGACGACGTGCCCTGCGGCACGTTTGCGTGCTGCTCTTCGGGCAAATGCCTCTCCGGCAAGCTCTGTCTATTGTAGCGCCTGCCCTTGCCGGGGGCCCGGGGGCGTCCTATGTTGCCGGAGTCCGGGCGGGCTGCGCGCTCGCCGGCGACACCTCGGGGACGCACCGGTTTCGACGGGGGTGTTGAAGCGACATTTGCGTGCCGCGGAGCCTTTGGCCGCGATATCAAAAGGCAAACCTTGAACTGCCAACGACAACGTTGAGTTCGCTCTCGCCGCCTAAGAAACGGTGAGGAGGTCCGCTCCCATGCCTGCCGAGGGGGTGGTCCTACACTTTAGGCGGGCTGGTCTTGCGTCTTGATCTGCGTGACGTGAGACGAGACCCTAGCAGATCGGCGCCGATGGACCCTGTCGCATGGGGGACTCGAGCGGCGTAGAAATCATTGCGACTACGCACGTAGACGGTGTTGTGGACCGCTTCCGGACCCGGGTTCGACTCCCGGCGTCTCCACCAGGTTTGGTCGATCTAGCCGGGCGTCTGTCAGCGCGAACACAACGCGCGCTGGCAGACGCCCGGTTCGATTTTGCGCCGGCACACCGCGTCGTCCGCGCATTCGAACAGGCACGGCTCGTCGAGCGCCGGCAACACCACGCAGCGCAGGGCGTTGGCGGCGTCCGGGACGCAAGCGCGGCCGGGGCCGCATTCGTTGCCGCCGGGGCAGGGCGCGCCGAGCGCGACGTAGGCCGTGCAGACGGTCTTGCCGTCGGCGTGCGAGCAATAGCCCTCGCCGCAGACGAAGCCGTCCATGCAGGGCTTGCCGTTCTTCGGCGCCGCGACGCAGCTGCCGCCCTTGCCCGAGGGGCCGGGTATGCCGAAATCGCAGGCGAAACCGGCAGCGCAGTTGTTGTGCTTCACGCAATCGGCGCCGGCGCCGCCCGGCGGCTCGCAGGTGCCGCCGCCCTTGACGTAGTTCAGGCATTGCAGGCCCGGCGCGCACGCTTCCATGCCCATCAGGCAGGCTTGGCCTTGCTTCGGCAGGATCTTGCAGGTCCAGCTCGTGGCGTCGCAGCCCAGGCCGCTCGCGCAGCTGCCGGGCGCCTTGCAGGCCGAGCCTTCGCCCAGGCTCGTCACGCAGGTCTCGCTCTCGGCATCGCAGCGCAGGCCGGCGGCGGGCAGGCCGCAGGCGTCGGCCGCGCCGCTGTGATCGGCGAGGCAGGCGGCGATGGCGGCATCGTCGAGCTGGGCGCTGCCGGCCGCGATGGCGTCGGCGAGCGCGGCGGTATCGGCGAGGCAGCCGTCGCGCAGGGTGGTGGCGCAATCGGCGTCGGCGTCGCAGCAGGCGGCGCGGGCGGCACAGCGGGCGGTGGCGAAATCGGCGCAGAAGGCGGCGATGCCGGCGGGCGGGCCGTCGGTGGTGTCCTTGGCGGGCGGGTCTTCGCCGCCGCAGCCGCCGAAGACGGCGCACAGCAGCAGCGCGACGAGGCGACCAGCGTCAGGCAGGGGGTTTCTCCTTGCGCCCGCCGATGTGAATGGCGAAGCGCCCGGCGTCGCGCGCGTGCGTCATATCGTCGGCGGGCCAGGGCCAGCCGCCGAAGCCGGTGCGGCGGTAGTCGCTGTAGGCCTGCTGCAGCTCGGCGCGCGAGTTCATCACGAAGGGGCCGTGCTGCGCGACGGGCTCGCCGATCGGGCGGCCTTGCAGCAGCAGGAGGTCGGCGCCCTGCGGACCCGCCTCGAGCGGTGCTTCGACGTCGCCGCGCAGGCGGATGCGACGGATGACGGGCAGCAGCTCGCCGCCGGCCACACGCAGGCTTCCGTCGAAGAGGTAGAGCGAGCGGCGGGTGGCGGCGCTCGCGGCCTTGGGCAGCGTGAAGTGCGCGCCGGGGGCCATGCGGATGGTCCAGATCGCGACGTCGGCGTCCTTGCCGCTGGCGTACGACTTCGGCGGCGGCGGCGGCGGCAGCGCACCGCCGAGGCGACCGGCGACGACGACGACCTCGGTGGCGCGGTTGGCCTCGTCGTGGACCACGACCTTGGGCGTCTGTTCGCGCCAGAACATCGAGAAATGCGGGTTCGTCATCTTGTCGGCGGCGGGCAGGTTCAGCCAGATCTGAAAGAGCTCGAGCGGGTTGTCGCGCTCCTTGTCGACGAGCGGGAACATCTCGGCGTGGCAGATGCCGCCGCCCGCCGTCAGCCATTGCGTGTCGCCGGCGCCGTAGCGGGCGGTCGCGCCCATCGAGTCGGCGTGGTCGACGTAGCCGCGGCGCACGACGGTGACGGTCTCGAAGCCGCGGTGCGGATGTCGCGGGAAGCCCGGCACCACCTCGCCGTGGTACATGTTCCAGCCGTCCTTGCCGGCGAAGTCCATGCCGATCTGCCGCCCCGCCAGCGACGCCGCCGGCGCGAGGCGCTCGTCGCCCTTGGGGTAGGCGTCGTGGTGGTGCACGCAGAAGAGGAAGGGATCGTCGGTCGGCCACGGCGGCGGGCCGATGCGATCGACGGCGATGACCGGGTTCGGGGCAGGCGCTCGGGTCGGCTGGCTCATGCGTTCCTCCGTCGGCTGCGCCCGGGGGGCCTAGAGACGCGACCAGAACATGCAGGTTCGCATTTCCTGGTCGCGTCTCTCGTCTGTTGTCTTGGGGGCTAGGCGCCCCCTGGTCGCGAGAAGCGCGGTTCTCGCGGACCATCCCCCTCCACGCAGTCGTTGCTGCGCATGACGATCAAGTTGTTCTTGCCCGGCACAGCTTCCACACGATAGCCCGGCTGGGCAGCGACCAACAGGCGCAACTGCCGGAAAGCATAGTTCCGCGGGTCGAACGATGGGTCGAGCCGCTGCAGCTGGTTGCCGATGCTGCCGAGGTTGGCGTAGCCGTCGTCGTTCTCGGCGTTGTCGTAGGCCTGCGCGAGCAGCGCCCCGAGCGGCGGCAGCTCGACCGGCGCGGCGCCGTCGTCGTCGGGCTCCGCGACCGGTGCGCTGGCCGATTCGGCGGCATCGCTCTGGCGCGGCTTGCGGTTGCGCGAGGGCGCAGCCTGCTGCTGCAGCTCGTCCTCGTTCACCAAGTTCTCGATGAAGACGAAGCGCTCGCAAGCGTGCACGAAGGCCTTGGGCGTCTTGCGCCGGCCGATGCCGACGACGACGACCGCGCTCTCGCGCAGCCGAGAGGCAAGCCGGGTGAAGTCGGCGTCGGAGCTGACGATGCAGAAGACGTCGGCCGAACCCTGATGGAGTAGGTCCATCGCGTCGATGATCAGCGTGGAGTCGGTCGCGTTCTTGCCGACCGTGTTGGCGAACTGCTGGATCGGCTGAATCGCGAGGTCGGCCAGCACGGCCTTCCACTTCTGGCCGGCGTTCTGGGTCCAATCACCGTAGATGCGGCGGATGACGAGGCGGCCGTGGCGGCCAGCCTCGGCGATGATGGCGGCCGCGTTGGCGCCAGAGACGTTGTCGGCGTCGATGAGGACGGCGACGCGTTGTTCGGTCATGAAGGATCCTGGCTGGCGTTACCAGCGGTCGAGGCGGTGCAGCACGTGGAAGCGAATCTGTCGTCGCCACCACTGCCACTCGTGCGCCACGTCGTGCCCCCAGATATCGGTCCAGACCGGCACCCCCACGTGACGCAAGCCGGCGGCGAGGTCGCGCGTCTCGGCGAGGCAGCGCTGCTCGAAATTGCCCTGGCCGCAGACCAGCGTGATGTGGGTGTTCTGGCGGATGCGCGCAAGCGCCTCGCCGTGCAGGTTCCAGACGAAGCTGGAGGGGTCGGAGTAGTAGACGGCGTCGTTCATCGCGCCGTCGGTGAAGGTGCGCGCGCGGTAGCGGCCCGAGAGGCCGACCACGCGCGGGAAGCGCTCGGGGTACTTCAGGCCGAGGTTGACGGCGTAGAAGGCGCCGACGCTCGCGCCGAAGACGATGATGTCGCGGCGGCCGGTCTCGCGCCAGATCCGCGGCACCAGCTCGTGTACCAGGTACGCCTCGTAGGCCGCGTGCCGCGCCATCCGATGGTCGAGCGGCGCGTCGGAGTGGGTCCAGACCTCGGCCACGTTGGTCTCGGGCTGGTAGATGCAGACGCGCCCGGCGTCGAGCAGGTCCGAGAGCGCCTCGACGCCGCCGTGCTGCTGCCATTCGTGCGCGTAGCCGCCCGCGGTCGGCAGCGCCAGGATCGGCCGGCCGCCGTGGCCGTAGCGCCAGAGATGCACCGGGCGCCCCATGGCCCGGCTCGGCATGCGTTCGTAGTGGGCGAGCATCCTGCCTCCGTCGCGGCCCGGCCGCGCGGGCCGGAGCATGCCCACCGTCGCGCCGCAGCGCTAGATGATTCGCGAGTTCGCCTGCTCGGCTATTGCTCGAGCTCCACGCGCAGGCCGAAGTGGTCCGAGAGGTGGGTTTCCTTCGCGCCTTCGCCGGTCTGCACCGTCACCTTGCCGTCGTGAATGCGGCTCGCGCGCATCGTGCCGCCGAAGCCGCGCAGGGCGATATGGTCGATGACCGAGGCCTCGCCGCCCGCGTCCGCCGCGCCGACGACCAGCGTGTTGTCGCCGCAGAAGGTGCACTTCGGGCTGCCACCCTCGAGCCACGCGTCGACGAAACCGAGGCCGACGACCTTGGCCCAGTTGGCGGGCATCTCGGCCTTGATGTCGGTGCCGGCGTCGGGGCCGCAGTTCAGGTCACCGAGCAGCGCGACCGGCGTGCCGGCCTTGGCCGACGCGTCGATGTGCTTGCCCATCGCCTCGATCTGCGCGGCCTGCTCGGCCTCCCAGCCGCTGTAGGTGCCGGTGTACTTGATCGACGACAGACCCGCGGTCAGGTGCGTGCAGTAGACCTCGAGCGCGGGCTTGCCGGCCGAGGCGTCGAGGGTGGCGTGCAGCACGGCGCGCTGGACCAGGGTGCTGTCCAGCGCGGTGCGCTCGGTCTTGGCGAAGGGCACCTTGGAGACCAGCATCAGGCCGTGGTGGCCGCCCCAGGAGAACTTGCCGCCGGCCTTGGTGCACTTGTCGAAGATCTGGTCGAGCGAGAGCGTCAGGCTGCCGGCGAGGCAGGTCAGGCAGCTGCCCGAGATCGCCGCCAGCTCCTTGCCGCACTTGCTCTGCACGCAGGCGACGAGGTTGCCGTCCTCCTTGCAGTTGGCGTTGGCGCAGGGCGCGAGGTCCGCGGTGTCGCCCGGGGTGCAAGCGATCGGCAGGCCGGTGGTGTCTTCGGTCATCGGCTCGACCAGCACGTGCGCGTAGCCCGCGCCCTTGGCGGCCGTCTCGATCAGCGCGATGTCCTCGGGCGTCCAGACCTCCTGCAGGCAGAGCACGTCCGCGTCGGTCGCGGCGACCGCGGCGGCGACGGCCTCGCGGCGCTCGATGGCCAGGGCGACGAAGTTGTAGGCGAGGCCGACGTTCCAGGTCGCCAGCGTGATCGACGCGCCGGCGCCGGTCTCCTCGGTGCCGCAGCCGGTCGTCGTCAGCAGCGCCACCGCCGTCGCACACACCATCGCCCAGCGTGCGAACCCGCGCTGCGCCGTCATCACTCGCTTCGAAGCCACCATGCTCGTCCTCCGTCGGCGCCGCTGGGGTCGCCAGTCCCGCGCGAAGTGTGTGCGCGAAGAAGCAGGGTCGGCAAGGCCTCGCTGCTCCGCTACGATGTACGCGCGGCCGGCAGGAGGGCCGTCTCGATGCCAGCACCTTCGCTTTGCTCGCGCGCTCGTACCGGAATCGCGTCTGCGCTGCTCGTCGTGGCCGCCTTGGGCTGCCAACCCGGCTCTGACCTCGCCGCCGCCGCCGCCGCACCGTCGCAGTCGCGCATCGCGGCGCCTGCGGGTGTGGCGCCGAGCGCTGCGGTCCAAGCGGCTGCGAGCATGATCGCCCACACCGCCCCGACCACCGAGAACGCCGCGAATCCGGCCCAGCAGGCGCTCGCGGCCCTGCGGAGCGCCGCGTTCCCGGTCTACGAGCCGGCCGACGCTGCGTGGTTGGCGCAGGCGACGGTGACGCAGGGGCCGGGTTGGCTGGCGGTCTCGATGCCGATCGCCGGTGCCACGCTCTACCTCGAGGGCAATACGCAGGCCGAGACGCTCGACGAGCTCGACCCCGCGACCCTGCCGCCGTTGCCGACCTTTGCACAGCCGCGCGTCTACGAGAATGAGCAGATCTGGCAGGCCGATTGGGTCGACGAGCATGGCCACGCCTTCACGCTGCACCTCGAATGCGAGGATACCGCCCACGACTCGCGCTGCCAGGACGGCGCCGAGGTCCTGCGCCTGCAGCAGACGCTGCGCCGGCTGGAGGTGACGCCATGAGCGCTCGCCTCGCTGCGCCCGTCCTCGCTGCGCCCGTCCTCGCTGCGCCCGCCCTCGCCCTGGGCGCCATCGCCCTCGCCGCCCTTGCGCTGCACGCCGGCCCCGCCGTCGCCCAGACCTTCACCTACAACCCGGCCGGCACGCTGAAATCCGGCTCGGGCACCGGCCACAAAACGACCAAGAATTGGGCGCCCGGCATCCGCTTCCCGATCAAGGACGCGCCGGCCTACCTGAACAGCCAGGTCTACGGCAACGGCGGCGTCTACGGGCCGGGCGGCGGCCAATGCGACAAGGCCAACTTCTCCTACCCGTGGTGGGACAACTACTGCGAGAAGCGCTCCTGGACGATGCCGCTCTGCCCCTCGGGCAAGGGCCATCAGGGCCAGGACATGCGCGCCACCACCTGCGAGAAGAACAAATGGTGGACCGTCGCGACCGTCAGCGGAACCATCACCAGCATCGGCACCTACTCGGTCTACCTCAAGGGCGACGACGGCCGCACGCACCGCTACCTGCACCTGCAGAAGGCGAGCTTGCAGGTCAAGGTCGGCAGCAAGGTCAGCAAGGGCCAGCTGATCGGCAAGGTCAGCAACGAGTTCGGCGGCACCCCGACCAGCGTGCACCTGCACTTCGACCTGATCGCCTACGTCTCGGGCATCGGCACCACCTACGTCAGCCCCTACAACGCGCTGGTCGAGAGCTACAAGGTGTTGGTCGGCCAGACCACGCCGACGTGCGACGCGGCGGCGTGCGCGGCGAAGTCGAGCTGCGAGGCGTGGTCGGCCTGCGGCGGCTTCAGCGACGCCTGCGACGAGACCGGCACCCGCAGCCGCACCTGCACGACCTACGCCTGCTCGGGCGGCAGCTGCAAAGGCAGCAGCAAGACCGAGGCCGGCACGTGCAGCCGCGACACCGACGGCAAGGAGGTCGCGGCGTGGTCGGCGTGGTCGGCCTGCGCCGGCTTCGAGCACGCCTGCGACAGCAGCGGCGCGCAATCGCGCAGCCGCAAGGTCTGCAAGGCCGGCAAGGCCGTCGCGCAATCGGAGCAGCAGGCCTGCACGGTGGCGACCGACGGCAAGGCGCTCGGCGATTGGGGGCCGTGGAGCGTGTGCGCGGGCTTTGCCGAGGTCTGCGCCGAGCAGGGCGTGCAGAGCCGCTCTCGACCGATCTGCCAGGGCGACGTCGAGACGCTGCAGAGCGAGACGCAGGCCTGCTCGGTCGACAAATCCGGCGCGGAAGTCGAGCCGTGGGGGCCGTGGTCGGTCTGCCTGGCGGGCGCCGACCCGTGCGTCGGCGTGCGCACCCGCAAGCGCAAGGTCTGTGGCGAAGGCGCGGTGACGGTGCAATCGCAGAGCGAGCCATGCCAGGGCGGCGGCTGCGGCGCCGACGCTGGCGATGCTGCGGGTGACGGAGACGCCGACGCGGCCGACGCGGCCGGTGAGCCAGCCGTCGATGGGGCGGGTGGTGCAGCCGGCGTGGGCGATGGCGTCAGCGCGGTGGGCGATAGCCTCGGCGCCGAGGGGCCGAGCGTGTTGCCGCCGCCGGCTGCGCCGAGCGGTTGCAGCGCCAGCAAGGGTTCGGGTCCGTCGACGCCGGGCGCGTGGTGGTTGCTCGCGTTGCCGCTGGCGCTGATGGTCCGCCGCCGCCGCGTGGGCTACTCAGTCTCCTGATCGCGGAAGAGCGCGGGCGCACCGACGGCGTTGCACTCGTGATAGGTCGCGGCCGGATCTCCGGTGCCCGTCAGCTGAAAGGTCGAGAACACGCCGTCACAGTCGAGATCGGCGTTGGCCTCGGCGGTGAAGCGCGCGGTCGCTAGCGTCCCCGACGAGTTGAAGTGGTATTGGAAGTAGTGCTCGTCGGTGATGGCGAATTTCAGCGCCGACCAGGTCGCGTTGTTCCAACTCGAAAGTGACGAGTCGCAGCGATCGTCTCCGTTCTTGTCGATGTTGCAGCAGCCCGATCCCGTCGGCGTGGTGCCCACGAACGCAGGGAACTGGCAATGGACTTGCTGCAGCGTTCCCTTCTTCATTCGCGGCGTCGCGTAGTAGGCGAAGGCGCCCTTCTTGATGGTGTCGAGGCTCTGGTTGGCCTCGGCGGTCTTGGCCGAGCGCATGTACTTGGTGAACTGAGGCACGGCGACCACGGCGAGGATGGCGATGATGGCGACCACCACCATCAACTCGATGAGCGTGAAGCCTGTGCGTGCGCGGCGCAGCATATGAACCTCGGGACGTGGCACGAATTGTGCGGTTACTGGGCGAGGGCTTCTGCCAGGATCGGCGGCGCTCGCAAATACGACGAAAGACGTCCTTCGCTCGCGGACTGTGTTTCGTGGCTGCCGACAGAGGCCGCCACGCCTTGATTGATGCACCCGGCAAGCCGGGGTAGGAGGACGCGCGATGACGGTCGATCGGAGTTGGCAGGAGCAGTACGCGGCGAAGTTCTGCACGGCGGAGCAGGCCATCGCGATGCTCTCGCCGGGGCGGCGGCTGTTCATCGGGTCGGGCGTCACCGAATACGGCGCCGTGAACCTCTGGGGCCGCTCGATCCGTCAGCGCACCGAGGCGTTGATCGGCATCGAACATCGCGATTTCCGGGCCGAATTGCGCTCCGCGGCGGTGGCGCGTCGCTACGTCTTCGTTGCAGAGTGAGGGCATGAAGACCTCGACCCTGCTGCGCGGCACCGAGGCCGTCCGCCGCGCCCGCTCGCAGGTCGGCAAAGGCTACGATTTCCTCGGTATCGTCGGCGCGCCCGACAAGAACCGCCGGTATTGCAGCGAGCTCGCCGCCTGGAGCATGGGCGTGCCGGTCGACAAGCTCGGCGCCTGGAACGTGCTGCATCCCAAAGACCTACACAGCAAGGGCAGGCTGGTCTTCGATTCGGGCAGCCGCGACGGCGTCCCCGATCAGGTGCCGACGACCGCGTCGGCGCCAGAGTCGGCGCCTGCGCCCGAACCTGCGCCCGCCGCGCCCGCCGAGGCGCCGCCGGCTTCGGCCCCGAGCACCGCGCCGAGCGCCACGCCGAGCGGCAACGACGCGCCGTAGAAATAGATCACGCAATCGAGCACGCCATGGCCGGCGTAGGCGAGCAGCGCGCCGCCCGCGGCCAGCACCCACGCCCGCTCGCTTAGCCGCCAAACCGCCGCCAGCGCCGTCGCCGCCAACCAGAGCAGCGCGAGAAGGCCGATGATGCCGAGGTCCGCGGCCACCTCGAGCGCGAGGTTGTTGGCGTGCTCGCGCGGGTCGCCGCCCTTGCGCAGCCGGAACGAATCGGGCCCCCAGCCCAGCAGTGGCCGCTCGCTCGCCAGCCGCGCCGCCGTGCGCCAGAGCGCCGCGCGCCCCAGCGGACGCGCCTGGTCCGGCGCGCGCTCGTGCCGCGGCGCCTCGGCCTGCCCCTCGCGCGCCGCGCCGTCGCCGCCACCCAGCCGCACGCTCGCCAACGCATGCAAGCCGTGGTGCTCGAAGCGCACCCGCACGCTGCCTTCCGGCGGCGTCCAGCGCAGCGCCGCGCCCGGGCAGACGCGCTCGGGCAGGTCGAACGCCGCGCGCTCGTGGCCCTGCGCGTCCTCGGCGACCAGGCGGTGGCGGTCGCGGCCGAACGGGCGCCAACACGCCGTGCCGTGATTCTCCAAGCGCACCGCACCGGCGGGCTCGGCGACCAGCGCGGCGGCGTAGAGCCCGGCGTCTCGGCCGAACCAACGCGAGCGCGCGCTCGGTGATGCGGCCACGGTCGCGACGACGCCTACGAGCGCCAGCGCCCAGCGCAGCCGCGCCTCGCGGCGCAGCAGCAGCGGCGCCAGTAGCGCGACCGCCGTCGCTGCGACCAGGCCGGCCACCAAGCCGGCGCGCGAGAGCGTGGCGCAGAGCGCCCAGCCGACGCCGAGCGCGCCGATGCGGCCGAGCCAAGGCCCGATGCGCGCGTCCCGCGCTGCCAGCAAACACGCCGGCAGCGCCGCGGCCAGCCACGCCGCGGCGAGGTTGGCGTGCACGAAGCCGGCGCTCAGGCGGCGGGCGCCGGCGTCGGTGACGCTCGCCTTGACGCGGAAGGGCTCGAGCAGCGTCGCTTCGAGCGCAGCGCCGCTTTGGCCGAGCCAGCCGTCGCCGGCGAGCTGTTCGAAGGCGCCCGCGAGCACGACGCTGCCGGTCGCGAGGGCGAGGGCGCCGAGCAGCGCATGGGCGCGCGGGCCACGCAGCGTCTCGGCGGCCGCAACCGCCAACGCGCAGAGCGCGAGCAGGCGCGCGCCGCCGAGCAGCGCGACGCGGGCCGAGGGCGCGGGACCGGGCGCGAGCAGGGCCGAGGTCGCGACGACCCCCGCGAACGCGAGCAGCGCGCCGCCGACGCGCGAGAAGCGCGGCGCCCGACCGGCGGCCGAGAGGCGCATCAGGCCGCCGAGGACGGCAGAACCGCCGGCGGCGCCGATGGCGGCTTCGAGGGCGGTGACGCGCAGGCCGCCGAGCTGGAGCGCGAGCGCGTCGGTCTCCCAGGGCGCGAGCAGCGCCGCGGCGCAGATGGCGAGGTCGCGGAGGCGGGCGAGGCTGGCGTCGGCGCGGGGCAGGGCGGGCTCCGGGGGCGTGGCGGCGGGCGCGCGGGGGCTGGAAGCAGCGTGCGTGCGCGGCCGGTGGCTGGCAAGGCGGTGGGGGGTGGGCGTTTGCGGCGTTTCCGCTTGCGCTGGGTCCCGCTCCGCTGCCGCGACACGCCGCGATTGGGCTGCTCGACGCTGGTAGCGACGCGAATTCGGCGCTACCGTCTCGCCATCGCGTCCCCATGCACACGGCCCGTAGGCTACGGCCCGTGACCAGGAGG
>JBEARB010000348.1:0-33599 GCA_041163625.1 Pseudomonadota bacterium | reverse complement strand
CCCTTGCCGTCGACGATGCGGTGGTCGTACGAGAGCGCGATGTACATCATCGGGCGGATCTCGACCTGGCCGTTCACGGCGACGGGGCGCTCGACGATATTGTGCATGCCGAGGATGCCCGACTGCGGCGGGTTCAAGATCGGCGTCGACATCAGCGAGCCGTAGACGCCGCCGTTGCTGACGGTGAACGTGCCGCCCGAGAGCTCCTCGAGGCCGAGCTTGTTCGCCATCGCGCGCTTGCCGTAGTCCGCGATGGTCGCCTCGATCTCGGCGAACGAGAGCCGCTCGGCGTTGCGGATCACCGGCACGACCAAGCCCTTGCCACCGCCGATGGCGACGCCGATATCGCAGTAGTTCTTGTAGACGATGTCGTTGCCGCGGATCTCCGCGTTGATCTCGGGGACCAAGCGCAGCGCGTCGACCGCCGCCTTCACGAAGAACGACATGAAGCCGAGCTTGATGCCGTACTTCGCCACGAAAGCGTCCTGGTGCTTCTTGCGCAGCGCCATGATCGCCGTCATGTCGACCTCGTTGAAGGTCGTCAGGGTCGCGGTCGACTGCTGGCTCTCGACCAGACGCGCAGCGATGCGACGCCGCAGGCTGGTCATCGGCACGACTTCCTCATCGCGCGCACCGGCAGCCACGGCCGGCGCCTTGGCCGCCTGACCACCCGAGACGGCGGCGCTCGCGGCCTGCGCGGAGACGACGCGCTCGGCGTCCTCCTTGAGCACGCGGCCACCCTTGCCCGAGCCCTGCACGCCGGCAGCGGAGACACCGGCCTCGCCGAGGACGCGCGCGGCGGCGGGCATCACGGCGGCGGCAGGAGCAGCGGCAGCGGGACCAGCAGCAGCGGCCGGAGCAGCAGCAGCAGTAGCGGCCGGAGCAGCAGCAGCAGCAGCAGCGGCCGGAGCAGCAGCAGCAGCGCTCGGCTTTGCGTCGGCCGGCTTGTCACCCGCCTCGACCAGGCCGATCACGTCGCCGACTTCGGCCGTATCACCGTCCTGCTTGTCGATCCGCCGCAGGAATCCGGCGATCGGCGAGGGGATCTCAACGCTGACCTTGTCGGTGTCGATGGACACCACGGGCTCGTCCACATCGACCCACGCACCGACGGGCTTGAGCCACTCGGCGATGATGACTTCGGTAATCGACTCACCGACCGACGGGACGACGATCTCTCCGCTCATGTCTGCTGCTCCTTGATGCCTAGTGGACGCACGCGATGGGGTTGTCCGAGAACGCGCCTTCGACGACGTGGCGCTGCTCGATCTCGTGGCTGGCCTTGCTGCCGGTCGCCGGGCTGGCGGACTCGGGGCGGGTGACGCGGGTCAAGCGCATCCGACCGCAGATCTTGCCGCCGAAGCGGAAGCGCACGAAGACCCAGGCGCCCATGTTGACCGGCTCTTCCTGCACCCAGCGCGCCTCGTCGGCGTTCGGGTAGCGGTCGAGGATGGCGCCGAGCTCGTCGTCGGCGATCGGGTAGAGCTGCTCCAGGCGCACGATGGCGTGATCGGTCGCGCCCCGCGCCTCGCGCTCCGCGAGCAGGTCGTAGTAGACCTTGCCCGAGCAGAGCAGCACGCGACGGACGGCCTTCGGATCGACCGCCGTATCGTCGATGACCGGCTGGAAGCGGCCCTCGGCGAGGTCGTCGAGCGTCGAGACCGCCTGCGGATGCCGCAGCAAGCTCTTGGGCGTCATGATGACCAGCGGCTTGCGCAGCTTGCGGACCTGCTGCTGACGCAGCGCGTGGAAGAGCTGCGCCGGCGTCGTCAGGTTCATCACCTGGATATTGTCCTCGGCCGCGAGGTTGAGGAAGCGCTCCAGACGCGCCGAGCTGTGCTCGGGGCCCTGGCCCTCGAACCCGTGCGGCAGCAGCAGCACCAGGCCCGTCAGGCGGTTCCACTTGTCCTCGGAGCTGGTCAGGAACTGGTCGATGATCACCTGCGCGCCGTTGGCGAAATCGCCGAACTGCGCCTCCCAGATGACCAGGGCGTCGGGCCACTCGAGGCTGTAGCCGTAATCGAAGCCGAGGACGCTGCACTCCGAGAGCGGCGAGTCGAAGACCCGGAAGCGCGTCTTCGGGTTCACCTTGTCGAGCGGGATGTACGCCTCGCCGGTCTTCTGGTCGTGCCAGACCGAGTGGCGGTGCGCGAAGGTGCCGCGGCCGGCGTCCTGGCCCGAGAGGCGGACCGGGATGCCGTCCTCGACCAGCGAAGCGAAGGCCAGGGCCTCACCGGCGCCCCAATCGAGCGGCTTGTCGCCCGCGGCCATCTCGGCGCGTTGGCCGACGATGCGCTTGAGCTTGGCGTTGATCGCGAAACCGGCCGGAACCTCGGTGATCTGGCCGAGCAGACGCACGAGCCGCGCCTTGTCCACGCCGGTCGGGGTCGCCTCGGCCAAGCGCCAATAGCCGCCGTGGTAGTGCTTCCAGATCGCGTCGAGCTCGAGGCTGAAGTCGAAGCTGCGGCTGCTGCCGTTCTGCTCGTCGCGCGCCCGAGAGAGGCCCGTCTCCAGGCGGTCTTTGCACTCCTCGGCGATCTGCTCGACCTCGGCGGCCGAGAGCTGACCGAGCTCGAGCACGTTCTTGACGTAGTTCTCGCGCACCGTCCGCTGGCGATCGACCCATTGGTACATCACCGGCTGGGTAAAGCGCGGCTCGTCGCCCTCGTTGTGGCCGTGGCGACGGTAGCAGTACATGTCGATGACGACGTCCCGCTTGAAGCGGGTGCGGAACTCCATCGCGACCTGGATCGCCTGCGCGACCGCGTCGGGGTGCTCGCCGTTGACGTGGAAGACCGGGATTTCCAGCATCTTCGCCACGTCCGTGGCGTACGCCGAGCTGCGCGACGACTCCGGCGGCGTGGTGAAGCCGACCTGGTTGTTGACGATGACGTGGATCGTGCCGCCGGTCGTGTAGCCCGTGAGCTGCGACATGTTCAGCGACTCTTGCACCACGCCCTGGCCGGCGAAGGCGGCGTCGCCGTGGATGACCAAGCCGAGCACGCCGGAGCGGTCGGCGTCGTTGTGGCGCTCCTGCTTGCCGCGCACCCGCCCCTGCACCACCGGCGTGACGAACTCGAGGTGACTCGGGTTGAACGCGAGCGAGAGGTGCATGTCGCGGCCGGTCTCGGTCTTGCGCACCGAGTCGAAGCCGGCGTGGTACTTCACGTCGCCGCGGCCGATGAAGGCGTGCGGATCTTTGTCCTCGAACTCCTCGAAGATCTGCTCGGGCTTCTTGCCGAGGATATTCGAGAGCACGTTCAGGCGACCGCGATGCGCCATGCCGATGACGACATGGTGCACGCCGTGCCGCGCGGCCTCTTCGATGGCGAGATCGACGAGCGGCAGCAGGCTCTCGGCGCCCTCGAGCGAGAAGCGCTTGGCGCCGAGGTACTTCTTGTGGATGAAGGTCTCGAAGAGCTCGGCCTCGGTCAGCTTGCGCAAGATGCGGCGCTGCTCGTCGGCGCTGAGCACGCGACGGTTCTCGGTGTCCTCCATGCGGGACTGCAGCCACGCCTGCACCTGCAGGTCGTCGATGTGCATGTACTGCACGCCGATATGCTTGCAGTACGTGTTGTGCAGGCGCTGCATGATCCGGCGAAGGGTCAGGACCTTGGCGCCGTGGATGGTGCGCGAGGAGAACGGCAGGTCGAGGTCGTCCTCGGAGAGGCCGTAGTAGCTCAACTCGAGCTCGGGGTGGTGCTTGCGGCCGCGGCCGAGCGGATCGAGGTCGGCGATCGCGTGACCGCGCACCCGATAGGCGCGCACCAGCTGATCGACCCGCTCCTGGCGGGCGTTGGACTCGCGCAGGCGACGCGTGACGACGTGAAAGAGGTTGCGCGCGAGCGCGCCGTGACGGTCGAGCAGCTCGTCGAGCGCGGTGCTGTGCAGCTTCAGCAGTACGGCTTGCTCGAGCGCGACGGCGTCGGCCGAGCGCGGCTGGTGATCCATGATGGCGAGCTCGCCGACGACCTCGCCGCGGCCGAGCACCGCGATCTCCTGGCCGCCCCGCTCGACGCGCATCCGACCGCTGACGACGATGTAGAGGCCATCGCCCGCGTCGCCGGCGCGGAAGAGCACGGCGCCGGCCGGCACCTCGACCTCGGTCGCGATGTCGGCGACGAGGTCGAGCTCGGTCGAGGGCAGGTCACGGAAGAGCTGCAGCTTCTCGAGGAAGGGGCGTCGTCGCGCCACCGCGGCCGGATTGCTCGGCGTGGGGGCCGCGCCGCTCCGCGATGCCTGCGCCGCGCCGGACGCCGCCGCGCCCGGCGGGTTGAACACGCTCGGCGTCGCGAAGCTCGGGCCAAGCCGCACCTGGCCGTTGCGGGGGCCGGGCGTCTCGGCGTCGAGCGCCGCGAAATAGGCCTGCCAGTCGGCAGAGACCGCGCTCGGGTCACGCTGCCAGGCGGCATAGAGGGCTTCGACGAAGGGGACGCTCTCGGTCGAGAGCTGGTTCGGGAGGTCAGCCATCGCGCTTGTGCCTCGTCCGCGGGGCCGGGTTCTGGGGCTGGCGCCGCGAGGGGCGCAAGGATGCTGGACACCGGCGCGGATGTCGAGTGAACCGACGCTTGCGGGCCGTCACGGCGGGGGGTTGGCGGGCGACACACGCACCGCTTGCGCCGCCGCTCAAGGCGTCGGGGGCTGCTCTGCGAGCGCCTCGACGGACGCGCGCTCGATCGGGCCGAAATGGCCGGGCAAGAGAGTCGTCGCGTCCTTGGCGTGCACCGTCAGCAGCTCACGCAGATCGCGTTGATTGTCGGCCAAATCACAGATGTAGAAGTGGCGGGTCGCCGACCAGCCCGGGATCGAGCCGCGGAAGAGATCGCCGACCAGGGCGAAGCGACTCGTCACGACGATCAGCGAGCCGTCGGTGTGGCCGGGCAGCGCGATGACGCGGGCGTCCACGCCGGTCAGCGGCTTCAGGTCCAGCGCCACGGTCTCCCGCGGGTCGGCGTCGACCCAGAGATCGGCCTGCAGCGGCGTGAAGCGCTCGTTCTGGTCGGTCTCCAGGCGCCGCCGGGCGATGAAGTCCGTCGGGCACAGCGGGGCCTCGTGCTTGCCCGCCGCCAACATCGCGCGATCGCCACCGCCGGCGATGATCTTGGCGCCGTAGCGTTCGCGGAAATGGGCGGCGCCGCCGACGTGGTCGGCGTGACCGTGGGTCACGACACCGTCGAGGGGCGCGCCCTCGTTGATGCGCCAGCTGTAGGTGGCGGCGGCCGCGAACGAGAGCGCGGCGACGGGCTGGTCGACGTCGGCGGCGTCGAGCGTCACGGCGCTGGAGAACGCGGTGGTGCCCGCGGGCCCGCAGCTCACACTCCCAACCCCGGAACGGCGGTGAAATGCCCGCCGGCGGACGGCTCCGGTCATGCTACCGCGTGCTGCCGCGCAACCAAGCCCAGAGCCGGCCGATCCACTCGTGCACCGCGTGGCTGCTGGCGTCCAAGCTCATCGCCGACGGGATCGGCCAAAACGACCAGGGGCCGGCGATGCGGTGCCCCATCGGCGCGGGCAGCACGTCGACGCCGGCGCCACGGAACAGCGCCGCCGCGCGCGGCATGTGGCCGGCGTGGGTGACGAGCAGCACGCGGCCGCTCGGCTCGGCGCGGGCGATGGCGGCGGCCTCCTCGGCGGTGTCGCGAGGCGCGGGATGCGCGACCGTGCGGGTGGCGTCGATGCCGAGCTCGACGGCCAGGGCGCAGGCGGCGTCGGCGTTGCTGCCGGGGAAGGAGCCGCCCCAGCCGGTGCAGTGCAGGCGGGCGTGCGGCAGCAGCCGGGCGAGCCGGACGCCCTCGGCCAGGTGCGCGACCGCGTGCGAAGACAGCGCCGAGGTCAGCGGCCGGCCGGCCTCGGGGTGGTAGCCCGAGCCCAGCACGACGATGGCGACAGCGTCGGCGGGTGGCGGGTCGGCCAGCACCGGCACCTCGCGTTCGAGCGGCTCGAGCAGCAGCCGCGCGCCCGGCGGCGACGCGGCGAACCAGAGCAGCAGCGCGCCGGCCGTCGCCAAGCGCAAGCCCCACGGCGACGATCGGCGCTCCGGCTCGGGTCGTGTGCGGCGTGCGTCGCGCCAAGCCCAGAGCAGCCCCGCGGCGATCAGCGCCGACGCCATCGGCAACGGCAAGACCAGCGAGCCCAGGAGCTTCTTGAGGAGGAACAGCACGTCGGGTCGCCGTCGCCTAGCGGACCCAGATGGCGAAGTCCATGTCGCGGGTCTTGTAGCCGCAACCGCTCGCGGCGTTGCTGCCGTTGTAGGCGCTGTGGTCGCTGCCGTAGACGCCCTGCGTCTCGCAGTAGCCGTTGACCTGCGCGGCCTCGAAGTAGGCGCCCCAGCCGCTGCGGAAGTGGCGACCGCCCAGGCCGGCGTAGTTGTGGCCGTTGCAGTTGATGACGCCGCACAGGCTGCCGTAGTTGGTGCCGATGCGGGTGTAGTTGTCGGCGTCGAGCGGCTGGTAGCGCGAGTTCAGGATCAGCGCGTGGTCGTGGTCGATGAACGAGTCACCGGCGTTGCGGGCATGACCGGCATTGCCGACCGAGCCGTTGGCGCCCAGGCGCTTACCCGTGACGGTCTTGTTGGAGACGTTGTTCATCAGCCAATGCAGGGTCTTGCCGGTGTAGGCGGCTTCGAAGGCGTAGTAGGCGATGCCTTCCTGCGCGCCTTCGCGGTGGGCCTTGATCATCAGCTCCTTGGCAGCCACGGCCGTGAACGCTTCGCCCTTGTAGTCCGCGCCGAGGGGGGCCGTGATGGCGCCTGCGGTGCCGGTGCCGGTCCAGAAGGTGTTGTCGAAGTAGTGCCGCTGCGAGCCGTCGTTGGTGTCGAGGTTGAGCACCAGCGTCCAGCCGCCGCCGAAGGAGGTCATGTCGCAATAGGCTTGGAAGGCGTTGGCGGTGTCCCCGCCGTCGGGGTCGATCCAGTAGACGCCGTCGAGCGCGTCGGCGGCGGTCTTCTTGATCTCGGCGCAGGTGGCGCCGGCCGGGGCGGCTTTGCTGCCGGGCCCGACGTAGAGCTTGATGTCGAAGAACTTGAAGCCGTTGCAGCCCTGGAAGCTGGTGCCGTTCCAGCGGATGGTGCCGGCGGTGGCGGGCGTGCACGCGATGGTGTCGTTGCCGACGCGGATGCTCTTGTCGACGAGCAGCTGCCCCTTGGTCTGCACCTTCTGGTTCGAGAGGGTCTGGATGGTGATCGACCAATCGACGATCTCACCGTCGACCTTCTTCGTCACGTCGCAGAGCGTCGCGTTGCCGGGCGCCTGCACGATGCAGAACGAGGTGTCGGTGACCTTGAGGTTCCAGGTGCCTTTGGGGTTCTTGCCGATCCAGGTCGTGAGATCGCCGGATTTCGGGGCCGTCTTGGGGAACTCGACCTTGTAGGCCTTGGTGTCCTTGTCGCCGCAGGGGTCGCAGAGCACGTAGCCGACCTTCTTGTCGTCCGGTGGCAGCAGGACGATCGCGAGGGTCGAGAGATCGGTGTTCTTGACCTCGACCGTGAGCGAGAAGGCCTGCGCCGTGCCGATATCCGGGAATTCGAGCGTGCTGTTGGCGCTCGCGCCGGTGTTGTCCGGGATGGCGACGGCCTTGTCGGTCGCGCCGATGGTATCGACGAACTGATTGGCGAGCAGGCCGTTGCTGATCTCGTCGAGGCCGTCGGGCGGCAGCGACGCCGCCGCGTTCTTGCACTGCAGGCTGCCGTCGCTGGCGATGCCGACCACGACCTCGCCGGTCTTGCAGGTGCCGGCCGGCGTCTTCAGTCCGGTCAGCTTGCTGCCGTCGCCGACGAAGCTGGTGGCGGTCACGGTCTTGGCGACCACGTCGCCGGTAAACGTGCCGCTGCCGGCCTTGAGGCTGTTGCCGCCGAGGTCGACGTCGCCGTCGAACTTCATCTCGCTGACCGAGACGCAGCCGGTGCAGGCCAGGTCGAGCGCGGGGCCGCCCTTGGTGTTGCTGCCGGCGTAGTTGAAGCCGAGCTTGGCGGCGGCGATGGCGCCGTTGGCGATCTGATCGCCGGCCACGCAGCCGGTGCACGTGAGGCCGGTGGCGCTCGCGGCGACGAGCGCGTAGGGCACCGCGCGCAGCGCCTGGCGCGGCAGCTCGGGATCGCTGCCGACCTGCGCGCCCAGGAAGAGCGAGGCGGCGTCAGCGAGGACTTTGGGGTCGAGCGGCTTGCTGGCGCCGAGGGCGTAGTGGAAGCGTCCGCCGGCGACCTGCACCTCGATCGGACCTTCGCTCCACAGCGCCGTGCCGCCGCTCGCCGCCGCGTAGAGGGCGAAGGTGAGCTGGTAGCCACCGTCCGCGGCGGGGCTGCCGCCGGCGGAGAGGAGCACGCCTTCGACGGCGGTCTGCGTCGGGACGGCAGCGTGCACGGGTGCCACCACGAGCAGCACCGCCGCGACGAGCGCGCCGAACGCCGCCTGCCAGCGGCTCGCTTGGAACGAATGAAAGCCCTTGCGCATCGTGTACCCCATGGACCGAACGGTCGCGTGTTTGCCAGGCGCAGCCTGCCACAATCGGCGGCGGCTGTCGCGGATCGCCGTGGCTGACGACGGCTTGTGCCGGGGCAGTGGCGTCCTAAACTGGCCGCATGACGACGCGAGTCCATCGGTTCAGGCGTTCGGGGCGCGGCGACGCGGTCTCGGCGACGGTGGGCGGCAATCGCGTCACGCTGCTGCACGATCACCACGCGCTGGGCGTGATGCTCGAGGCGATCGGCGAGGCGGACTCCGAGATCTTGCTCGAGATGTACTGGTTCGAGTCGGATCAGACCGGCTGGTCCTTCGCCAACGCGCTCTGCGACGCCGCCGAGCAGGGCGTGCGGGTCCGCGTGGTCTACGATGCGGTCGGCTCGCTGGGCGCAGACGAGGCGATGTTCGCGGCGATGCGGCGGGCCGGCTGCCTGGTACACGAATACCATCCGGTCGCGCCGTGGCGGCAGCGCTTCCGCTGGGGACGCATCGGCCATCGCAACCACCGCAAGCTGCTGGTCGTCGACGGCGATCTGGCGATGCTCGGCGGCGTCAACCTCGCCGACCATTGGGCCGATCCCGCGCAAGGCGGCGGCGGCTGGCGCGACGACATGGTCGCGATCGAAGGGCCAGCCGCCACGGCCGTGCGCGGCATCTTCGAGGCCTGCTGGGGCGTCCTTTCGCGCCCCGAGACCGACGACGAGCCCGACGAGGGCAACGCCTTCGAGGTCGGCGACGCGCGCGTGCGGGTGCTCGGGAACCACTACCGCGACGAGCGCAAGGTGATCCGCGGCGCGTACCTGGCGCGGATCGAGCGGGCCGAGCGCTCGCTCTACATCGCGAATCCCTACTTCGTGCCGGATCGACGCATTCGTCGCGCGCTGGCGCGAGCGGTGCGGCGCGGCGTCGATGTGCGCGTGCTGGTGCCGGGCATCAACGACGTGCCGATCGTGGCGTGGGCGAGCCGCTCGCACTACACCGAGCTGCTTCGCGCCGGCGTGCGGATCTTCGAGTGGCAGGGGCCCGTGCTGCACGCCAAGAGCGCGGCGGTCGACGACAGCTGGCTGACGATCGGCACCTACAACCTCGACACGCGATCGTGGCGCTACAACCTCGAGATCAACGCGATGATCGAAGACGGGGAGCTCGCCAGCGCGGCGCGGCGGCAATTCCTGCGCGATCTGGAGCGCGCCGACGAGGTCCGCTACGAGAGCTGGCGCAACCGCCCGCTGTTGCAGCGACTTCTCGAGGGGCTGATGGCCCTGTTCTCCGGTTGGCTCTAGCGCCCGCGCCGGCGCGGCGGTGGCGCTCGGGCGAGGTTGCCTCTACCATCCGGGGCGCCATGACCGGTCCCACCGCCAGCACCGCCCGCCCGTCTGCCCGCCCTGCGGTCGTGGTCGGCGAGATCTTGTGCGATCTCTTCACGCCCGAGCGCGGCGTCCTGCTGGCCGAAGCGCCGGTCCTGGTGCCCCACGTCGGCGGCGCCCCCGCCAACGTCGCCATCGCGCTCGGCTGGCACGGCCACCGGGTCGAGATGGTCTCGGCGCTCGGCGGCGACGCGCTCTCGGGCCGGATGCGCCGCATCCTCGAGGACCACGGCGTCGGCCTCGACCACGTCGAGACCAAGGCCGGCGAGCTGGTCGGCCTGCTGCTGATCGCGGTCGACAGCGACGGCGAGCGGCATTTCCATCCCTACCGGGAAGGCACCGCCGACCTGATGATGACGCCCGATTCGCTGCCGCAGGCGCTGATCGAGGGCGCCGCGCTGCTGCACGCGGGCACCGTCACGCTGCGCGAAGAGCCGGTGCGCGGCACCACCCGACGCGCGATCGCGCTCGCTCGCGAGGCAGGGGTTCCGGTCTCGATCGACGTGAACCTGCGGCCGAAGCTCTTCTCGGACGCCGGCGTGATGCTCGAATTGGCGCGCGAGGCCGCCCGCGGTGCCGACATCCTCAAGGCCAGCCGGGACGAAGCCGTGATGATGCTCGGCCCCGGTACGATCGACCGCCTCGTCGACGACCTGCACGCGATGGGCCCGGCGCTGGTGCTGCTGACCGACGGCGACGGCCCCTTCGTCGTGTCGAGCGCGGCGGCGCGGATCGTGATGCGGCCGCCAAAGGTCACCGCCGTCGACACCACCGGCGCCGGCGACGCGTTCATCGGCGCAGCGCTGGCGCATCTGCTCGAGCGCGGCCTGGGTGAGGACGCCGTCACCGGCGGCAGGCCGCTGGAATGGCTCGCTGGCCTCTCCTCCGAGGCGCTCGAGGCGCTCGGTCGCTTCGCTTCGGGCCATGGCGCGCGCGCGGTGACGGCGCTCGGCGCGACCGGCGCGTTCGCGCCGCGCAACACCTGAGCAGACCGAGCGCGTCTCGGCCTCAGTTGACCTCGGCGAACTCCACCGGATCGAAGCCCATCGCGCTCGCGACCGCGGGCATCAACTCGTCGCGCTCCCAATCGAGGTGACGACCGAGCAGGTCGGCCACCTCTTGGAGCAGCGCGGCGGTCGGGGCGGTCTCGAGGGCTCGCGCGAGGCTGCGGAGCGCGCCGTGCTCGGCGTGCAGACGATCGAGCAGGGGCGAACCGGGGATCCACAGCACCAAGCGCGCTTCCTCGTCGCGGCAATGGCGCTCGAGGCTGTTGTTCCACAGGCGCAGCCACCGCTCGGCGATCTGCTGCATCGTACCGTCACCAAGCTCGGCAGCGCGGGTCAGTTCCTCGACCAGCGGACGCAACCCGTCCTGCTCGTCGAGCAACTCCTGCAATTCTCGGCGCACGTTGTTCTCGGCCGTCGCGACGCTCATCCGCTGCTCCTCGCCCTCGCCGGGGCTCCCGTCCGTGCAGGCAGGTTGGGCGGCGCGCGGCCGATTGCAAGGGGGAATTGCTTGCGGGCTCAGTAGGGAAAGTGCCGAACGAGCGCTTGCGCGAGCGCCGCGTCGTCCGCGCTCGCCCCGAGGACGTCGCGCAGATGCGTGACCGGACCGGGCAGCAGGGCTCGGACGACCGACACGGCGGGACCGTACGCGCCGGCCGGCGAATCGGTCGAAGCGCAGGCGTCGAGCCCGGCGAGGGCGCCGAACAGGCGCTCGACGCGGCCGCCATCCGCGCCGACCGGCTTCAGCAGCGGCTGTGGCCCGTCGCCGCCGCGAGCGAGCCAGCGTGCGGCCGAACAGCGCACGTGCAGCGGCGCGTCGCGATGATCGCGCACGGCGCGCAACGCATCCGTCGCGCCCGGCTGGTGCAGGGCGGCTGCCGCGCGGGCATCCGAGAGCAGCAGGAAGGGTCGATCGCGGCGGCCGATCGCGCCCATCGCCTCGGCGCGACGCCACAACGCGCGGGCCGCGTCGAGCGCCGCGGGGTCGGCCAGCACTGCCGCCAGCCGGAGCCACTCGGCCAAGGGATGGGCCACCCCGCGCAGTTCGCCGATCGCCAAGCGATGCTCGGCGGCGAAGCGCTGCCATTCGAGGGCCTCGGCGGGCTCGGCGCGGGCTGCGAGTAGACGCCCCCAAGCGCCGGCGAGTCGGCAATGCAGCTCGAAGGCGTCGGCGTCGCGACGGAGGTGACGGTCGAGCCAGGGCTGCAGCGTCGGCAGCGGCGGATCGGCGAGATCGGCGGCGTGTTGGGTCGCGTGCGCGAGCAGCAGCAGTCGTCGCGGCAGGGGCAGGCCGTCGAGCGCGGCCAGCGCCGGCCAAGGCCGTGGCAGCGTCGCGTGTCGGTGCGCGATCGCGTCGGCGACCTCGAGCATCGCCCGCGTCTGCGCCGGCAACGCGGCGTCGGCGAAGGCGGCACGGGCGGCGGCCGTGGCGGCGGCGATCGGCGGCCAATGGCTGACGCGATCGTGACCGTCGAGCGTGAGATGGCAAAGCGCGGCGATCCACTCTTCGCGACGCTCCGGATCGTGGGCGGCGGCGGCGATCGGTGCGTCCAAGGGCGACGCCAAGGCCGGCCCGAGAGCGGCGGCGGCGCTGACGACGGCGACGACCTCGAACGCCTCGCCGAGGACGCCCTCCGCCCGCAGCGCCTGTACGGCGGCCTCGGCCTCGGCGAGCTGACTCGCCGCGACCAACGCGCGCCGCACGCCGGGCACTTGCGTCGTCGCGAGCCAGAGCTTGACGCCGAGCCCGCCGACCGGGCGAAGCACGCCATCCCCACCGAGGGCGGCCAGGGCGACCGTGTCGGCGCGCAGCGCAGCACCCGAGGCACGTGCGGCGATCGCGAGGAAGAAGGCCAGCCCGAACGACGGCCCGTCGACCCAATCGGCGCCCGCCAGCGCAGCAGTTCCCGGGCGGCGCGCACGGGCGACGCGGCGGGCGAAGGCGGGCGGATCGGCCAGCGGATCGAGCGTCTGCCAACGCAGCGGCACACCCGCCGCAGCGGCGGCGTGGGCGTCTTGCCAGGCGGCGCGGGCCGCGGCGCCGAAGCCGACGCGCTCGGCCGGGGTCGGCGGCTCCGATGCCAACGCGAGGACGCTGCCGCCGCCGGCGTCCGCATCGGCGGCGAAGAGCAGCGGGAGCGGCGGAGGCGCCGACGCCAGCCGCAGCCGGTGGCGCTGGCGCGGCGAGAGGTGCGGCGTCGGGGCCGGCGCCTGCCGGCTCATGCCGGCCCCGCGTCGTCCTCGTCGTCGCACCACGCGCTGTCCGCCCACCAGGCGTAGGGCGCGAGCAGCGCTTCGGTCTGCAGCCGTCCGTCGCCGACGGGCGCGCCGAGGGCGGTCCGCAGCAGCGCGCCGCGCTGATCGAGGGGGCGGAGCCGACGATCGAGCGCCGCGACGTCTTGTCGGCCGGACAGGGCCCCGCGCAGCGCCTCGGCGCTCATCCGGCGGGCGGCGAGCGCGCCGAAGCGACCGCGCAGCGCACCGATCCCGTCGGACACCGCGTCGTCCTCGGCGACCAGCGCCTGCGCGAGCGCCTCGAGGTCGGCGTCGAGTCGGTCGATCTCGGCCCGTAGCAAGGCGCGGGCGGCGGCGAGATCGGCGGGGACGGCGCGCGCGAGCGGCGAGGGGTCGTCCTGCAGCGGCGCGTCGGATTGGCGCCAACGCAGCGCGTCGTCGAGCAACGCGGCAGCGGCGGCGCCAGCGACCGGCGCCGCCACCGCGACCAAGGGCTGCAGCGCGAGGCTGCCGTCGGCGCCGTGCAGCACGCCGAGGCCGACGGTGCCACTGCCGACCAGGACGGCGGTGCCGGCGGGCGGCCGCAGCAGCGCGGTAGCGGCGTCGTCGGGGTGCACCAGGAACGAGCCCTCGGGGCCGAGGAGATCGAGCGGTCGACCGTCGTGGGCGACGACTTCGAGGGCCCAGCCGCCGCCTTCGCCGCGCACGCGGCAGAGCGAGAGACGCTCGGCCAGCGCGGCCGGCACGGCGAGCGTCTCGGTGTGCAGATCGGGGTCGAGCAGCGCAGGCAGGCCGTGCGCGTCGGCGAGTTCGGCGGCGAGGCCGTGCTCGGCGACGCCAGCGGCCGGGCCGAGCGCGGCGGCGGGTTCGGCAGGCTCCCAGCCGAAGCCGGCGGCGAGCGCGGCGAGCGTGGGCGGGGACGAATCGGTTGGACGCTGCATGGCGTACTCCTCGGCGGCGGGGCGACCGCTCGCGCTCCCCGACGTCACGCCGAGCCGCGATCGGACGCGGGCCCGCTGCGGTCGCCACCGAGTTGGGTCCGAGCGCGCAGCCGCAAGCAGAGGACCTGCGCCTGCGTAGAGCCGGGCGGCGGGTCGCCGGCGTCGACGGCGGCTTGCACGGCCTCGGCCAAGGCGAAGCGAGCCCGCGAGAAGCGGCGGTCGAGCTTGTTGCGCGCTCCCTTGAAGAGCCCCGCGTCGTCGGGGTCGAGGCCCTCGCGGCGCAGCTCGTCGGCGGCGAGGGCGTTGACCTCGAGCTCGCCGCGGGCGACCGCGGCGAGGGTCTCGAGTTGGTCGCGCAAGGCGTCACCCGTGCCGCGGCGCGCGGCGTTGCGGGCGGCGTAGAGCTCGCCTGCGATGGCGTCGAGGCGGGCGTCGGCGTCGGCAATCGCGGCGGCGACGCGCGCGTCGACCTCGTTCTCGGCGAGGGTCTCCTCGGCGCCCGGTCCGAGGTCGGCCGGATCGACGGGCCGGCGCCCTTCCTCCTCGTGGCCGATGCGCTCGGCGCGCTCGAGCCGGTCGCGACCACGGCCACGCTCGGCGTCGAGCAACAGGCGTTTGATGACCGTGCGCAGGTAGCGCCCGGCTGCTTCGTCGTCGGCCGGGGCTTCGTCGCGACCGCGCAGCGGACCGGCGCGGCACAGGCGCATCACCGCTTGGCTGGCGATCGCGTCGGGTTCGACGCGCAGGCGGTGGAAGCGAGCGCCCATGCGGGCGGCGGCCTGCCGGGCGACCGGGAAGACGACCGCGGCGGCACGTTCGAGTCGCGCGGGCGGTGCACTCCCCGGCGGTCCGAGCGTGAGCAGCGCGGCGCAGAGCGGGTGCTCTGCGGTCGACGACTCGCCGCGTCGCAATAGGGCCGCCGGGATCGCGTTCGGGGAAGGGACGCTCATGACGCAGCGTTGTACCCGGCGGCGCGACCGCTGCCTAGCCGCTCCCGTCAGCCGTGCTATCTTCCGCAGCCGCACACACGCACCTCCCGAGGACCAACGTGAACGAGACCGACCGCCTGCTCTGTGACGCGATGCCGCAGCCGATCGCTGCGGCGTGGTACGACGTGCTGCGGCAGACCGATCCGCTGCGCGCCGCCAACCACGCCGAGGACGCCGCCAACGCGGCGGTTCGGTTGTTGGTGGCCCTGGTCTTGGCCGAGCGCTCGCGGGTGAGCACCTCGACCTTCGAGCGGGTCAAAAAGCCCAACGCGGGCGATTGGGTGGCCGTCTTGCGGCGCCTGATCGACAAGCGCATGCAGGACGGCTCGGCCGGTCCGCTGACGCGCGCCACCCACGATTGGCTGCAGCGCGGCGGCAAGCGTCGCCTGGATAGCCTGGTCGAGAGGCGCAACCGCCGCCGCAAGCGGGGGACGGCACAGGAGCACGACGACGCCAGCAACGGCGCCTACGTCGAAGAGGTGCGCGAATTCCTGCGCGAGTTGCAATGGCTCTCCGCGTGGCAAATCGTGCGGATCCGTCGGCAGGAGGTGCTGCGCGAGGGCGGCGGCTTCGAGGGTCAGGTCGTGCGCTACATCGGCCGCGAGGACCGCCCCATCACAGGCCCGGCGCGTTGGTCGGCGCCGCTGCCCTCGAACGTGCCGTTGTTGGTCTCGCCGGACGGCTGCGGCGTGCTGCTGCTCGATCGGACGCTGCAGATGCGCACGCTCGACGGCGACCGCGAGCAGGTGCTGCTGCCCTCGGGCCGTTCCGGCGACCGCTTGACGCTCGCCCCGGTGCAGGACACCACGACCGGCGTCCGGGTGAGCGTGGAATTCGAGACCGACGACGTCGCCGAGATCGGCCGCGAATGGTTGCCCAACGGCGAACACCACCCGGGCCTGCGGCACGGCGACACGGCGACCGCCCGGCGCGATGCGCTGTTCTCCGGTCCGGTCGGCGTGACGCGTGCGGCGCCGGTCGCGAAAGGCGGGCGCGCGTGGCCCCTGGTCGTCCTCGTGGTTCTCGCGATCGCGGCCGGAGGCGGAATGTGGGCGCTGCGCGGCGAGGGTGCCAGCGTCGTCACGGAGCCCGCACCCCGGCCGACGCCCCCGGCCCCATCGAGCGATTCGGCGGGGCCGGCCACGGCCGAAGACGCCGCCGCCACTGCGCAGGATGACGACGCCCCGGCGCCGCCGGTCGACGGCCTCGCCGCGCTGCGGGGCTTGCTCGAACGTTGCGCGACCTCGCCAGAGCTCGCCGAAGAGGCGGGCGAGGTCGCGGCCGTCGTCGACGCACTGCTCGCCGACGAGCCCCGCGAACCGGAGGCGGCCGACGCGTTGCATCGCGCGCTGGGCCTGCCCGAACGGTGCGGCGGCGCCGTCGCGCTCGCGCTCGGCCGGGCGCTGCGGCCCGAGCGATTGGGCCTGCACGCGAGCGACGACGACGTCCGGCTCGGTCGCGCGCTGGTGTTGTTGCGCGCGGTAGCGCGGGCCGGCGACGCGGGGCTGCGGGACGCGGCGGCCATCGAAGCCGCCGGCGCCGCGTTGCAGCAACGCGACGCCTTGCTCGCCCGCGCCAAGCTCGACGATCCCCGCCCGGCCGACCGCGTCGGCGCGCTGCTCGAGGAGGCCGTGCAGCTGGCGTGCGAGGTGGTCGAGCGCGATCCCGAACGCGGCGTGCAGCGACTCGGCGAAGGCCTGAAGGCCGGACAGCTCGCGACCCTGACGGCGCACGAATCGATACCGCGCGCCTGCGCGCTGGCCCTGCTCGACGGCTCGACCGCCGTCGAGGATCGGCTGCGCTGGCTGCGTTTGGCCGATGATGGGCCCCGCTGTTGCGCCATTCAGCCGGCACAGGATTGCGGTGATCCGGCAACGCGTTGCCTCGCCGAGCTGCCGCTGCGACAGCGGGCGCTCGCGCTGTGTCGGGACGCCGAGCAGCCGACCGCGGCCCGGCTCGAAGCCTGCGAGCTTGCCCTGGACGCCACGCGCCGCACGGTCGCCGTGCTCGCGGCCCTGCCCGCCTTCGATCCCCGCTGCGTGCCGGCGTTGGCGGCCGCCGACGTCGCGGCAGTGCGTGTCAAGGCGATGCGAGCGAGCCCCGCGCCGAACCCGGACGCGATCCAGCCGCAGCTCGGCACGGTCCCGCCCAAGCCGCGGCTGCACGACGAAGTGGGCCGCTGGGTCGCCGCGGCCGACGCCTACGCCGCACTGGCGCAGGGCCTCGCGCGCAGTCATCCGGGCCGCGAGACGCATCGGCGCGACGCCGAGATGGCCCTGATGGTGGTCGCGCGGACGCTGTTCGCGGTGAGCTACGCGCAGCCGAGCGCGCCGGCGGGAGCGCCACGGTGTGCCCTCGGAGGCGGCGCGGAGGGATCGGACGACCCCGCGCTGGTCGGCTTGGTCTGGGACCCGCGACGGCGCCTGTCCGAGCTCGAGGAGGCCGACGATCCGGCGGTGCAGGCCGAGGCGCGAACGCTCGGTTGCCGGGCCGAAGCGTTGGACGGCGAGGCCGGAGCCGTGATGCGTCGGCGCAACGCGGGGCTGTGCCCGCCATGAGGGTGCTGCTGGCGCCGGCGGGCACCCGCGGCGATGTCGCGCCGATGTGCGCCCTCGCGCACGGTTTGCAGCGCGCGGGCCACGACGTGCTCTTGATGGTGCCCACCGGGATGACGAACTTCGCGGCCGACCGCGGGCTGCCGGCGGTGAGCGCCGGTTCCGATATCGCGGCGCTGATCGAGCGCAACGCCGACCGGCTCTCGGACCCCCGCGCGGTCTTCGGGATCTTGGTCCGGGAGACCGCGCGCGAGCTGCGAGCCCAGATCTCCGCCATCGAAGCGCGCGCCGGCGAGTTCGACCTGGTCCTCGGCGGTGGTGTGCAGATCGGCGCGCCGAGCGTGTGCGCGGGCCTGGGCGTGCCCTACCGAACGGTCTTGTACACCCCTTCCGTGCAAGCATCGCGCGAGTATTCGCCGTTCTGGCTGCCGTGGCGGAACGTGCCGCAGGCGGCCAACCGCTGGCTGCATCTGCTCCCGGACGCGGTCAACGGCGTCATCGCGCTCGGGCCGCTGCAGCGCTGGCGGCGCGCACACGGCATGGGCCGGGTGATCTACCCGATCGAGGCGATGGTCGGCGCCTGGCCGATGCTGGCGGTCGACCCGCGGCTGGCGACGGCCGCGTCCGACGTCTGGCCGCCGATCGAGCAGGTCGGCTGGCTCCGCCCGCAGCTCGACGCCGAGCCGGGCGGCCAGACGCTCGAGCCGGACCTCGAACGCTTCCTGCAAGCCGGCCCGCCACCGGTCTACCTCGGCTACGGCTCGATGGTCGACGCCGACGCCGTGGGCACGCTGGCGATGGCGGCGCAGCTTTGCCGGGCCGGCCATCGCGTCGTGGTCGCGCGCGGATGGTCCAAGCAGGTCGCGGCGCCGGCCGATCCGCGGCTGATGGTCATCGACGGCGCCCCGCACGGCGCGCTGCTGCCGCGCTGCTTCGGGGCCGTGCACCACGGCGGCGCCGGCACCACGCACGCGGTCGCATGCGCGGGAATCCCGCAGTTCGTCGTGCCGCACCTGCTCGACCAGTTCGACCTCGGCGAGCGGGTCTTCCGCCTCGGGCTCGGGCCGGCGCCGGTCAAGCGGAGCAAACTCGACGCGCCGCGTCTGCTCGCGGCCGTGCAGCGGATGGCGAGCGACGGCTCGATGCAGGCGCGCGCGGCGGAGGTCGGCGCCGCGATCGCAGCGGACGACGGCGTCGGCCGCGCCGTCCACAGCCTCGAACGCTTCGTCGCGTCCTGGCACGCCACCACGCCCGCTGGGCGCGGCCCCTGGTCGGCGGCGGCGGCGCGCAGCGGTCGGCTGGGCCGACGTGCGCCGCCCGAGCTGCGCGGGATGCCCGCCGAGCCGCTGCCGACGCTACCTGCGCGCCCCAAGCCTCCATGGCTCGAGCCACGTTCGATGTTCGTCGGCGCAAGCCTCTTTGGCGCAGGGTTGTGGTGGAGCCTCGGTTGACGACTATTTGAACCCGACTTCCACGATCCAGTTGGGAACTTTGATGCCCTTGGGACCAAGGACGCGGAGGAAGTAGCCATCCGCGGGGGGGTTCTTACCGAGAATACTCTTCAGCGAATCAGCTGAAGACGGGAAGCGCGTGACATCTGGCAGCGTAAATGTGTGGTTATTTTGACCGACTGGAAAGCAATCGCGGCCGATCCCGTTCGAGCCGCAAGCGGACTGCGGCCCAACGAGCACGATGGGAGCGAAGGCTCCACTTGGGCTGACCAACTGGATTCCCTCGAAGAGCTCTGTTGCAACGTAGGGGTTGCCCGTAAGTTCGACCGTCACACTGATTCTCATCCACGCCAAAGTTCCTTTGTAATCAGGCTCGAAGGTCGGCAGGTCCAGCGTGATCTCTCCTTGCACCACCGTCGTGCCCTTGAAGATCTCGATGGCCGAAGGCTTCTGGCAAGAAGTGCTGGAATCACCAGTGCAGTAGCTCTGCAATCCGGGTTTGGAATCAGCGACGCAAACGGTCCCGATGCCCTGCGGTATTCCTTTGCATCCAGACCCGTCGACGCAATACTTCTCAGAACAAGACCCGCTGGCGGTCGTGCAAGTGGTCGAAGCCTTGGAGCCGAGGCACTGACCCGAGTTTCCGCAGACCCCTGAGCTCGCTCCGCATGCCCCCGTCCATACTTTGCATGTTAGCTGATCGCTTGCGAGAACTGCGTCTGATTTGCAGATTCCACCGTTACAACTTTCCTGAGTACACGAATTGCCATCATCGCAATACGCCGCAGTTGGGGATCCGACACATGCACCGGTCGCGCTATCGCAGTTGTCGGGGTGACATTCGGAGCCGCATCCTGCCGCAAACTTGGTCGCACAATCACTACAGAGCGCGCTCGCCCATGGATCTCGTCGCTCGACAGTGTTGTAGTCCAAACCACTGAACTGTTTCTGTTGTAGGAAATAGACTCCTCGGTCCGGCCCAAAGGCCATCGCCGCAGGCGACGACAACAGCTGGCGAGTGGCCTGAGCTTGCGTGCCGACCGATCGGCGAAGAACTTTGAATGTTGCGTTACTGTCCACCATGACGTACTGCGGACCGCGTCTCTTGATGTGCCGCAAGGGGGACGCCAAACCAATCATTTTGGCACCCAAAAACTGACCCGAGGCACCGTATTGCATGACATGCAACCGATCGCTCATGCCAGTCTTTCCAGGGAGGACCAGCTCAAACCCTCCGTCTGCCCGATCGACGAGATGGCTCATGGCCGCGACGCTCGCGACGTCTTCATCGTCTCCGAAAGACCAGACGGCCCTGGTTTGGAAGTTGGCGTTGCCGAGCCATTGCAAAAGCTCGAGTCGTGTCGTTACGCGGTCGCCGTAGGCCACCAAGGCGTAGCGCTGACCTGTCGAAGTGAGGATCACATCACATAAGGCCACGCTGTCCTGCCCAAGCAGCTTGGTCGGATGCCAGAAATCGATCGCGCTCGAGCCGGAAGGAACGCTCGACCAGGCGAGAAACACTCCGTTTTGACCTTTTTCGAGTCCCATTCGGGCAGAACCGACGAGTAGTTGCGAAGCGAGGGCGTAGCCGTGTGAATAATGGTCGACAGGAGGGACTCCCGCGAGCTTTGACTCAAACGGGACCGAGAACGGCACGATTTTGTTGGAACCTACCGGGAAATAGTACACCTCTGCTTTACCGTTCGGTTCTGCGGGATTCAATGACAGGCTCAGCCCTCCTCTTCCGAGCAAGAAGACGCCTGCGTATCCACCCTGGGCGCTCGGCCACGGAACGACGCGGTCAAATGACCGCTGCGTCGGTTGAAACAAGATTGGAGGTTGCTTACCCATCCACGGAATTCGAGCCAAGAATGCACCACTCGCCACCGAATCCGAGCGCCCGGCAACGACGATGGTTCCATCGTTGAAAACGAATAGGTCGCGCCCCTCATAGCCGACAGGTAGCGCACGGGAGCCGAGCAAAGCAGTCGAGTCGCAGGAACCCAAGCCATCACAGGCGTCTACGGTGCAAGCGTCGCCATCTGCGCATGGCGCTCCGGTCGCTGCGAAGCTGTACTTGCAGCCGATATACTTTTTGCACTCCTCGACGGTACACGCATTGCCGTCGTCACAGTTTTTCGCCGCTCCCTTGCACAGGCCGTTGATGCAGAGGTCGCCGGTCGTGCACTCGTCGCCATCATTGCAGGGTTTGTTGATTTTCTCATGCGTACAGCCGAGCTGGGAGTCACACACATCCGCCGTGCATTCGTTGTTGTCGTCGCATGGTTTGGGAGCGCCCCCGCAGACTCCGTTGGCACAACTGTCCCCGACCGTGCAGACTTTCCCGTCGTCACAAACGACACCTTGCAGGTTTGTCGCATAGCAACCTTCGTCGACGTCGCAGGCATCCAGCGTGCACGCGTTCTCGTCGTCGCAGGTCAGCTTTTTCCCGATGCAGGCGCCCTTGCTGTCGCAGACGTCTCCGCTGGTGCAGGCGTTGCCATCGTTGCAGCCGCTGCCTGTCTTGGCGCTGTGTAGGCAACCGCCCTTGGTGTCACATGTGTCGGCGGTACAGGCGTTGTCGTCGTCGCAAGAGACCGTTTGGCCGACACACGCGCCGCCCGTACAGGCGTCTCCGCTTGTGCACGCGTTGCCGTCACTGCATGAGATGCCGTTGACCGCGACATGCTTGCATCCGGCACTACCATCGCAGCTGTCGCTTGTGCAGGGCTTGCCGTCGTCGCAATTCACGCCAATACCTGGGGCGCACGTACCCGCGGCGGAGCAAGTATCACCGCTGGTGCAGGCGTTACCATCGCTGCACGACGCTCCGGTCAGCGCTTGATGCAGACATCCTTTCTGCTTGTCACAGGTATCTTTGGTGCAGCTCTGCCCGTCGTCGCACGAGACCGGGCTGCCGACGCAGGTGCTGCCGCTGCAGACGTCGCCGCTGGTGCAGGCGCTGCCGTCGTCGCAGCCGGCGCCGTCCTGCACGAGGTGCTGGCAGCCCTTGGCGGGATCGCAGACGTCGAGGGTGCAAGCGATGTTGTCGTTGCAATCCGGCGCCGGTCCCGAGGCGCAGACCCCGCTGGCGAGGCAGCTGTCGCCAATGGTGCATTGGCTGCCGTCCTCGCACGATTTACCCGGCGTGGCGGCGTTCTTGCACCCGGCGAGCTTGTCGCAGGTGTCGGTCGTGCAGACCTTGCCGTCGTCGCAGCTGAGCGTCTTGCCGCCGCAGACGCCCTTGTCCGAGCAGACGTCACCCGTCGTGCAGGCGTCGTTGTCGTCGCAGCCCGCGCCGACCTTCAGTTCGTGGGAGCAGCCCTTGCTGGCGTCACAGACGTCGAGGGTGCAGCCGTTGCCGTCGTCACAATCGACCGGCACGCCCGGCTTGCAATAGCCGCTCGGCAAACAGGAATCGCCGCTCGTGCAGGCGTCGCTATCCGTGCAGGTCGCGTCCTTCTGCACGGTGTGGGTGCAGCCGCCGGCGCTGTCGCAGCCGTCCGAAGTGCAGGCGAGACCGTCGTCGCAGGACTTTCCGCTGCCCTTGCAGGTTCCCTGGGTGCATTTGTCGGCCTGGGTGCAGGCGTCGCCGTCGTCGCAGCCGATGCCGTCGAGGGATTTGTGGGTGCAGCCGCTGGCCGGATCACAGGCGTCGGTGGTGCAGCCGTTGCCGTCGTCGCACGACAGCCCCGGCCCCGGCACGCAGGCGCCGGACTTGGCGCAGGTATCACCGGCGGTGCAGGCGTTGCCATCATCGCATTTGCTGCCAGCGGTCACGGCGTAGAGGCAACCGGCGTCCTTGTCGCAGGTGTCCTTGGAGCAGACCAGGCCGTCGTCGCAATCGCGCGGTGAGCCGGTGCAGGCGCCGTTTTCGCACTTCTCGTTGACGGTGCAAGCGTTGCCGTCGTCGCATTTGCTGCCGACGACCTGCTTGGTGACGCAGCCCTGCAGTGGATCACAGAGGTCGACGGTGCACGGGTTCGCGTCGTCGCAGAGCTTGGGCTGGCCGCTCGCGCACAGACCGGAGCTGATGCAGGCGTCGCCAACCGTGCAGGCGTTGCCGTCGTCGCACGCCTTGCCGACCTGCGCCGCGTGTTGGCAGCCCTCGTCCTTGTCGCAGGAGTCGACCGTGCAGCCGCTGCCGTCGTCGCACGAGAGCTGCACGCCCTTGCAGCTGCCGCCGGTGCAGGCGTCGAGCTTGGTGCAGCCGTCGCCGTCGTCGCATTTGCCGCCGTCGATGGCCTTGGCGACGCAGCCCTGCTTCGGGTCGCAGCTGTCACCGGTGCAAGGGTTGCCGTCGTCGCAGAAGAGCAGCTTGGACCCTGGCAGACACAGCCCTTGCAGGCAGAAATCGCCGACCGAGCAGAGGTCGCCGTCGTCGCAGCCCGTCGCCTGGCTCGGCAGGTGCACGCAACCCTTCTCGGGGTCACAGGCGTCGTCGGTGCACGGCGAGTCGTCACTGCAGTCCTTGGCGGTGCCGACGCATTGGCCGGCTTTGCAGCTGTCGCCCGAGGTGCAGACGCTACCGTCGTCGCAGGCGCCGCTGTCCTTGGCGGTGAAGGTGCAGCCCTTCTTGGGGTCGCAGGCATCGGCGGTGCAGGCGTCGGCGTCGTCGCAATCGCTCGCCTCGCCGGGGACGCAGGCGCCCTTGGCGTCGCAGACCTGCGCACCCGCGCAAATCGCGCTCTCTCCGCAAATCGTGCCCTCGGGCTGCAGCTTGGTCTTGCAGGCGCCGTCCTTGGGGTCGCACGTCGTCTTGGCGCACGCCGAGTCGCCGCTGGTATCGCACTGCACGACCTTGGTCGGCTTGCAGGTGTAGCTGGCCTTGTCGCAGTACAGGTCGAGGACGCACTTGTCTTCGCCTTGTTTTCCGCTGCAGTCCGCGTCGACATAGCAGCCGCAGACCGATTTTCCGGCCTTGCAGGCGCCGCCGTCGCAGTAGTCGTTGGCGGTGCAGGGGTTGCCGTCGGCGTCGCACGCCGCGCCGTTGAACGCAGGCTGCATCTTGCAGCTACCTGTGCTCGGCTCGCAGACGTTCTTGCTGCAGGTCGTGTCGCCAGCGGTCGGACAGAGCTTGATGGTCGCCGGGTTCAACTCGCAGGCGCCCTTGAGCTTGTTGCAGTACAGCGTGCCGTTGCAGAGGTCGCCGTCCTCTTGGTTGGCGCAGTCCGCGTCGGCTTGGCAGGCGCAGACCTTCTCGCCGACGCAGCTGCCGCCGATGCAGACCTCGTCTTTGGTGCAGATGTCGCCGTCGTCGCAGGGCAGCAAATCGGACGCCGCCGCCATCGCACATTGGCCGGTCTTGGGCACGCAAGTGTTCTTGCTGCAGACCGAATCGCCGACCTTGATGCAGTTGACCACGGTCGTCGGGTCGAGCTCGCAGGTGCCCTTCTGCTTGTTGCAGAACAGGGTGCCGTTGCAGAGGTTGCCGTCGTCCTTGGCGGCGCAGTCGCTGTCTTGCTGGCATTGGCAGAGGTCGGCCGAGGGCGTGCAGGCGCCGGCCTTGCAGACCTCGCCGACGGTGCACGCGTTGTAGTCTTCGCAGGGGAGGCCCTCGGCGACAGGCGTCAGCGCGCACAGACCGGTCTTGGGCTGGCAGAGGTTCTTCCGGCAGCCGGTGTCGTCGACGGTCGGGCATTGCACCACGGTCGCTGGGTTGTGCTGGCACAGCCCGGTCTGGGCGTTGCAGAAGAGCGTGCCGTTGCAGAAATCGCCATCTTCGAACTTGGCGCAGTCGGTGTCGGTCTTGCATTGGGCGATGGACGTTCCGGGCACGCAGGCGCCGGCCTTGCAGGCATCGCCGACAGTCTTGTCGTTGCCGTCGTCGCAGGCGGTGCCATCCGGGGCGTCGCCGAGGCTGCAGGCGCCGGTCTTGGCGTCGCAGGCGGCGGTCTGGCAGGCCGACGCCGGCTTCGGGCAACTGACGAGGCTCGCCGGGTTGACCTTGCAGGTGAAGGGCAGCGCCGAGGTATCGCAGAAGAGCGTGCCGTTGCAGGCGTTGCCGTCGTCGTAGGGCAGACAATCCGCGGCGATGGCGCACTGGCAGGTGTTGACCGTGGCCTTACAGACGCCATCGCTGCAGGCCTCGCCCTTGGTGCAGGCGTTGCCGTCGTCACAGGCGGTGGCGTCGTCTTTTGGGACGCTGACGCAGGTGCCGGTGCTCGGCGCGCAGACGGTCTGGGTGCAGGGGCCATCGCCGCTCGGGTCGCAGATGACGACCGAACTCGGCAGGACCTCGCAGCCCTTGGTCTCGGTGTTGCAGTAGAGCGTGCCGTTGCAGGGGTCGCCGTCGTCGAAGGCGGCGCAGTCCTTGATGCTGCTGCAGCCGCAGGAATTGGCGCCGCCAGCGCATTGGCCGGCCTCGTTGCAGGTGGTGCCCGAGGTGCAGGCGTTGCCGTCGTCGCAGGCGGTGCCGGCGGCGGCGGCGGTGTGGGTGCAGGTGCCGGTGAGCGGGTCGCAGGCGTCGGTGGTGCAGGCGTTGCCGTCGGCGCAGTCGATGGTGGCGCTCGGCTGGCAGGTGCCGGCGGCGCACAGGGCTTTGGCGGTGCAGGGCTTGCCGTCGTCGCAGGGGGTGCCGTCGGCGAGCTTTTGCGGGGTGCAGGTGCCGGCGAGGCAGACGTTGGCTTCGCAGCCGGTGGCTGGTTGGGGGCAGTCGGCGGAGGTGGTGCAGGCGCCGGACTCGGTCACATCGGCGCTTGCATCGCCTTCAGCGTCTCCAGCGGGCGCGAGTCCGTCACAATCGGTGTCGCAATCCGCTGCATCCAAGCTCGTTGCGACGTCGTCTGTCTTCGAGGCGTCGATCGAGTCGACGTCGGGAGCGACGCTCTGGTCGACCTCAACGCTTATCGTGTCGTCACTGCCGGTGTCGACAGAGCCCACGTCGCCGCTGCCCACGGAAGTGTTGTCGCCGGGATCGTTGCCACACGCCGCGACGAGCGCGAGCAAGGCGAGCGAGAGCGCCGTCCTCGGCGCGGTCATTGGGACGAACATACTCGACATCACAGCCCTCGCTTGGTGCGGTGCCGGCCAGCCGGAGCGAGGGCGGCGGCACCGCTGCAATCGTGGCGATGGACACGGCGTCGAGAGTACAGGAAATCGCTCGATGTCGCACGTGACTTCTGCCCACGGGCTGTCAAGACCAGCAGGTCACGCAACGGTATCAACGGCTCCCAAATACCCCCGGCCAACTGCCGCGGAGAGGCACGTCTCCCAACCCAGTCTTCATCGACCCACCTCGCCATCGTCGCGGATGCACCAGGCGACCACGCGCCGCGCCGTCTCGGGCGGCGTCAGCGCGAAGGCCTCGCCGTGGGCACCAGCGAGCGCCTCGACCTCGTCGCGGGCGCCCCGCGGCGCGATCCACAGCCAGCCGCCGGCGTCCAACGGTAGCGCGCGTCCGAGCGCGTGCGCGACGTGACCCATGGTATGGCGAGCGTTCAACTCGACCGGCCAAGGCGTCGGATCGCCTTCCCGTTCGATGAGGTCGACACCGGCAGGGCCGACGAATCCGAGCCCCGCCAGCCGAGCCGCCGCTGCCTGCCCGATCTGCTCGAGCGCCGCGCGCGCCGGACTCGCGGGCGTCCGACGGTGCGCCCCGTCCCAGCCTTGCAGCCGTAAGCCGCGAAACTGCCCCCGCGCGTCGCAATGCGCACGATGCGCAGGCAACAAGCCGAAGCGCGGCGCGGCGTGGTCTACGCCGTCCGCGGTACTGCCCGCCAGCGGCACCAGCAGCAACCCGAGGTCGCCGCGCCGCGACCACCAGCGCTCGACCCAAACCGCGCCCTGGGCTCGCAGCGTGCGCTCGATCCAACCTCGCTGCGGGGCGGTCGGCTCGGCACGCCCCGGTAGCAAGCGCACGGCGTCGCGCCCCGAACCGCCATAGCGCGCCTTCACCACCCAGGCCTGCCCGGCGCCATCGGCCCGCGCCCAGGCCGCCGCCAGCGCGGCGAAGTCTTCGAACAGCGCTCCGTCGCCGCGCGCATCCCCGCCGCCATCGCTGTGGAGCACAGCGCGCAAGCCGGCTACCTCGGCCTTGTCGGCGGCGACGCGTGCTGCCGCGAGCAATGGCGCGGGGTCGATGTCTCGCGCCCGAAGCAGAGGTCCGAGCCGCGCGACCCAACGCGGCGACCAGCCCCAAGGCCGCACGCCGCGAGCGTAGGCGTCGCCAGTGGCAGCGACGGCGGCCTCGAAGGTCGGCAGCGTCGCGAGGTCGACAGCGCCCGAGACCTCGCAGCAGATCGGCTCGGCGCAGCGCACGCCGCGCACACGCAGGCGCGCCGCGTGTGCCACGAGCACGGAACGCTCGGAGACGGGCGCCTCGCAGAGCACGACATCGCCGCCGTCGCCGAGCAAGCCGGCGAGCAGCCCGAGGTCGTGGTCCAAGTCGCGTTGGAGGTCCGTGCGGCGGTCAGCCCCCGCGCGCCCGAGCGGCGCGGCGAGGTCGCGCTCGACGTCGCCGGCGAAACCGTAGATCCGACGCACGCTCAGCTCCGCGGCGCCAACGCCGGCGGCACGCGCTCGACGCGCAAGCGCTCGGCGTCGTCGATCCGGCGCAGCCGCTCCGCCCACGTCGGATAGTCGGCCGGCGCGACCACGCCCATGTCGACCCGCAGCCGCTGCTCGAGCACGATCCCGACCTGCCCGGCCTGCACCCGCCGCTGCAGCGCCACATGCGGCGCGCCCGGCACCGGCTCGACGTCGACGGCAGCCACGGCACGGACGGGCCCGCCCGCGTCGATCGTGTAGCGGACGTCGACGTCCAGCGTGTGACCAACGCGCAGCGGCAGCTTCCGCTCGGCGAGGGTCGCGTAGATCCGCGCGAGCCGATAGGGCACGACCCCCAGCCGCAGCGCCCGCTCCCGCATCGGATCGGCCTTGCCGTGGACCTCCCAACGCAGCCGCAACGGTTCGAGATCGCTGCCGAGCCCGTCCCACCCGGGCTTGCCGCCCGCGTCGCGCCAGCGCGCCTCCATGCCGGGGAACGACGCCGAGGTCAGCTGCTGCAGAACCGCCGCGCGGGTGTCCTCGTCGCCGCTGACGAGCAGGTTGCGGACCACCACCGCGAGGACGCCGGTCAGCGTCTCGTCACCGCGCGCCACGACGGCGCCATCGGCCGTCCAGCGCACCTGCACGCGGATCTCGCGGCGGTCGCTGGCCGCGCCGAGATCGCCCGTCACGAACCGACGCTCGCGCAGCCCCAGTGCACAGCCGAGCCGCAGCGCTGGCCGACGGCGCAGCCCGGGCCGCAGCACGTCGGGCAAGCCGCCGTCGATGCCCGCGTCGTAGACGACCTCACGCGGCTTGCCGTCGGCCCCGAGCAGCGGCAAGGCGACCGCGGCGAGGCCGTAGTCGTCCGGATCGGCGGCAGCGCCGACCGGCTCGCGGGTCCACGGCGACACGCGCCACAAACACGCGTCCACCCCGACTCGCTGCGCCAGGTGCCAGAGCAACGCCGCCCGATCGCCCTTGCGGTTGCTCGCGGTGACGTCGGGCGCGCCCGGCATTCCGGCACTGCCGCCGTCCTCGATCCGGCGGTTCAAGCGCGCAACCAACGCCTGCCAGCGAGTCGCGTCGCGGCCGGCGGCTCGGGCCTGCGCCAACCAGGACTCCAAGACTGGATCGCGCCGCTCGAGGTGTGCGGCGAGGCGCTCCTCGAGTTGCTCGGCGAGGTCCTGCACGGTGGTGCCGTGGCTGACCCGGACGGTCGCGAGGAGACGCTCGGGCCGATTGGCGCGGGGCTCGCCACGAAGCCGCGCGAGGTCCCGCGCCCGCATCGCCAAGAGCTGCCAGGCGGCCCCGCCGACGCGGGCGGTGTGGCGAGAGGCCCGGACCTGCGGCGCCGCCGCCCCGCGCTCGAGCATCGGGCGGATGCCCTCGGGCGCCAGCACCAAGACCTCCGCTCGCAGCACCGGGCCGTCGAACGAGCCGAACAGGAAGGTCGGCAGCCGGGTCGCGCCCGTGGCCGGGTCGTCGGCGCCGACGAATTGCACCGAGATCTGCTCGACGAACGCCCCCGGCACCACGCCGCGGAGCGAAATCGTCTCCTTGTCGGGCGTATCGGCCGGCCCCAAGAACTGGCCATCGGGCGTGATGGTGCGCACCAACTCGACCTCTGCGCCCTCGGGGACCTGCACCTCGCCGACCTGGTCGGCGACCTCCGCCCGCTCGACTCGGACGATCTGGTGCAACCGCCGAATCGCACCGCCGCCCGGCAAGAGCACCACGATCTCCTGGTCCAGTAGCCAGACCATGCCCGCGCCGGCGGCATCGGCCGCACCGACCTCGCGGACCCAGGCGGCGCCATCGACGGTCAGGCCCGCCCACGGTCGCGTCGCCCCGAGCGCCAACGCCCTGCGCCGCTGCTCCTCGTCGACGCCCGGCGCCAACAGCATCCGGTTCAGCGCTGCGGCGGCCTCGGCGTCGCGACCGGCCAGCCGCAGCGCCTGCACCTCGCGCCACCGAGCGTCACGTGGCGTCTCCTTGCCCGGCGGGCGTGCGAGCGTCTCCCGCACGGTCGCCAACCGCTCTTGCGCCGCCTGCGCAGTCGCCGGTCGTCCGGCCAAGGCCCGCAGACGCCGCTCGGCCGCGACCAGGTCGCCGACGGCAAGGGACGCGTCGGCCAGGCGCAGCTCGAGCTCGGGGCAGTTTCCCGCCGACGCCAACAGGCGCCGCACCACCGCGCGCTCGAGCGTCATCATCGAGAGCTCGAGCGCCGCCGAAAGCGCCCCGCAATCGCCAGCCTGCCGCGACATCGCCCGCTCGGCCCAGCTCGCCGCGCGATCGCCCAAGCCGTCGGCCAAATCGGCCCAGCCCAGCTCCATCAACAAGTCGATCCGGCGCGCCAGCGGCCCATCTGCCCCACGGTCCTGCTCCAGCGCCGCCACCAAGGGCGCCAGCAGAGCGCGCCCCAGCGCCGCCTGCCCGTCGTCGCGCGCGCGGCCGGCTCGCGCGACCCGCGCGTCGACGTGCGCGCTGCGATGATCCAACAGGCGGTCCAGCAGCGCGGTCGGCGCCTCGGACGCGCTTCGGTGGCGGAGCAGCCCGAGCAGCGCCGGCAGCGCGCCGCGTACCCGCCACGCCTGTCCGGCCGCCGGATCTTCCGAAGCGACGATCCCGAGCGCCACCACCCGCCGGACCGCGCGCGTCTGCCAATCGCGCGCCGGCGCGACGCGACTCGCCGTGACCGACGGATCGGGCGACACCGCCGCGAGATCCACGCCGTGCAGACCGCCGGTCGCCGAGATCGCCAGCCAGACCGTCTCGGTCACCGCCGCCGGCAGAGGCAACACATGCGTCCCGGCCGGCAGCGTGGGTCCGAGCTCGCCGGCGCCGGCGCGAACCAGCCGAAACGGACGCGCGCTCTGGACCAGCAGCGAGACACCACCAGGCCGCGCCGGCACCCGCACTTCGATCGCGCGCACCGACGCCGGCGCAGGCGGCAGCTCGAAATGGCGGTCTCCTCGGGGCGGAAGCCGGTGCCAACCGTTCGGATCGAGGCGGTCGACCGACGACCGCGTCAACAACGCCAGGCCCCGCCAGGCGCGCGGATGCAGCGCGTCGCGATGCACGCGGACCCGCAACGGCCCGGCGACGCCGTCGTCGAGCGCGTCGGGCCAGGCCGAGCGCGGCAAGACGCCGTCGAGCCCAGAGCGAACCGCGTGCCGCTCGCGCGCGTCCGCCCCCTGCAGCCCGAGCGTCAGCGCCTGCGGCGACGCTGCGAGCGCCTCGCGGACCGCGGCGGCGTCGATGGCGGTGAGACGCAGCGCCATCCGCAACGCGAAGGGGCCGAGCGCACGCGCGGCGGGGTCGGCGTCGGCTCCGACCTCGGCGCCACCGGCCCAGGTCGCCAGGTCGAGCCAGGCGGCGGCGCGGCGGCGCACGTCCTGCGTGCCCTGCAGGCCGAGGGCCCGGGTCAGCTGCGCCAACGCCATCGTCGGTGCGGCCTCCACCGCCGCCTCGGCGTGGGTCGGCAACGCCCGGCAGCCATATCCGTGCAGCAGGCAAAGCCACGCCAGCTCCAGATGGGAGGCACCGGGCGTCTGCAGCAACTTCGCCCGCGCGCTCGCGGCTCGCGCAGCCGGGTCCAAGTCGGGCGCGTCCAGCGGCTGCGGTCGGACGCACCCGAGTACGCCGAGGGCGAGCACGAGCACGCCGGCGAACCGGCGGAGCGGCCCGACACATCGAGCGGCGTGGAGCGTCATGGCGCCGCCTCCGCCCGCTCGAGCACCACGCTCTGCTGCGTCACCGCGTCGATGCGGTCGGCGAGCGCGCGTGCGGCCGCCTGTTCACCGGGCTGCAGCCACGCCCGTTCGCGCCGCACGCGGAGATCGAGGGCGCTCGAGCCGCCACTCCCGACGTCCACCGTCAGCGACGCCCCCATGCCGAGCTCGGGCCGATCGAAGGCCGCCGGCTGCGCGCTCGAACGCACGCGCCAGCCCCGTGCCGGTACGACGACCGCCCGCAGCCGCACCTGCTCGGGTGTGCCCAGCAGGCGTCGACTTCGGCGATCGGGCGTCGGCGCCAGGCGGGCGCGCCAGCTCTGCCGTGACAGCAGCGGGCTACATCGCAACGCGCCGTCGGTCTGCGGCGCACACGCACGTGGCAACCGACCACGCACGCGCACCACCAGCGCGCCGTGCCCCAGCGGCGGTTCCGCGCCCTGCACCTCGATCGCGTCGGGCTCCAAGCCAGGAAAGCGCGCCGAAGCGTCCTGTACGATCCGCTCCTCCCGGGTCGCCTCCGCCGCGAGCCGCTCACGCACCGGCGCCGCGGCGACCCCCTCGAAGCGCACCGTCCAGGCGAGGTCGGCGCTGCCGTCGGGCGAGACCTCGAGATGCAGGTGTTCCTCGCGGACGTTGTCCTCCGGTCTTGGCCACGGCAGCGTCTGCACACGGACCGGCGCGTCACTCGCCTCACGCGGCACGCGCAGCGCCAACGCGCCGCGGTCTCCATCGGGCAATTCGTACGGGGCGTGGTGACGCGCGGTCGGATCGAGCCAGCGTTTGGCCTCGGGCAGCGCGACGATCGCGTGGTCGAACAGCGCCACGCTCGCGCCTTCGCCGCGTTCGAGCACACCTGCGTCGAGCCCTCCGGCGTGGCGCGTCCGGACCAACGTCACCTCGGCGCGGACACCGATCGCCTCGAGCAAGCCGACGAGCAAGGTCGCCTTGTCCTTGCAGTCCCCGAATCGCCGCGCGAGCACGTCGAGGGCCGGGTACGGGCGTAGGCTGTGGACGCCGAATTCCAGGCCCACGTAACGGATCTCGTCTGCGACGAAGCGATGCAGCAACGCGATCGCGTGCTCGCGGTCGCGGGCGTCGCGGGTCAATCGCGTCGCCAGGGCGCGTAGCGGCGCCGCCGCTTCGGGCGGCAGGCTCTGCCGCAGCAGCCCCGCCCACCACGACGTCACCTCGCGCCATCCGGCGAAACTGCTGACGTGCAACGTCGGCACCAGCTCCGAGGGGCCCGGACCGTCGTCCTCCAGACGCGCCGCCGGCAGGTCGCGCGCCGTCGCGAAGAGGGTCTCGCCGCCGTCCGGACGGCGCTCCCTTCGCAGCGCGGGCAGCCCGTGGCGAGAGCTGCCGGCGTACAAGGGGGCGCCGGGTCGCAGCGCGACCTCGAGCTCGTAGCGCTCGACCGGCCTGTCGTCGCCGATCAGGAAGACCTCACCGTAGATCAACCGGAACGGATCGGGCGCGATGTCGCGCTGCAGGGTCTCGATCAGCAGCACGTCGCCCGGCTCGAGGTCGCGGAAGTCGAGCCAACGCTCCTCGAGGTCGTAGTACAGCCCGAGGTCGGCCTCGGTGATCCGGTCCACGCCGGTCTCGACGGCGCGGACGGTGCTACCGTCACGGCGCAGGACCTGCGCCCGCAACACATCGACGGTCGATTGGCCCGGCACGTAATCGACCTCGACCCGGTGCGAACGCGGACCGCCCTTGCCGATGACGACGACCTCGCCCTCGTAGTGCAGCGCGCGGCCCGCCGCCTGCTCGACGACGCGGATCTTCCGCAGCGCCGTGGTCAGCGGCACCGCCGGGATCGGCCGGGCATGGGCGGCGATGGCGACGTCGCGCAGGTCCAGGCCGGCGAGCGCGGCCGGATCGGGCGGCGGCAGCAGGCGCGCCAGCCGCGCCTGCAGATCGCGCCGTGCGGGCGCGGCAGCGACCGCAGCCCGCAACGCAGCGAGCGTCTCGGCCCGATCGCCCATCGCTTCGGCGATCCGTGCGCGCAGCTCGAGCGCCGCGACACCGCCGTCGCGCTCGACGCCCAACGCCGCGCGCGCGGCCGCATGATCGCCCGCCTCGTGCAGCGCACGCGCCCAGATCAAGGCGCCCGCAGCAGGGTCACCGAGCCGCTCGCGTACCTTGCCGACCGCTCCGCGCAGGCGCCCGATCGAGCCGATGGCGGCCTCGGCGACCAGCCAAGCCAGCTGCCGCGAGCGGTGCCCGGGCTCGAGCGCCGCGGCCCTGCCGAGTGCGTCGGCCGCGCCGCGGAGATCGTCCCGTGCGGCCGCGATCCGAGCCGCCAGCTGGTGCATCGCCAACGCGCCGCCGAGCTCGCTCGCGCCGCTGCGCGCCAACACCAGCGCCGCCCGCT
>JBEARB010000347.1:0-2715 GCA_041163625.1 Pseudomonadota bacterium | reverse complement strand
GGTCCCCGTTGCCGGGGCCTCGCTGCTGTCGACTCGCCAACCTTCCGGTTGGACCATCCTGGGCAAGCGCTCAGCCGCTCCAGGAGCGCCGCGGGGTGTTCCCCCCGGCGGGATGCGCTTTCTAAGGGAACGCCAAAGGGGCGTCAAGCGCCTTTTTGCCTTTCGGTGGATCTTTTTTGCAGTGGCTTGGATCTACTACGAGATCTCGTGGGCCCTCGAACACCCAATCTGCAACGTGACCAGGGATCCACCGCGAGGGGCTGCGCGCGGCCCCCTGCACACGGACCTCAAGGGCCTGCGCTGCAGGCGGCCACGGGCGTTGCAGGCTTGGGAGCACCATGGTTGACGGGTTTCCGCGTGGTTCCGTAGCTTGCTCGTGCACGGGGCCGGACGCGCCCTGGACCCCCTCTCTTCAAGAGGGCGAGAAGGAGTGCCGAGATGATGACGATTCTTGGGGGCATGCGCCGGAGCGCGCGTTGGGCGGCGACGCTGGCCTGCATCGCGGCGGTGGCGACGGCCGGCTGCGGCAGTGACGAGGACGGCAGCGACACCTCCAACGGCGGCAACACCGACACCAGCGGCGGCGGGGGTGGAGGCAACGACGCAGCTGGCGGCGGCGGCGACGGCACGGGCGCGGATGGCGGCGGTGCCGACACGACGGTGGAACTTCCGAAGGAGGACTTCTGGGTGCTCTACTCGCGCCGCAACCGTCTGCCAGGGAAGAACGAGAGCGACCTCGTCATCACCGCCAAGGACAATCCGGCAGCGATCACCAACGCGAGCGCGTATGGTAGCGGGCTTTCCCCGGTCGACGGCAAGAGCAAGGCGATCGAGCTGACCAAGTACAGCTTCAAGAAGGCCGGTGGCCTGACGTGCAACTACGGCTGCGTGCTCAGCGACGACCTCAAGTACATCGCGATCAGCAAGGAGGCGCCGTCGGCCAAGGGCTTCACCTACGTGCTGGGTACGCTCAACGACAAGCTCGAGGTCTTCGTCGGCAAGTTCGGCGAGCTCACCGACGTCGCCGACCTGCACTTCGCCGGGAGTCGCCTCTACTACAGCAAAGCGCGCAACTGCTTCGACACGAGCAAGTGTCAGTACGAGATCCGGGTGCGCTACATGGACGGCTCGGCCGAGGAGAAGATGTTGACGGTAATGGCTCCCGACAACGACCCAGACGTGTTGGATACGACGCCGCACACCACGTACACCGGGCGCTTCCAGGTCAGCGAGGACGGCGACACGTTGGTGTTCCTGACGACCACGATCCGTTCGGTGAAGGTCTGGGCGTGGCGGGCCGGAACCCTACATAAGCTCGACTATATTTGCGAGCACCCGCTGGACAACGACACGTGCGTCGGCACGGGATCGCAGTATCACGACAACGACGAGGTCGGCATCTCGCCCGATGGCAAGACCGTGGTGCTGTTCACGATCGTCGATCGATCGCTGCGCGTCCGGAAGTACGTGATTGGCGGCAGCGACGCACCGGTCTTCACCGACTTGGTCTCGGTGCCCGCCGGCGGCACCTACCTGCAGGACATCTGCTTCAACCTACCGAGCTGGCAACACGCCGAGGTGCGCTCACGTCCGACCTTCTCGGCAGACGGCAAGCGCGTGTTCTACCTGGGTGTCTCCAACTGCACGGGAGCCAAGGAGAAGCCGTGGACCGACCTGATGAGCATCCCGGTCGACAAGATCGGCAAGCCGATCGCCGAAGCGGACTACATCAACTACACCAAGAACCCGCGCGAGAGCACGGCCGCGAACCTCTGGATCCGCAGCTTCAAGGCCTCGCCTGGGAAGAAGTTCTTTGTCTTCGGCGCGAGCCCGACGTTCGGCACCAGTGGCGATCCGTTGCCGGACTCGGACAAGCGTCAGCTCTCCGACACCGAGGTCTACGTGATGCCCATCCAGCCGGGCGCCAAGCCGGTGCAGATCACCAACGAGACCGCCTACGCGACCGACACGCCGTTCACCATCGAGCCGGTGGCCGTCACGCAGTAGGTCGAGACCCGGCTGCCGTGCTGCCGCCTAGCGGTGGTACGGCAGCCCTTTCCAACGCATCAGTGCGCGGTAGACCGCCTCGAGCAGCACCACCTCGGCGAGCTCGTGCGGGAGGATCATCGGCGAGAGGCTGATGGTGTGCTGCGCGGCGTTGCGCACCTCGGCGTTCAGCCCGTCCGGTCCGCCGATCAGGAACGCGATCTCGCGCGATCCACTTTCTTGCAGCCCGACCATCCACTGCAAGAAGGCATCGGAGTCATAGCGTTTTCCGCCTGCGTCGAGGGCGACGACCATGGCGCCGGGCGGGATCGCCGCGAGGAGAGCCGCGTTCTCGTCGCCCTTCGCTCGTGGGTCGCGCCCCCGTCCACGCTTGCCTTCTCGCGCGACGGTGCGTTCGTAGCCGACCAGGCGGTCGATGCGTGCGCCGTAGTCGTCCGCGTAGGCCACAGCGCCCGGATGGGTCGGCCGCCCCGGCGCGATCAGGCGGATCTTCACGACGCCGAGGGCTCCTCGTCGGCCGCGAAATCGTCGGCCGAAGCCCATGCGTCGTCACCGTCGTCGGTGTCGTCGTCCCCGTCGCCGTCCTCTTCGTCGTCCCAATTGTCGTCGTCGTCCTCGTTCCACGAGGCGTCGTCGAACTCGTAATCGTCGGCGCTAGCGTAGTCACTGGGCTCGAAATCATGAACCCATTCAGGCTCTTCGAGATCG
>JBEARB010000346.1:0-5190 GCA_041163625.1 Pseudomonadota bacterium | reverse complement strand
CGGGATGCACCGCTCCTCGCGCACCGGCGCGACCAGCAGCATGTAGGGGCTCGGGCGGTCGATCTCGAAGTAGTCGCTGTTTCGCTCCTCGAGCACGCTCGGGGCGAAGGGCCGGAAGCTCTCGCGGTACTTGATCTTCTGGTTCATCACCGACTGCATCTTCGGGCTGCGGGCGTCACCGATGATGCTGCGGCAGCCGAGCGAGCGCGGGCCGTACTCCATGCGCCCCTGCATCAGCCCGACCACGTTCTCGCCTGCCAGGACTTCTGCGACCTTGTGCGCCCACTCGTCGTCACCGAGCTCGGTGTAGACGTAGCCGTGCGCGTCGAGGTAGGCGCGGATGTTCTCGTTGTCGAAGCTCGGGCCGAGGTAGCTGCCCCGCATCTTGTCGGTGCGATTGTCCGAGACGCGCGCCTTGCCGAGCGTGTTGTGCCAAACCGAGAGCGCGCAGCCGAGCGCGCCGCCAGCGTCGCCGGCCGCCGGCTGGATCCAGATATCGTCGAAGATGCCGGCCCGCAGCAACTTGCCGTTGGCGACGCAATTCAGCGCCACGCCGCCAGCGAGGCAGAGGTAGCGCTTGCCCGTGAGCTCGCGCGCGTGGCGGGCGATCTTGAGCACCAACTCCTCGGTGACAGCTTGGATGCTGGCGGCGAGATCCATCTCGCGACGGGTGATCCGTGACTCCGGATCGCGCGCCGGTCCACCGAAGAGCTCGGCGAAGCGGTCGTTCGTCATCTTCAGGTCGTCGAGGTAGCCGAAATACTCCATACGCAGCCGGAAGCTACCGTCTTCCTTGATGTCGAGCAGCTTGTCGCGAATCAGGTCGGCGTAGACCGGCTTGCCGTAGGGGGCGAGCCCCATGAGCTTGTACTCACCGCTGTTGACCTTGAAGCCGCAGAAGTAGGTGACGGCGCTGTAGAGCAGGCCGAGCGAGTGCGGGAAGTCGAGCTGCTCCAGGATGCGCAGCTTGTTGCCCTCACCCACCGAGAGCGTCGCGCAGGCCCACTCGCCGACGCCGTCGAGCGTCAGCACCGCCGCTTCGTCGAAGGGGCTCGGGTAGAACGCGCTCGCGGCGTGGCTCTCGTGGTGCTCGGGGAAGTAGATCTGTTCGGGCGCAGGAATGCCGCACTTCGCGAGAGAGTCCTTGATGTTCGGCTCGATCCAGAGCTTGTCCGTCATCCACACCGGCAGCGCCTGCAGGAAGGACTCGACGCCCTTGGGCGCGACCGAGAAATAGGTCTCGAGCAGGCGGTGGAAGGTCAGCAGCGGCTTCTCGTAGAAGACCACGATGTCCGGCCCCTCACCGGCCGGGATGCCCGCCTCGGCGAGGCAGTACTTCACCGCTTCGTGCGGAAAGCCGGCGTCGTGCTTCTTGCGGGTGAAGCGCTCTTCCTGCGCGGCCGCCACGATCTCGCCATCGACGAGGATGGCGGCCGCAGAGTCGTGGTAGTAGCAGCTGATTCCAAGGACTTTCACGGGATGATCCTGCGCCCCGTGGGGGGCTCGGGCCGCACGCACCGGTGGCGACGCGCGGGCCTGCTGGGCCGCCTGCACGGCCGCGTCGTCAGAATTGCGAGAGGTGCCGCTCTCCGCCCAGCGCGTCGTCGCGCTTGCGCCAATACGACGTGGCGTTCGGGTCGATGATCCGGAGCATCTTGTCGTTCGTGCCGCGCCGGAACAGCAGCCCGAACGGCACGAAGAAGAACAGGAAGATGGGCAGCATCACGAGCCAGGTCATGACCGCGCCGATGACGCCGCCCACCTTGCCGAGGAGGACCTCGAGCTGCGCGAAGGCGCCGGTCGGCGAGACGATGGCGAGCAGCGCCGTCAGCGTCGCGAGGCCGCCGGCCACCGAAGCCAACGTCGGGTGGCCGAGGCCGTAGAAGACACCCGCGATGACCAAGCCGATGACGCCCTGGATCACGCCCTTTTTGCGGAGGGCGGCGCTGCGTTCCTGCTCGAGATTGCGGGCGGCCTCGTCCCGACCCTGCCACGACCACGCGACCCGCTCGGCTTCGGGCCGGCTGCGTGGCGAGGGCCCGGGGGGCGCTGCGTTCGGGGAATTCGACATCATGGGCTCCGAAGTCTGCGGTCGGTCGGGATTCGAGCGCGGTAGAGGTGCCATAGCCGGGGTCGAGGATCAACGCGGCCGCGACGATCGTCGCTCGCGTTCCGTCGAGGCGCGGGCAGGGGGGCTCGCTACGGCGCGCCCGTGTCCGTCGCGGCCGTGGGCAGCGGCTGCGGCGGTGCGCTGAGGCGCGCGGCGAGGGCCTCCGCCGTGACCTCGTTGCCTCGAGCGGAGAGGTGCACGTAGTCGATGCGGCCCTCCGGCGTATCGAAGAACAAGGTCGCGACGTCGCCGGCCTGCCGGTACACGGGCACGAGATCGAGGTACTCCAGGCCGGTCTTGGCGGCGAGCGCGGCCAGCGCGCGCTGCGGCCCGTCGTTGACGACCTCGGGCGAAAACGTCTTGCCGAACCACGACTCGATCACTTGCCGCGCGAACGCCTCTTCGAGCTGCGGTCCGTAGGGGAAGCTCATCACCAAGCATCGGATCTTCCGATCGCGGCACGTCTTGGCGAGCCAACGGAATCCACCCTCGAGCTTCGCGACGTCGGCGTCGAACGCGTGCTGGCCCTTGGTCAACTTGGCGAGCGTGGGCTCAAGGGTGCGCTTGCGCGCGTAGAAGCCCTTGCTCGCCCACGCCAGCGCGGTGAGCAGCGCGGAGTGCCGAGCCACCGCCTTGACGGCCGAGGTCAGCGAGAGGGTCGAGTCCGGCTGCCGCGCCAGCGACGCGACGTCGATCTTGCCGTCCTCGGTGATCGGCACCTCGTAGCCCGTGAAGTCGTTGAGGACGACACCGACCACGACGTCGTCGACTTCGAACTTCGAGACCGCCTCTTGCATCAGCACCATATAGGAGACGAAATCCCAACCCGGGCACGAGAACGCCGGCGTCTCGATCTTCTGTCCGTCCGAGCGCTTCTCCATCGCACGACGCAGCGCGGCCGGAAGGCGCTGCGACTCTTCGACGTGGCCGAACACCACCGAGTCGCCGAGGAGCATCACGCGACGCGTATCGGCCGGCTTGGCGAAGTCGTAGTCGACGGGGTCGCGCATGCCGTGGCGATTGAAGCGCGTGACGAAACCGACGTGCTTCGCCTCGGTCGAGGTACGGGTGGTGTGGAATCCCATCGGCAACCCGAATGGGTTGTCCTTTCGGTTGTCGCTCTCGGGCGAGATGTGCTGCTGGGTGTCCGCGTCGTTGTAGAAGCGCGGATCGACCTTGGTGAACAAGCGCACCGCGACCTCGGCCATCAGGAACGACACGAGCATCGACGCGGACAGCAGGGCCAGCCGTTTCGGCCAGGAGTTCGATTCGGCCATGATTCGAGGTCCTCCGGAGGGGGGCGGATGGTGCCGACGCGATCCCACTGCGTCAACGCGGAATCGGGGTGGATTCGCGGCGATTCGCGTTGACAGGGCCGGGCGGATGTGCATGATCCGGCCCCCCGCGCCGACCCGCCCGCATCTCGCTGGCGTGTCAGGGCGACGGCGGTGAGGGCTGCGCGCCAGCTCCACCGCATCGCTCCGAGGTGCGAACGACCGGGCCCGGTGCGGCCCAGGAGAGTGCGATGAACACCATTCAGATCGACGTCCGCAAGCGTATGCTCACCGGTTCGGGTGTCGCCAAGAAGATCCGCCGCGCTGGCCTCGTGCCGGGCGTCGTCTACGGCAATGGCATCGAGGGCAACGTCAACGTCGCCATGGACCCGCGCGCCCTGGTGCGCGGCCTGAGCGGCGCCTACGGACGCAACCAGATTTTCGCCTTCAACATCGACGGCCAGGATCACTTCGCGATCTGCCGCCAGGTCGAGGTTCACCCGGTCACCCGCAAGCTGCGTCACGTCGACCTGTTCTGCGTGAAGGCCGACACGACCATCAAGGTGACCCTGCCGATCAAGCTGATCGGCCGCTCCGCTGGCCAGAAGGCCGGTGGCAAGCTCACGGTGACCTCGCGCTTCGTGAAGGTGTTCACCACCCCCGAGCACCTGCCGACCAGCATCAACGTGGCGCTCGAGCCCTTCCAGAACGGCCAGCAGCTCCACGTCGAGGGCCTGCCCTTCCCCGAGGGCGTGACGCCGACCTTCCGCCGTCCCTTCAAGATCTTCGAGCTCACCGCGCCGAAGATCGTCAAGGTCGAGGCGGAAGACCCGAAGGCCAAGAAGAAGAAGTAGTCCGATCCGCGTCGCGGCACCGCGGCGCGCGAATCGGAAGCGGGCTGCCCGGCCGCGCTCCCTCGCGTGGGGGGCGGGCCGGGTCTCGTCGCCCGCGCTTGAAAACCCGGAATCGATTCTGCAGGAGGGTGACCGATGGCGGAGCCGCAGATCCGCGCCGTGGTCGGCCTGGGCAACCCAGGACCGAAATACGCGCAGACGCGCCACAACATCGGCTTCATGGTGACCAGCGAGCTGGCCCGCAGGGGCATGGCGAGCTGGCAGCAGAAGTGGAAGGGCCGGCACGCCAAGGTGATGCTGGCCGGGCGCGATGTCTGGCTGCTCGAGCCCGAGACGTTCATGAACCTCTCGGGCGAGTGCGTGCAGCCCTTCGCCGCTTTCTATCGCCTGCAACCCGAGGAGATCTTGGTCGTCCACGACGAGCTGGATCTGCCCTTCGCGACGCTTCGCCTCAAGCGCGGCGGCGGCCACGGCGGCCACAACGGTCTGCGCTCGCTCGTCGACCGGCTCGGCAGCCGTGACTTCGCGCGGCTGCGCGTCGGCATCGGCCGGCCGCAGAAGGGGGACGTCAGCGGCTTCGTGCTCGCGCCCTTCGCGGCGAACGAGCGCGACTGGCTCGACGGCTTGGTCCGCGACGCTTGTGACGCCGTCGAGGGCTGCGTCCGCGAGGGCCTGCTGGCTACGCAGAATCGACTCCACACCACGAGCGGCGGCTAGCCGTCGCACGTTGGGACCCCCGAGACGGTCTCGGGGGCCCGTGACTCCTCGCTCCGGCACGAAGCCGGGGCGAACGCAGCAATGAGCTGCGGAGCCAAGAGGAGAGTACCGCGATGATCATGGCACGGTCCTACGAGACCATCATCATCACGCGGCCGGATTTCGAAGCCGACTCGATCGAGAAGCTGCACGAGCGTTTGCTCAAGGCGATCGACGAGAACGGTGGTGTCGAGCT
>JBEARB010000345.1:0-7860 GCA_041163625.1 Pseudomonadota bacterium | reverse complement strand
CGAACCAGCCGCGCTTCATGGTCAGGGGCTCAAACTTGCCCGGGCCACGCATGCTGTGGACCCACTCGTTGTTGCCGCCCGAGCGCACCGGAATCGCCTCAGCCTTCCAGGAGAGGCCGCCGATCTCGTTGAACATCGCGTAAGTCACTCCGCCGATCTTCACCTCGAAGGCGTAGGCGACGTCTGGATCGCCTTCACGCGGCGAGCTGCCGCCTTTGGCACCACCGACGCTTCCGGTCGGAACGACCGAACTACCGCCGTTGATGCTGAACTCGGCCTGCACCGAGACTGAGGCTCCGCCTTGCGAAGCCTGTGCTGTAGCGGTGACTTTGCCAGAGACGCCGCCGTACATGGCGGCCGCGGTCGGCTCTTCGTCGACCACCGGGACCGGCGCGGGGTTGGCGACGCCGAGCATGGCGATCGAACCGCTGGAGCGAGCCGAGTCGGCGCCCACGAGCTTCTGATTGCGACGTCCCGCTGCGGAAACGCTTGCCTTCTTCGTTGCCATCTCGATCCTCCACACGCGCCGACAGCCGAAGCCTAAGCGCCATCCTCACGCGCGAGCGCGTCGACCTCTTGGGTCACGCGCAGGCCGATGAATTCCGCCGGGCGGAACGGCGACAGCCAGACGTCGACGTTGACCTGACCGCGGTTCTGAGTCCCAGGCGGGTTGGTCTCGTCGTCGCACCGCACGATGAACGCCTCGTCTTGCGAATTGCCCTTGAGGTACCCCTGCCGCCAGAGTTGGTCGAGGAAGAAGTACACGTCGCGGGAAATCGTCTGCCAGAGGCTCTGTTCGTTGTTCTCGAACACCACCCACTGCAGGCCGACCTGCAGCGCGCGGGTGATGGCGATGATGGTTCGACGCACGTTCACGAACTGCAGCGAGCCCTCGGACGAGGCCGTGCGGGCACCCCAAACGCGGATGCCGCGTTGGGCAAAGACTTGGCTGCAATTGATTCCTTCGGCGTTCAGCATCGCGAGGTCTTGCTGTTGCAAGAACAGATCCAAGTCGACCACACCTTCGAGCTGTTCGTTCGCCGGAGCGCGAAAAACTCCCTGACCGTGGTCGCAGCGGGCGTAGATGCCGGCGATGTGCCCCGAGGGGGGGATCGCCTTGCCCGTCGTCGAATTCGATGGAATCACATAGGGATAGTAGAACGCGGCGAAGCTCGTGTTGAAGAGCCGACGCCACTGCATCGCGCCGCGTGGGTTCTCACCGGGCGGGATATCCAAGATCGCGAAACGATCCTTCTTCTCCTCGCACTGCGTGACGATGGCCGACTGGACGATCTCGACGTCCTTGGGCGACTTGAAGCCGGCGGACTGCTCCAGACACCACGCCAGGTCCGGCACTGCGAGCAGGTCGATCTCCTCGAGATCGGCGATGCCGGCGAGTCCGTAGCGGTGGCCTGGGCCGAGGTCGGCGCCGATGAAGTCTTCGGCGGTGACGGTGTAGAGGCCGTCGGTGCCGCCATCGAGCCGAACGGCGGCGACTTCGACCGGGAAGTTGTCGGGCACCGGCGTGACGGCGTCGAGGTTGGCGACCTCGATGAGACGGGAGCGCTTGTTGACCACCCGCTCGGCGAACTGCGGCGATTGGCGGGCCAGGTTGAGGCCGCGGAAGATCTCACGGTCGCTGTGCGTCTCGACGACCAAGTCGAAGCCGACCGGCTCGACCAAGGTCGGCGCCATCGACTTGAAGTCGGCGTCGATGGGCTCGCGCTCGTTCCACCACAACGTTCGACCGTCGACGCGGGTCAACACCCGGAACGCCGCCTTGTCGTCGTCGTAGATCTTGACCAGCGTGCCACGGGCGAAGCCGTAGGTGCTCTTGACCATCACGCTGGACTCACCCGGATGGGCGTCGACGGTGATGAAGGTCTGCACCTTGGCCTCGGGGCGCTGCACGGTGACGCGGATCGCGTTGCCCCACATGCCCTCGGAGATCGCCTGCACCAGCAGGGTGTTCGAGCCGACGCCGTCGCGCAGACGCACCGACGCCCGGGTCGCGATCTCCTTTCGACCACGCTCGAAGAGGTGGCAGATCCGGACAACGAAGCACTCGCGGCCGCCGTTGAGGAAGAAGCCATCGACCGCCGCCTCGAGGTGGCTGCCGACGTCGAGGCTGCCGAAGCGCGAGCGGAACTCGGCGAGGCTGGTGATACGCACCGGCTCGCTGGTCGGCCCACGCTCGGTCAGCCCGAGGAAACAAGGGACGCCGCTACGCAGCAATCCGAGGGGCGCGCTGCGGGGCGATTCGCGTTCGATGAAGACGCCAGGTGGCCGGTTCATCACCATGGTGGCAGCTCCTCCTCCAGAGGTCGGAAAGCAAGGGCCGTGCCTGTTGCGTCGCTACTTCCGGGACTTGTTGATCTCGCTGTTGATCTCGGAGATCTCTCGGACCCAGGTCTGACGCTCGCGATGCTCCATCACCAGGATCTCGTCGAGCGGCCAATGGAAGTGGTAGGCGATGTACGCTACCTCCTGGTACAGGCGGTCCAGGGGGTAGCTTACGATTCCCCCTGGCCACCCCCGGTGTCGACCTCGAAGCCGTGACCACACTCAGGGCACTTCACCTTCAGCATCGAGGTGCCTTCCTCGTTGATGCGGCGGTAGAAGTCCTGCAGGTAGGCGAGGTCTACCGAGAACATGCCCTCGATGACCGACGGGTTGATGCTCTGCATCGTGCCGAGCTTGGTGATCACGCGCGAGAGCAGGATGATGACGAGGTACGCGCGGTTGTTCTGCACGCGGTAGTCCTGCAGCGGCAAGATCTCGTCCTTGGCGGTCGCGAGGCGCATCACGCCTTTCTGGTGGACGTTGCCGTCTTTGTCGACGACGCCGCGCGGCAGGGTGAACTCGAACTCGGTCTTGAAGGCCATGGCGCTTCCTTGCTGATACGGACCCCTGTGGGTCCGCGGCTGGGGGCTCGAGCCCGGGGCTCAAGCGAGCGGGGCGCCGGACCGACGGCCAGAGGCATGTCGGCCGGCGCCCCGGCACCGTCTCGAGACCGGCGCGCGTCGCCGATGACGACGCGCGCCGGCCTGGTCTTCGACTACTCGGAGACGTCGCCGCCGGCCGGCATCTGGCCGATGCGGAAGATCACGAACTCGGCGGGCTTCACGGGGCACATGCCGATCTCGCAGATCATCTGGCCCGCGTCGATGACCTCGGGCGGGTTGGTCTCCTCGTCGCACTTGACGTAGAAGGCCTCCTCCGGGGTCTTGCCGAAGAGCGCGCCCTGACGCCAGAGGCGGAGCAGGAACGCACCGATGTCGCGGGTCACGCGCTTCCACAGGCGCTGGTCGTTCGGCTCGAAGACCACCCACTGGGTGCCGAGCTCGATCGACTGCTCGACCATGTTGAAGAGGCGACGCACGTTGACGTAGCGCCAGCTGGCGTCGGACGACACCGTGCGGGCACCCCACACGCGGATACCGCGGTTCGGGAACTCGCGGATGCAGTTGATGCCCTTCGGGTTGAGCAGGTCCTGCTCGCCGCGGGTGATGTTGTACTTCAGGCCGATGGCGCCGCGGACGATCTCGTTCGCGGGGGCCTTGTGGACGCCACGCTCACCGTCGCTGCGCGCGTAGATGCCGGCCATGTAGCCGGACGGCGGCATGAAGACGTTGCCCTTGAAGGGGTCGTAGACCTCGACCCACGGGAAGTAGTACGCGCCGTACTTGCTGTCGCGGGGCTTCGGGAGCTTGTCCACGCCGCCCTTCTCGATCACCTCGGGGGAGTCGAGAATCGCGAAGCGGTAGCGCATGTTCTCGCAGTGGGTGAGCACCGCGTCCTGGATGACCGGGTCGGTCTGGCCGGGGGCGCAGACGACGTTGACCTCGTCGACGTCCTCGAGCGCCTTCAGACCGGTGCGGGTGCCCGGGCCGTTGTCGGCGCCGATGTACAGGGCGGCCTTGCTGGCGGGCTTCTTGCCTTCCTTGTCGCCCGCGGCGGCGCCTTCCATCGTGCCGACGTTCAGCACGAAGGCACGCGAGCCACCGTTGTTGAAGAAGCCGTAGACGGCGTGGGCGAGGTACTCGCTATTCTGGAAGTCACCGAAGTGCTTCGTGAACTGCGACCAGTTGGTGCACAGGATCGGCTCGTTGACCGGACCCACGGCGCACTCACCCAGGAAGGCGACGGTGCTCGTGCCGACCATCTCGAGCGGCTTGGTACCGCGGTCGACTTCCTCGACGTAGACGCCTGGTGACAGATAGGACGTAGCCATGCTCTCTCCCCTCGCTCTTGGTCATCCGGGGAACGTACCCTCCACGGGCACTCCGGATGAGGTTGAAACCAACTTACGTCAACGCCGTACGGCGAAGTCGCGTCCGATGACCCTCCGCACCTCCGAGCTCCGGCGGTCCGACTCGACGCGGAAGCGGATGAAGTAGAACAGCGTCGGGCGCAGCTCTTCGTTCATCGAGCGCCAGAACGACATGGTGTCGTTCGCGTCGGCCTGCAGGTTCGGGTGGATGTTGAGTTGGTCGTCCGGGTAGAACGAATCACCCTTGAGTTGGGTACCCGTCAACACGGTGTTCTCCAGCATCGTCTTGACGACGAGGCCGAGGAGTAGGTTCTCCTCTGCGGGCGAGTTGCCCCAGACGGAGATGGCGAAATTCGCGTTCAGGTAGACCGGTCCGTCGCGGTAGAACTCGACGATGTTGCCTTCGCGGTCGTGCGTCGACACCAAGCCGTCGGTGCGCTCCCGGTAATTCTGCGCGAATCCGATGTGGTAGAGGAAGCAGTTCACCGTCGGTAGGTTCTTGACGTTGTCCTTCTTCGGCTTCTCGGTGCCCACGCTCACGGTCGTGAAGCCGGCGGTCTTGAAGGAGTCCTTGAGGAGTTCCTTCACCGTCTCGCCCAGGTCCCGGATGACCTCGAACTGGCTCATCGTGCTCCCGCGCGGGCCTGGGGGTCCCTTCCCGCGTTGCCCGGCGTCTGGCGTGGCGAGTAAGGCACAGCGGCGCGCGAGGTGTCAACGGTGACGCGCCCGGCCTCTCAGGCCCCTATTCGTAGCGGTAGATCGACGCGACGGGCACGTCGCCCAGGCGCTCGCGACCACCCAAGAAGGCGAGCTCGACCATGAAGGCGAAGCCGACAACGACGCCGCCGGCACGCTCGACGAGGCGGCGGGTGGCCGCGGCGGTGCCGCCGGTCGCGAGGACGTCGTCGACGATGACGACACGCTCACCGGGGCGGACGGCGTCGACGTGCATCTCGATCGCGTCGCTGCCGTATTCGAGCGCGTACTCTTCGCGGACGACCTCCCACGGCAGCTTGCCGGGCTTGCGGACCAGGACCAGGCCGCGGCCGAGCTCGAAGGCGAGCGGCGCCGAGAACAAGAAGCCGCGCGACTCGATGCCGGCGAGCTTCTCGGGCTTCCAGGGGGCGACCTCGGCAATCATCGCCTCGGTGACGACGCGCCACGCCCGCCCGTCGGCGAGCAGCGGCGCGATGTCCTTGAAGACGATGCCCGGCTTGGGGAAGTCGGGGACGTCACGGATGAGCTTTTCGGCGTCGTGGATCGACATGGCGGCTCCTCAATCGGCTCGAGCGTCGGTGCGCGCGCGGCCTGCGCGCGCACCGGGCTCGCTGGGTTCGGGTGTGTCGACGCCGAGCGCGGCCGCGAGTGGGCCGATGGCGTCGTGGCCGGTGATGTCATCGGCGAGCGGGGTGACACTGACGTAGTTGTCGCGGATTGCGTTGCAGTCGCTGCCCGGCAGATCGGGCATCGAGACGCGCGAGCCGCCGATCCAGAAGTAGAGGCGACCACGCGGATCGTTCCGCTCGTAGACTTCGTTGGAATAGAAGCGAGCGCCGAGTCGCGTCACCCGTACCCCCGCGAAGGGCAAGCGATCGGCCGCGGGCAGGTTCACGTTCAACGTACGCCCGAGCGCAACGGCCTGCGGGATCAGCTGGCGCAGCAGCGGCCCGAGCTCCGGACGCAGGCGCTCGAGCAGGCGCTCGTCGCTGGCGAAATGCGAGAGCGCGATGGAGGGCACGCCCCAATGGGTGCCCTCGAGCGCGCCGGAGACCGTGCCGGAATACAAGACGTCGTGTGCGAGGTTCGGCCCAGGGTTCACGCCGGAGAGCACCAGATCGGGCTTCAGCTCGAGTTGATGCAGCCCGAGGTAGACGCAGTCGGTCGGTGTGCCGTCGCAGGCGTACCAGCGGTCGGCGACCGGGCGCAGGCGCAGCGGGCGGAACAGCGTGATGGCGTGCGAGCTGCCGGAGCGCTCGGTGTCCGGTGCGACGACGTGGACTTCGCCGAACTCGGCGGCCACGTCCGCGAGGAGCCGGAGGCCCGGGGCGTGGATGCCGTCGTCGTTGGTGATGAGGATCTGCATGGCGGCGTAGGTAAGCGCAGTGAACGGTTCGATGCAACCAGCAGTTTTCTTGCCGGCACCCGAGGGCGGGCTACCGTCGGCGACGTGGACCCAACGCGCGGGATTCCCCCGCGCCCAGCCGCCGAGAGCGTCATGGATTCCGCGGAAGTACGCCAGGATCTGTTGTTCTGTCGGGGCTGCGGCAAGCACTTCCGCGGCCGTCGGCGACGGTGCCCGGACGACGGCGCCGACCTCGAGATCGTGCAGCCCTTCGCGGGCGCCGCGGGGGATCGGGTCGACGATCGCTACGTGCTCGAGCGCCGCATCGGCGTCGGTGGCATGGGCACGGTCTGGCGGGCCATCGACGAACTGACCGGCCGCCGCGTGGCAGTCAAGCTGCTCAACGAGCGCCACTCGGCGCACGCCGCGAGCGCGCAGCGCTTCCTGCGCGAGGCCCGGCTGATGCGCAAGGTCAGCCACCCCGGCGTGGTCAATCTGCACCGCTTCGGTCCGACCGAGGACGGCGCGCTGCTGATCGACATGGAATACATCGACGGCGAGACGGTGCGCGAGCGCGTACTCCGCGTCGGGGGAGGCGTCGACCTCGAGGTCGGCCTGCGCGTGCTCGACGGACTGCTCGCCGCGCTCGCGGCCTGTCATGACGCCGGAATCGTGCACCTCGACGTCAAGCCCGAGAACGTCATGCTCAGCGCCGGCATCGCCGAGGGCACCGTCAAGCTGGTCGACTTTGGCATCGCGCAGGCAGCCGGGCCGATCGAGCACGGCGACGAGTTCGTGGTGCTCGGCACGCCCGCGTTCATGAGCCCGGAGCAGGTGCGTGGCACGCCGGTCGACGGTCGCACCGACCTCTACCTGGTCGGCTGCGTGGCCTTCGAGTTGCTGACCGGTGAGCCTCCTTTCCGCGGCGACAAACCCTTCGAGCTGTGCCAGGCGCAGGCGCTGACGCCGCCGCCGACGCTCGGCGAGCGGATGCCCGGCAAGCGCTTGCCCGACGGGCTCGAGCGCTGGGTCGCCGGTCTGCTCGAGAAGGAGCCGGAGAATCGACCGCGCTCGGCTCGCGTCGCGCGTGAGGCCCTGCGGCAGATTCGCCTGCGCCATCGCGAGGCCTCGCTGCCGCGGCCGCACACCGCCCGCCCCTCGTCGCTCGGTCGCTTGATGCACGCCGATCCCGAGCGCATCGAAATCGCCGCGTCGACCGGCGCGGTCCGCGCGCTACGGGCGTTGGTCGAGATTCGCCAGGTCGCCACCGACGGCACGCTCTATGGCCCAAAGGCCCTCGAAGAGATGGCGCGGCACCTGCTCGGCGGCGTCATCGCAGAGCTGCGCGACTGTGGAGCCACCGTGCTCGGCCCCGAGGGCGCGTTCTTGGACATCCGCATGGCCTGCGACGACGACGAGCGCGGCTCGATCCATCACCTACTCGACATGCTCGCGAAGATGCACGCGGACGTGGGTCGTATCCCCGAGCCGCGACTCGAGGTGCGCGCTGCCGTCCTCGCCGACA
>JBEARB010000344.1:0-14469 GCA_041163625.1 Pseudomonadota bacterium | reverse complement strand
GGCGGGCGCGGCCACGTCGGCTGCCTCGGCGGGCCGCGCAGCGACGACGCCCGCCGAAGCGGCCTCGTCGCGGGGCGGCACCGCGGCAGCGGCGCTCCCGGCGACGCCCTCGGTCTCGACGGCGCCGATGCGGGTGGTCGTGGCCGCGGGCGGTTCGGGCGTCGGGGAGCGCAGCAAGGCCGCCACCGCCGCCACCGCCGCCACCGCCGCCAGCAGCACGGCGACGCGAGCGGTCCACGGCGAGGCGGCCGCGGGCAGCGCCGGGGTGCTGTTGGTGGTCGCCGCGGCCGCTCCGAACGCATCGGGCTCGATGTCGATGGTCGGCTCGGAGACCGCGCCCGGCCCGTGCACGGGCTGCACCAGGACCGCACCAGGGCGCACCAACTCGGCCGAGGCCGCGCCGTCGAGCAACGCGCGCAAGGCCGCACGCATCTCGCGCGCGTTCGCGTAGCGTTGGTCCGGCTCCTTGGCCATCGCGCGAGACAGGAAGGCGTCGACCGCGGGCGGCAGCTCGGGCCGCACGTCCCGGATCGGTCGATGCGTCTCGGTGACCTGGCGAAACACCACGGCGAAGGCGTTGTCGCCGGTGAACGGCACCTCGCCCGCGAGCAGCCGGTACAAGATCACGCCACACGCGTAGAGGTCCGACCGAGCGTCGAGCGCCTTGCCCTGACACTGCTCGGGCGACATGTAGTGCGGCGTGCCCGAGACGGTGCCGTCTTGCGTGAGCGTCTCGCCGCTCTCGCCCCCGGCGAGCTTGGCGATGCCGAAATCACAGACCTTGGCGACCTCGACGGGCGCGCCGTGGTCGTCGATGCCGTCGACGATGACGATATTGTCGGGCTTCAAGTCGCGGTGGACGATGCCGGCGTCGTGAGCGACGGCAAGCGCGCTGAGCGCCTGCGCCAGATAGTCGACCGCGCGACCGAGCGCCATCGGCCCCGCGTCGACCGAGATGTCGCCGAGCGACCGCCCCTGCAGCAACTCCATCACGATGTAGCAGGTGCCGTCGGCCTCCTCGCCGAAATCGAAGATGCGCGTGCTGTTGCGGTGCTCGATGCGGCTCGCCGCCAACGCTTCGCGACGGAAGCGCTCGCGCGCCTGCGGCTTCTGCGTCACCGAGCTGTGCAGCAGCTTCACGGCCACGCGGCGCCGCAGCGCCTCCTGCTCCGCCTCGTAGACCACCCCCATCGCGCCGCGGCCCAATGTGCGGACCACGCGATACTTGCCGCCGCCGAGAGCGACCGGCGGCGAGGTGTGCGTGAGCGCGGCGCGGGTGAGGGTTTCGTCGGTCATGGTTGCGTACACACGTGGTCGTTCGAGGCACAGCCGGCGTGACACCCGGCACAGCTCGTGCCCGACGCCGGGTCTCCGCCGCCGCAGCAGCTGCCGACCGCGCCAGCGGCAGAGACCTCCTGCCAACTCCAATCGCCTGCGTCCGTGTTGCTGCCGGCCTCGCCCTTGCGGCTCGCGGTGTAGCGCGCCTGCACGCTGCATGCCGAGTCGGCGTACTGCGACTTCACGAAGACCGTGCCCACCGGAAACGGCCGCGTGCCGTCGTCTAGCGCGGCCTTGCCGAGGTCGTTGGTCCAGACGACCACGTACTCGCCGCTCGGGTGCTGGCTCTTGCGGCAGTTGTGCAGCTTCGTGAATCGGTCCTGGTAGTCGACGGGGAAGAAGACGCCGTCGTCCCAACTCGCGCACCCGCCGAGCGCGACGACCGAGCCGACCACGAGGCCAACGGCGGAACGACGACCCAATCGGGCCACGGGAGCTCGTTGGTGGGCACGCTGCACGACACTCGGCATCGAACGCTCCGGGGGGACCGGCCCCGCAGACCGGCGGTCGGAGGGTGCCACACCTCGGGCGCCGCGCGCGAGTGCCGACGGCGCGGCGCCCGCTCTCTGGCGCTTTCGCGACCGCATCTCTAGGCTGCCGGCAGGGCCGAGCGGGCCCGCTTCGGCGCGGTCCGCGTCGACGAAGGACGCGAGCCATGTGGAACGGACGCCATTTCAGCCTCGAAGCCGCCAACGCCCTGTTGCCGATGGTGCGTGACGCGTTCCGCGAGGCGCGCCCGCTGCAGCAGCGCATGCTCGAAGTCGCCGCCGAGATGCGCGGGCGCGGCTTCGCGCCGCAGCCGATCGGGCGCGGCGGTCGCGTACCGGCCGAGGCCAGCGCGTGGCAAGAGGAGCTCGAATCGCTTGCCGGGCGCATCGAGCGGGTCCTCGCGCCACTGGCCGAGCTCGGCATCGAGGTCAAGGCCGCGGACGGCTTGGTCGATTTTCGTTCTCTGCATCACGGCCGCACGGTGCTCCTGTGCTGGCGCTGGGACGAGCCCCAGATCGATTGGTTCCACGAACTCGAGGGTGGGTTCGCGGGCCGTCGGCGTATCGAGGACCCGGGTGCCTTCGAAGGCGACCTGCTGAATTGACCCCGCGGGCGCGCCACATCCGCCTGCTCCTCGCCGCCCTCGGCCTGCTCGCGGCTGTCGGTGCCGGCCACGACGTCCTGGCGCGCGGGGACGCTGCACCCGCGCGGCCGAGCGCCGGGATGCAGACGCTCGCCGCCCCCTCGGGCCGATTCGCCGTCGCGCTGCGTCTCGAGCGCTTCACCGCCGAGGTCGAGTCTTTCCCGCACGCAGGGACCGAGCAATTCGGCGAGTCCATCGAGTTGCGCCGCGGCGCCGATGTGCTCGTCCGCATCGATGCCTTCGCCAACCCACGCCGCGAAGACGTGAACGCTTGGCTCGCCGGCGCGATGAAGCCGCTCGGTGACGCGGCCACCCGACGCCTGCCGTCCGGTACGCTGCCCCGCGACAGCACCGGCGCGCTCCTGCAGTTCGACCGCAGCCCGCAGACCTACGCCCTACGCGTGACCTGCGAGGACCGCGCGGATCAGGACGCCCGCACCCTCTTCGCGCGCGTCCGTGCCCCCTCGGCTTGCGTGAACAGCGCCTCGACGTAGGGCAGCCAGGTGCGCCGAGCACGCCGTTGGCCGGGGCGTTCAGGTCGGGGCGTTCAGGTCGAGGCCTTCGCCGAGCGCTTGCCGCCAATAGCGCCCGCCCTCGCCGTAGATCGCGGTCGGCCACGCCCACCGCAGCGTCAGCACCGCCCCGGACTCGACGGTGACGCTCGCCATCGCCCGGAGCGCGCGAGCGAGCGCCTCGTCGAGGCGATGCACCTGGCCGAGGCTGCCGAGGGGGCAGGCCGATGCGACCAAAGCCTCCACCAAGGCTTCACCTGCCAGGTGCAGCGCCTCTCGCGCAAACGGCACGCTGCGCATCGCCGAGCGCAGGCCCGCCGCGGCAGCGCAGACGTTCGTCACGTCTCGCGGACGCCCGCGTAGTCGAAGCCGGCGTCGAGGACGGCCTGCTCGAGCGTGGCGGAATCGGTGGTGCCGCTCACGTCGACTTCGGCGTCTTGCAGGCGGACGTGGGCGGTGGCACCCGGCACGGCGGCCTCGATCGCGGCCTTGACGCTGCGCGCGCAGCCGCCGCAGGTCATGCCTTGCACGCGGATGATCAGCTCGGACGCGGTCGTCGCTTCAGCCATGGGGATGCTCCTCTTGCGCACGCGGGCGCCGCCAGCGCCGCAGCAGCAGCGCATTGCCGACGACGCTCACGGACGACGCCGCCATGGCAGCGCCCGCGAGCATCGGTGTCAACAGTCCCGCCGCAGCGAGCGGGATTCCGACCACATTGTAGGCGAAGGCCCAGAACAGGCCGGCGCGAATTTTGGCGCGGGTGGCGCGCGCGATGTCGATGGCGTCGGCGACGGCCCGGGGATCGGGCCGCATCAGCGTGACACCGGCGGCCCCCATCGCGGCGTCGGTGCCGGTCGCCATCGCAAAGCCGACGTCGGCGGCGGCGAGCGCCGGAGCGTCGTTGACGCCGTCGCCGACCATCGCGACGCGCGCGCCCTCGACCCGCAGCCGCTCGATCTCCGCGGCCTTCTCGTCGGGTCGCACGCCGGCGAGCACGCGGTCGACGCCCAGCACGCGACCGACCGCCTCGGCGGCGGCGACGTGGTCGCCCGAGAGCAGCACGGTGCCGATGCCGAGCCCTTTCAGCGTCGCGATGCCTTCGGCGCTCTCGGGTCGCGGCGCGTCGGCCAGCGCGAACGCCGCGAGCACGGGCGCGTCGGGCCGCGCCTCCGCGAGCAGCACCACCGTCGCGCCGCCGGCTTCGGCGCGCTGCAGCGCCGGCGCGAGCGCGCCGAGGCGGGCGCCTTGTTCTTCGAGCCAGCGGGGGCTGCCGACGCGCAGCGCGCGGCCCTCGACCTGCGCCTCGATGCCGCGCCCGACCGCCGCGCGCCAGCCGCTCGCCGCCGGTGTCGCCACGCCGCGCGCCTGTGCCGCGGCGACCAGCGCCCGACCGAGCGGATGCTCGCTGCCGCGCTGCAGGGCCGCGGCGAGGCCGAGCGCGCCGGCCTCGTCGAGGGTGTCGTCGTCCGGAGGCAGCAGAATCGCCGCCAGCGAGGGCTTGCCCTCGGTGAGCGTGCCGGTCTTGTCGAAGACGACGATGTCGAGCGCGGCGGCGTGCTCGAGCGCCTCGGCGTCGCGGACGAGGATGCCGTGGCGTGCGGCGACGCCGGTGCCGACCATCAACGCCGCCGGCGTGGCGAGGCCGAGGGCGCAGGGGCAGGCGATGACGAGGACGCTGACGGCGTGGACCAAGGCCGTCTCGAAGCCGACGCCGGCGAGCCACCAGCCGACCAGGGTCGCGAGCGCGGCGAGCATCACCACCGGCACGAAGACGGCGGCGACGCGGTCGACCAGCGCCTGGATCGGCGCGCGGCTGCCCTGCGCGGCCTCGACCATGCGCAGGATGCGGCCGACGGTGGCTTCGTCGCCGACCGCGACGGTCTCGAGCTCGAGGCGTCCGTCGCCGTTCACGGCACCGGCGGGGACGTTGTCGCCAACGGCGACCGGCTGTGGCATCGACTCGCCGGTCACCAACGCGGCGTCGACCGCGCTCTCGCCGACGGCGACGCGGCCATCGACCGGGATCTGCTCGCCGGGCAAGACGATGACGATCTCACCGACGGCGACGGCTTCGGCCGGGAGCTCGACCTCGCGCTCGCCGCGCCGCACCCGCGCGCGCGTCGGCCGCAGCGCCATCAACGCCTCGATCGCCGCCGCCGTGCTGCGCTTGGCCCGCGTCTCGAGATGCTTGCCCAACAAGACCAGCGTGATCACCGACGCGGAGCCCTCGAAGTAGAGGTGCGGCTGCCCCTGCCACCACAGCGCCAGGCTGAGCAGATACGCCGACCACGTACCGAGGCTGACCAGCACGTCCATATTCGCCGAGCGCGCCCGCAGCGCCGCCACCGCGCCACGCAGGAAGCGCCAGCCGACGAAGACCTGCACCGGCGTCGCGAGCAGCAGCTGCACCCAGCCGGGCAGCATCCAATGCTCGCCGAAGGGCATCGCCAGCATCGGCGCGACCAGCGGCGCCGTCAGCGTACCGGCGAGCCAGAGCAGCCGACGTTCGTGGCGGTCACGCTCGGCATCGCGGGCGTGCCGCGCGCGCAGGGCGTCTTCGCTGTCCTCGGCGAGGGCAGCACCGAAGCCGGCGCGCTCGACCGCGGCGACCAACGCCGGCAGCTCGACTTCGGGCGGCGCCGCGATGGTGGCGACCTCATTGGCGAGGTTGACCGAGGCACCGTCGACGCCCGGAACGCGGCGCAACACCTTCTCGACCCGCGTGGCGCAGGTCGCGCAGGTCATGCCCTCGATGCGCAAGCGGCGGATGGCGGGGTCGGCGGCGGCGCTCATGTCGATCTCCTACGGCACGGGCCGCGTGATCGACAATCAAGCACGCCGAACGCGAAATGCACGCCCCGAGGCGCTAGCGGAAGAAGAACTCCCAGGTGCCGCCGTCCTCGTCGTACCAGGCGTGCTCACCACCGGGCGAGGTCGACGCGCCGATCATCGAGGCGGTCGGGCGCGGGTAGGTGTAGTTGTGGTTGACGATCAACATGTGCGCGTTGTTGTGCGTCGAGCAGCGCGTCATCCACATCCAGCCGGTGACGTTGGTTTCGGCCCAGTAGTGCTCGAGCCAGATGTAGCGACCGGCATCGGAACCGTAGAAGCTCTTACAGGCAGAGCCTGGCAATAGCTTCGCCGAGCTGATCCAGCCAGTGCCGCTGGCCCGGTGCTGGTTGGTCTCGGCGGCCTCAGCGTGCCGGAAATACGCGAACTGCTTGCCCTGGTAGCCCGAGACGAGGTCCATCGACCAAGCGTTGTAGTGCGCGGCGCCGCTGTCGCTGGTCTGCTTCGGGTCGGTGAAGGTCTTGACCATCCACTGCTTGATGCCACCGCGCGCGGCCATGAGGATGCCGGCGTCCCAATCGTCCCAGGTGATCGGCGTGCTGCCGTCGGGGTCCACGTGGCGGATGAAGCGCGTCCAGCCGCCGCCGTCGGTGGTCATGTCGCACCAGACGCGCTGCGGCGCGATGACGCCGTTCGGTCCGTCGAGGTCGATGGTGTACCACGCACTCTTGGCGGCCTTGTCGGCGGCCAAGATCTCGGCGCAGGTCTTCTTGGCGGCGGCGGCCGAGCAGGCCGTCGTGCAGCCATCGGTGTCGTCGAAGTTGCCGTCGTCGCAATCCTCACCGGGCTGCACCACGCCATCGCCGCAGAGGGCACCGACGAAGCGCCAGATGGCGCCGTCGCAGTAGCTCACCTTGCGGGCGGCGGTGTCGTAGAAGGCGTGGCCCGCCTTGGCCGCCTCGCAGACAAACGGCGGCTTGGCGAGGGTGCCGAACTGGAAGGTCCCGGATGTGCCGACGCTGACGGTCGAAGTCACCTTGGCGTTGATGGAGAAGGACAAAATGTTGCCGTCGACCTTTTCAGAGGGCTTGCAGATGGTCCCATTGCCAGGTGCCTGCACGATGCAGAACGAGGCGTCGAGCACCTTGAGGGTCCAGCCGCCGTCGATGGTCTTGCCGATGTAGGTGGCGAGCGAGCCGTCCTTGAGCGTGCTCTTCTCGGTCAACTGCACCTTGTAGGACTTGGCGTCCTTGTCGCCACACGGGTCGCAGATGGTCAGACCCTTCGCCTTGTCGTCGGGCGGCAGTAGCTTGATGGAGAGGGTGGAGAGGTCGGTGTTCTCGATCTCGATGTCGACGGCGATGGTGTTCGCGGTACCGACTTTCCCATACGTGGCGATGATGACGGCTTCGCTGCCGGTATTGTCGGGGATCGCCACGGGCAGCCCAGAGACCTTGGCAGCCTCGTTGAACTCGGTGGTGACCATGCCGTCCAAGACCTTGTTGCCGCCGGCGCCGGCCGCGCACTTCAGCGTGCCGTCCGCGGCGATGCCGACCACCGTCTCACCTGCCTTGCAGTCGCCGCTCGGCTGCTTGATGCCGGTGAGCTTGCTGCCGTCGCCGACGAAGCTGGTGGCGGTCACGGTCTTGGCGCTGACGTCACCGGTGAACGTGCCGTTGCCGGCCTTGAGGCTGTTGCCGCCGAGGTCGACGTCGCCGTCGAACTTCATCTCGCCGACCGTCACGCAGCCCGAGCACGCCAGGTCGAGCGCCGGGCCGCCCTTGGTATTGCTGCCCGCGTAGTTGAAGCCGAGCTTGGCCGCGGCGACGGCGCCGTTGGCGATCTGGTCGCCGGAGACGCAGCCCGAACAGCTGACGGCCGAAGCGGTGCCGGCGACGATGGCGTAGGCGACCGAGCGCAGCGGCTGGCGCGGCAGCTCCGGATCACTGCCGACCGTGACGCCCAGCCAGCGGCTGCCGTCACCGAGGGCAGCGGCGTCGATGGCCTTGCTGCCGCCGAGGGTCGCGGCGAAGCGACCGCCGGTGATCTTGATCTTGTTCGGGCCTTCGCTCCACACGGCCGTGCCGCCCGACGCCGCGGCGTAGAGCGAGAACGTGACGTCGTAGTCACCGTCGGCCGCGGGGGCGCCACCAGTCGAGAGGAGCACGCCTTCGACCTGGAGCTGCCCGGGAACGGCCAATGCGGGCGTCGCGAAGAACAGCGCAGCGACGAGCGCAATCAGCAGACGAGAGCCAAACGACCGAACCATAGCGGACCTCCGGAGTTCGACGCCGTCGGGGCTCGAGCCGGCAATCGAATCTTTCGAACTGTGAAGTCTAGCGTTCTCAGGCAGGTCAGGAAAGAGCGGGAGCGCGGGCTACGTTCGAATTGTCGAATCGATCGCGCGCAGATGAGCGCAGCGCTGCGCGAGGCGCGCGGGTTCGTCGCCGGCGCGCTCGAGCGCAGCCACTTCGCGCAGCAGACGCGCCCGATTCGCCTCGCGCCAAGCCGCAAACGCCGCAGGCTCGGCGTCGCGGCCCAGGTAGCCGACGAAGAGCCCGGCTTCGTCGGCCGGATCGAAGGCGGGCGCTTCCGCGTCGACGTCGAGTTGGACGTAGCGGCGACCGCGCTCCTGCACCAACCACTCCCGCCGGGTGCCCCAGCCGGCGAGGGCGAGCGCACGACGGACCTCGACCTCGTCGCCGTGCGGGGAGAGCAACAGCCGACGCGCGCCGCGTAGGTCGGGGCCGGCGGCGGTGAGCATCGCCGCGAGCAGGCGTCCACCGATGCCTGCGACCGCGACGACGTCGGCTTCGCCGGCGGCGAGCGGCAGCAGACCGTCGCCGCGCCGGGTGGCGACCCGCGCCCCGAGACCGGCGGCAGCGACGTGGCGGTCGGCGGCAGCGAGCGGGCCGGCGGCGACGTCGATGGCGACGGCACGCTCGGCGCGCCCGCTCTGGACCGCCGCGATGGCGAACCAAGCGTGGTCGCAGGCGACGTCGGCCAAGCAGTCGGCGTGCTCGAGCGCGTCGAGCAGCGCCTGCAGCCGCAGCGGCAGCCGAGCCGAGGCCATCGTCAGAGGATATCGTCGTCGTCGAGCGGCGTGGCCGGGTCGGGCGGCACTTCCATCACGCTGACGGTCGGTGCCCACGAGTCGCGGCCCCACGCGGTGTCCCAGACCAGCAGGAAGTGGCTGCCGGGCGGCGCGATGCCCAGCTCGTCGACGATACCGAGCGCCACTTCCGGCGGTCGCTGCAGCGCCTCGGCGTCGGCCATGCGCGGGCTGGTGCCCCAATAGAGCGAGAGCTGTCGCCAGACGGTGCGGTTCACGCAGAGCGGCACGATGGGCGCGGCCGGGCGCTGCGCGCTCACCGCCTTGGCGGTGCGGCCGGTCGAGGTCGGCACCACGATGGCGCGCACGCGAAGGTCGCGCGATAGGCCAGCGGTGGCGCGCGAGAGGGCCCGGTCGACCGGGTTTCGGCCATCCTGACGCAAGCGCTCGAGGCTGCGGAATTGGCCGTGGCGCCACTGCCAGCCTTCGACCAAGCGCAACACCCGGTCCATCGTCTGCACCGCGAGCGCCGGGTAGCGACCCGCCGCGGTCTCGGCGGAGAGCATCACGGCGTCGGCGCCCGAAGCGGCGGCCCAGGCGACGTCGCTGACCTCGGCGCGGGTCGGTCGTGGCGAGTCGATCATCGACTCGAGCATCTGCGTCGCCACGATCACCGGGCGGTTCGCCAGCACGGCGGCGGCGACGAGCTCCTGCTGGATGATCGGCACCTCCTCGGCGGGCAGCTCCACGCCGAGGTCGCCGCGCGCGACCATCACCGCGTCGGTGGCCTGCAGGATGCGGTCGATATCGTGCAGCGCCTCGGGTTTCTCGATCTTCGCGACGATCGCGGGCGGGGCGTCGTACTCGCGCAGCACGGCGCGGAGCTCCTCGATGTCCTCGGCGCTACGGACGAACGACAGCGCCATGAAGTCGACGCCGAGGCTGGCGGCGAAGGCGGCGTCGTCGCGGTCCTTCTCGGTCAGCGAGGGGGTCGAGAGCGGGACTCCCGGCAGGTTCATGCCCTTGCGGTCGCCGAGGGTGCCGCCGTAGACGACGCGGCAGCGGATGTCGTGCTCGCCGTCGCTCTCGACCACCTCGAGTTGCAGGGCGCCGTCGGCGAGCAGGACGCGGTCGCGGGCGCGCAGGTCGCGGGCGAGCGGCTCGTACTCCGAGGGGATGACGATGGTGCCGTCCTCGCGCACGCCGCCCCAGGTCGGGCGGGTGGTGATGACGACTGCGGCGTCTTCTTCGAGCTCGACGCTGCCGTGTTCGAAGCGACCGACGCGGATCTTGGGGCCGCAGAGGTCGGCGAGCACGGCGACAGGCCGTTCGACCGCGTCCGAAGCGGCGCGAATGGCGCGATAGGCCGCGGCGTGGGTCTCGTGGCTGCCGTGCGAGAAATTCAGACGGAAGACGTCGACGCCCGCGGCGACCAGCTCACCGAGGACCGCCGGCGACGAGGACGCCGGCCCCACGGTGGCGACGATGCGCGTCCGGCGATGCTTGAGCGCGACGCGTGTCAGATCCAGCCCTGCTCCCATCGATTCTCTCCATCAGGCGTCGAAGATCACGAACATCCGGGCGCCCGAGTCCCAGCCGACGTTGCGGCCGTGGTTCAGGTCCAGCCCGATCTCGCGCGGCTTGCCGTCGTCGCCGGGGTTGGCGCTGGCTTCACCGAGATGCTGTCGCCCGAGGCGCACGACCAAGGGCACAGTGTCGCGAGAGAGCTGCTCGAGGCCGCGGATCCGAGCGTCGAGATCGGACGGCAGGCCGAAGTCCCGCCGCGCGATGCCGCAGATCCGCTGCACCGTCGGCAGCGCTCCCAGCGCGGCGCAATCTTCTACGAAACGGCGCAGTCGTTCCAATTCCGGACCCAGATCGGCGCCGCGCTGGTAGCGATCGGCGAACGCGAGCGCCCGTGGTCGCGCGATTCCCGCCGCCGGCGCCTCGCGCCACAACGCATCGCGGGTGGCCCCGGAGGAGCCGATATCGCCGGCGAGCACCGCCTCGAGCTCTGCGCTCGGCTGCAGGACGGCGCGCACGGCGGCCTCCGCTTCGGACGCGGCGGCGTCCGAGATGGCGGCGAAGCGCACCTTGCCGAGTCTGGAGTAGCGCGCGGCCAGGTCGATGCGGAGGCGAGCGGCCTGCGAGCCGGCGCGAGGCGCGATTGGCGCCGCCCCGTCGACCGCGCCGCAACAGGCCGGCACAGCGACGGGCGCGCTCCACGAAATCGAGGCCGAATGCGCCGACGCCGCCCCAGCCTTCTCGGCCGGGGCAGCGTCCGCAACGGCGGGGCCGCCGCAGGCGACCCCGAACACGACGGCGGCGCGTAGGAGCGCGCCGCGCGGACGGCGACTACTCGTCGTCGTCGTCGTCCTTCTTGTCGTCGCTCTTCTTGTGATCCTTGCCGGGGCAGAAGCCCTCGTCCTCGTCACCGTCGTCCTTCTTGTCCTTCTTGGCGCTCTTGCCCGGGCAGGCGGTCGCGGCGAAGGCCGGAGCCGAGAGGGCGAGGCCGGTGCCCACGAGGAGGGTGAGCAGGAAACGAGTCGGAGTCCGCATGGTCTCTCTCCAGGTGCCGGCCCAGCCGGCGAGTTGGCTCCGCCCAGTCTGCCTGCCACCGCGGCGGGAGGAAAGGGCGTGGATCCGGAGATCCGAGGGTGAAACGCTGCAGCGGGTCCGTTGATTCCGCTACGCCCGTTCGATGCCGATCTTCGCGACCGGATGCGCGGCTCAGCGCGCGGCGGGACGCGGCGGCGCGGCGCGCTCGGTCGCCTCCGCGGCGGTCGGACTCGGCGCCTCCGCCGGCTCGGCGACTTCGTCGGACGCCGGTCCACCCGTGGCGCGCGCGACCAGCGCCGCCTCCAAGGCCTCGGCACCCGACCCGGTGGCGTGTACGAAGGCCGCGAGCAGCCGACGCAGGCGCTGCAGCCGCGGCAGGCAGCCGTCCTGCGCCATGCACGCCTCGTAGACGTCGTCGCGCTCGTCGGCGTCCTCGCGGTAGCGATACAGCGCCATGTTGCCGTCTTTGCGGTCTTGCATCAGGTAGAGCGTGTCGTCGCGAACGCTGACGGCCTCGAGCGGATCGAGCTTCTTGTAGACCCGCTCGGCCAAATAGAACTGGTGGAACGCCACCGGCTCGACCCGCTCCGCGCCGGACTGGCCGAGCATCAAGCCGAGCAGGCTGTTGCCGCGGAAGGTGTGGCTGCCGCCGTAGCGGACCACGTCGGCGAGGGTCGGCAGCACGTCGAGCAGCGTCACCGGCCGATCGATGCGGCGCGACCGCAGCCAAGGCGCGGCGATGATCAGCGGCACGTGCAACACGCTGCTGTGCAAGTCGTAGCCGTAGTGCTTCTTGTGGTGGCGCGGGGCGTCGAAGGCGCTGGCGTGGTCCGAGCTCAGCACGATCAACGCGTCGGGCAGCTTGCGGCGCACGGCGTCGAGGAAGCGCCCCATGTGCGCGTCGACGTGTTCGACCTCGGCGTCGTAGAGGTCGAGTTCGGCCTTGCCCTTGCCGAATTTCCGGGCGCCCTTGGGCTGCTTGTGCGGCGAGTGGGTGTCGTAGAAATGCACCCAGAGCAGCAGCGGACGGTCGTGCTGACGCGCGAGCTCGGCGATGCCGGCGTCGGCGATGTCCTCGGCCGTGTCGGGGTCCTTGTTGCTCCAGCGACGCGCCGGCGCGTCGACCACGCGGTCGAACCCCTGCAACAGCCCAGCCCAACGGTTGGTCAGGAAGTAGTCGGTCGGCGGCACCGCGACGGTGTCGTAGCCCTCTTTGCCGAGCAGCTCGGCGAGCGTGAGGTTCTCGCCGTCGATCGGGAAGGGCTGCCGGCCCTTGACCGGGCGAACGATCTCCGCGTCGAAGCGCGAGGTGAACAGCGCCGGGATCGACAAGCGCGTCGACGGCCCCTGCGCGAACGCATGGAGAAAGGTCACGCCCTCGTTGGCGAGCTTGTCCAGATGCGGCGTGCGCGCGCGCGGCGCCGGCCACGGTCCCGCCCCCTTCCAGGCCGAGAGATGCCGGGCGGCGAGGCCATCGGCGGTGACGATGACGATCGGCGGCCGCGTCGGCACCGAATCGGGCACCTCGGCCGTACGGTGGCCGAGCAGCGGCAGCAGCTCGCGGGTCGAGAGCGGCGCGCCGTCGCAATCGTCGTCGATGCCGTCGTCGGGCTGGTCGATGGCGCCGGGGTGCCGGGCCGGATCGAAGGGCGCGCAATCGCCGTCGCCGAAGAGGCTGGCGTAGCCGTCACGGTCGACGTCGAGCAGCCGCCGCACCACGCCACCGCCCAGGCGCGCGACCGGCGAGGCCGTGCTCATCCAACGACGCGCCGTCACGGCTTCGTACGAGAGCGTCGCGCTCGCGGCGCCGCAGCCGAGCCAGCCGAGCAATAGCGCGACCGCGACGGTGCGATGCATCCCGGCGCGCGAACGCAGCGCCCACCACGCGGCGAAGCCGACGCCGAGCCCGAGCACGGTGCGAACCACCAACGCCCACGGCAGATGCGAGAAGAACGACCACCGCAGCGCCATCACGGCCGCGCCGCCGAGCGCGCCGAGCGCCGCCAGCGCCGCCGTCAGTCGCAGCGGCGGTAGCCAGAACGCGAGCAGCGGCAGGCGTGTGGCGAGGCCGGAGAGCGCAGCGGCGAGCAGGCGCCGGGTCGCCGGCCAGAGCGTCGCGGTCGCCGCGGCCAACACCAGCATCGCGCCGAGGTTGGCGAGCGCGACGTTCTCGGGCCGCGCGATCTCGAGCACCAGCTCCTTGGTCGTGCGAATCGCCAGCACGCCGAAGACGCCGAGCAGCAGCGCCGCGGCGAGCACGCCGCCGGCCGCGCGCGCGTCGAGCTCGAGGCTGCCCTGCCCGCCCCATGCGCGACCGAGCCGTTCGCGCGCCGCACCGAGGAAGCGACGACCCTCGCGACCGCCGGCGGTGACCTGCCACCAAGCGCCGATCGCGACCGCGACCAGCGTGGCGCCGACGCCGGCGAAGAAGAAGGTGCCGGCCACGCCACGGACGCTGATGCGCTCGATGGTCCCGAGCACGACGGCCGCGACGATATCGGCACCCGCGACCGCCAGCAGGGCCAGCAGCGTGAACGAGGCAGCGCGGAGGAAGGTAGCGGGCACGGCGGTGACGACTCCGGAAGCGAACCGCGCAGAAACGCGGGGCGCGAACGGTAGGCAGGGATGCCCAGCGGGTCAACGGCGTCGATGCGCACGATCCCACAGGCGTCGGCCTTGCTTCGGGGTCTCACACCAGCGTAGAATGCCGGTGGGGCCCCCCGAAGCCTCGGAAGGATCGCCGAACGCAGAGCGCTCGAAATCGTTCCGTTCCATCCCGGCCGTCGCGTGCAGCGGCGTCGCCGTCGTATCGGGGGAAGCCCATGCAGATCGCTACGCACTTCTGGTCTCCGTCGCGCCGCAGCCTGGTGTTGCTCGCGCTCTTGGCCGCCACCGCCACCGGCTGCGCCGCCGAATGCGGCAACGGCGAGGTCGAAGACGGCGAGCAATGCGACGACGGCAACAAGAACGACAACGACGGCTGCCTGAACACCTGCCGCGTCGCCACCTGCGGTGACGGCAAGGTGCAGGAAGGCAAGGAAGCCTGCGACGACGGCAACACCGACGACGACGACGAATGCCTGTCG
>JBEARB010000343.1:0-14142 GCA_041163625.1 Pseudomonadota bacterium | reverse complement strand
CCAAGCCGCTCCAGCAGTTGATGGCGATGGTGCCGTAGCGCAGCGCGGCGATGGTCTCGTCGAAGGCGGTGCCGAGCGCCTTCTCGGTGCGCGGATCGCAGAGGACGTTGATGGTCAGCGTGCCCCAGCAGCGGTCGTTGGCGAAGGGCACGGCGGCGTCGAGGTAGGCGGCGGCGCCGGCGGCGTCGAGCTCGAGGAAGCTCATGATGCCGGCCCAGGGCTCGTTCTCGAGCGCGAATTCGCCCGGCTCGGTGCCGACGCCCTCGAGCAGGGTCCACGGCAGCACGCCCTCGCCCTTGGCGTCGCCGAGCTGCGTGGCCTGGTACTTGCCGGTGAAGGTCTCGAAGGTGCGCTGCGCCGTCGGGTAGTACGCCTTGCGGGTCGGCGTCGCGCCGAGCTTGGCGTAGACGAGCTCACGGAAGCGGTCCTTCTGCGCCCAGCCGCTCGCGAGCACGATGAGCCGGCTGCCGTTGCAATTGAAGCCGCAGTTGTAGGCAAGCATCGAGGCGACCTGGCGGGCCTGGTAGTCGAGCTCGGCGTCGGTCCAATTGCCCGGCACCACGAGCACGGGCGAGACGCAGCCGAGCTCGGAAGTGATGGCCTTGTCGATGCGCGGCGTGCCGGCGGCCTTGTTCTTGGCGCCCTCCTCACCGGGGCCCCAGATGATGGCGTCGTGCGCCGCGGCCGAGCCGGTGATGTGGATGCTGTGCACCTTCGGATGGTCGGTCAGGTGCTTGCCCTGCTCGATGCCGCCGTAGCAAACCTCGAGGAAACCGGCCTGCACCAGCGGCGCGAGCGCGCGCTCGATATGCGGCCCGACTGCCTCGTTGACCGGGTTCATCTTGAGGATGCAGACCTCGTCGTCGACCACGAGCTTGTAGAGCACGTCCATCGGCGGGATCGAGGTCTGATTGCCGGCGCCGAGCACGACCGAGATGCCGCCCTTGCCGGCGCTCTTGCCGCCGCTGCCGCTGCGCTTGTCGCGGTAGAGCTTGCCCTGCGTCGGCTGCTCGCCCGGCTGGATCCAGATATCGACGGTGGTGCCGGCGAAGAGCGCCTTGTCGAGCGCGTTCTGCGGGAAGACGCGGGCCACCCACTGACCGTCCTCGCGCTGCCAGGTCTTGGGAAGCTTCGGCGCGCCGCCGGCCTCGAGCGCCTCGGCGAACAGGCGCAGGTTGCGCATCACCGCGAGCGTGCCGCCGAGGTACTCCTCGCCGTGGCCGTTGCTGCCGGCGGCGTAGCCCTTGAGGCGGCGCGCGGTATCGGCCCATGCGTCGGCCTCGGCGAGCAGCGTCGGCATGCACTGGCGCAGCAGCGCGGCGCGCTCGGCGGGGCTCAGCGCGACCCACGCGCCCTGATGGGCGGCGAGGCGGTCGAGCTTGCGATCGAGCTCGGCGATCGGGGTCGGAGGCATCTGCAGATCTTGGCTCATTGGCAAACTCCCTTCTTGCAGGTGCCCGTCTTACCACCGCTGGTACAGGGCGTCAGGTCCATGAACCTACCCGGGTCGCGGGGCGCGCGGGCAAGGTGGCGGCGTGGCAAGGCGAGCGGCGGCGGGCGTCAGGGCGGGCTCTGTCTTGGCCACGGCTCTCGTGGCGGCGCGTTTCGCGTATCATCCCCGGCAGGACCGGAGCGTCAAGGCGGCCGAGCGTCAAGGCGGCTCGACGTCCCTACAAGCCGGCAAAGAGGCTGGCATCGGCCGGAACTCGGATGACAAGCGTGACTGCAAGTGCCACGATCTGCGAAGCACCCTCGCCTCGTGGAACACGAAAGCCGATCGCCGGCAACGGAGACACGTGGCGGAATCCGCGCGGTCCGGGTCCGGCCGCGGTCGCTCGGGACCTGCACAGAAGGGGAGGACACCATGACCGCCGCCGAACGCCGGATCAGCGACCGTCTGCCCAGCCTGCTTCGCGTCGCGGTGCTGTGCAGCGACAGCGCTTGCGCCGACCGCCTCTCGCGCACCCTGCTGGCCGCGGAGGCCGCCGCCGAGCCGCTCGCGGCGCCCAACCGCAGCACCACCGACGGCGAGGTCGAGCGCATCGCCGCGGCGCTGACCGAGAGCGGCTGCGAGGCGGTGATCGTCTGCGCCGAGGACGCGGTGGAGATCGTCCTGAGCGCGAGCCGCAACGTGCCCGAGCGGCCGGCGGTGCTGGTGCTGACCTCGGACGCTTTCCCGGCCGCACGCTGCGCCCGCTTCCTGACCGAGGGCGCGCAGGACGTGCTCGAGCCCAACCTCGACGCCGCGGCGCTGCGCACGCGGCTGGGCAACGGGGTCCTGCGGCAGCGCAGCGTCACCCGCTGGGAGCGGCTGGCCGAGATGGATCCGCTGACGGGCTTGCTCAACCGCCGCGGCCTGACGATCCGCCTCAACAGCGGCGCCCCGATGACGGCGATGCTCATCGACGTGGACCACTTCAAGCGCATCAACGACCGCTACGGTCACGCCATCGGCGACCGCGTGCTGCGGGGCGTCGCCAAGGCCGTGATGGGCGTGTGCCGGCCGACCGATTTCGTCGCTCGGATCGGCGGCGACGAGCTGCTCGTCGTGGTCGGCGGCCTGGACGAAGCCAAAGGTCGCGAGGTCGCCAACCGCCTGCGCGACGCGGTCGCGCGGACCAGCGTGCAGGGGCCCGAGGGCTTCGTGAACGTGACGGTCAGCATCGGCGTCGCCTCGGTGCCCGCCGGCGTCGACGACGTCTCGACCCTGCTCGCGCATTGCCGCCGGGCGCTCGCGAAGAGCAAGCGGGGCGGCCGGGATCGCGTCACTGTGGACCTCTCGCCGCGTGATCTCGAGGCGCTCGGCGTCGCGGTCTTGGGCGGCCGGTCGGAGCTGGCGGACGGCGACGACGGCGGCGGCTGATCGCCGCCCGCGCACGTTGCGACGGCGCCCGAGCCGTGCAAGCCTGCCGGGGCGATGGCTGACGCCCGATCGACCACACCGAATCCGCACGCATCTCGTCGCCGCACCGCCTGGCTCCTGGCGCTGGGCTGCGTGGTCGCGGGTTGGTCGATCCACTTCTGGCCGCACCTCCACACCGCCAACGAAGCGATCCGGCTCTACTTCGCGCAAGCGCTGGTGGACTACGGCAGCCCCGTCCTCGACCCGATCTGCGCGCGCCACGGCTCGATCCCCGTCGACCGCTCCGAGTTCGGCGGCCACATCCTGATGGACAAGGCCCCGGGCCTCTCGCTGCTGGCGACCCCGGTCTACGCCGTCCTGGAAGGGCTGGCGCCCTCGGTGCGGCGCAAGGATTTCTGGCTTCTCGGCTACCTCAGCACCCTGCTCTGTGTGCTGCTGCCGGTCGGCCTGGGGCTGTGGCAGCTGCGCGGTTGGCAGCGTTCCATCGGCCTGTCCGAGCGCGCGGCGAGCCTGACGGTGCTGCTGCTGCTGCTCGCCTCGCCGCTGCTGATCTACGCCGGGCTGCTGTTCGGGCACGGCTTGGCGGCGGCGTTGGTGATGCTCGCGTTTTTCGGCCTCGCCGGCGCTGGCGACGATGCGCCTTCGCTGCCACGACGGGCGGCGGCGGGGCTCGCGGCAGGCTACGCCGGCTTGGTCGACACGCCGGTCTTCTTGCTGGCTGCGATGCTCTGCGTCTACGCGTTGGCGCGCCGAGGTGGCGGTTGGCGCGACGCGCTGCGCGTGCAGGGCGCGATGGCGCGCCTGCGCGACGCCGGTCCCTTCATCACCGGCGTCGCCGTGGCGAGCGTCGCGCAGCTGGGCTACAACGCCTGGGTCCTGGGCGATCCGCTGAAGTTCACGTACCAATTCAAGGGCGACGACGCGCTGGCGCAGATCCACGCCACGGGCCTGCTCGGCTTCCACCTACCGCAACCCGAGGCGCTCTGGGGCCTGTGGTTCGGCGCGGCGCGCGGCGTCTTCTACCACGCACCCTGGCTGCTCGCGGCCGCCTTCGGGCTGGTCCACGCCGGCTGGCTCGACGCGGACGCCGGCCCGCGCCGACGCCGCGACGCGCGCGCCCTGCTCTGGGTCACGGTCGGCTACGCGGCCATCGTCGCGGGCTTCGTCGATTGGCGGGCCGGCGATTCGGCCGGTGCCCGGCACCTGATCCCCGTCGTCCCGCTGCTCGGTGCCGGCCTTCCCTTCGTGCTCCCGATCGGGCGCCTCGCTTCGGCGCCCGCAGGTCGGTCGCTGCTGCGGGCGGCGCTCGCGGCGGCCTGCGTCGTCGGCGTCCTCACGCACCTGCCGACGGTCGCGGGCTTCCCGTATCACTTCGCGAAGCTAGATTTCCCGGTCTGGGAGCTGGCTTGGCCGACCGTCACCGTCTTCGCGAGCTACTCCGAGAGCCTCGGTAGCTTGGCCGGGCTCTCGGGCCCGATGGCCTTCGCCGCACAGACGGCGCTGCTGGCACTGACCTTCTGGCTGTGGAGCCGCGGCCTCCCGGCGCAGACCGACGATGTGATGGGCGACGCCACGCCGAGCGAGGCCGCTCCCGGCGCGCTGCGCGACCTCGGCGCGCCCCGGACGTTCGGGCTCTTCGCGACGCTGCTGCTGCTCTGGCTCGCGGCCTCGCTCGCGCCGCTCGGCAAGCCGCGTCGCGCGGTACAAGCCGCGCGCTATCAGGCCACGGCGCTGCTCGGCCCCGGCATCGCGTCGCGGGCGCGCTTCGACAACGACCCCGAGGGCCGGCTCGAGCGACCGATGCCCTCCCGCAAGCGGCGACTGACTGCGCGCGAGCGCAAGGAGCTCGAGCTGCGCCGTATCGCCCGTCGGCAGGAGCGTGACGCCGCCGCCGGCCTTTCGGGCAGCCCCGCCCCCCGTCGCAGCCTGCGCCTGCCGAGCGCCGCGAGCGATTCGACCGCGCCATGAGCCGCAAGCACGCCCGCGCAGCCGGAGCCGACGCCTTCGAGGCGCACTACGCCGCGATGCTGGGCGCACGTTGGCCGACGCTGCGCGCCGCGTTGCTCGCCCCGACCGCGCACGCCGTGCGGCTGAACCCCCGCCACCCGGACCTGCGGACGCGCTTGCCCGCCGGCAGCGCCGCCATCCCCGGGCTGCCCTCGACGTTCACGCTGCCCGAGCCGACCGACGCCTTCGGCGAGGGCGAGGCGTATTTCCTCGACCCGGCCAGCGTGCGGGTGGCCGCGCTGCTCGACGTCGCCGCCGGCGAGGACGTGCTCGACCTCTGCGCCGCGCCCGGCGGCAAGTCGTTGGTCCTGGCCGATACACTCGGCCTCGCCGGCGGGGACGATCCCGAAGCCGGCACGCTGCACGCCAACGAGCTCTCGCCCGCCCGACGGGCGCGGCTGCAGCGGGTGCTCGACGGCTGGTTGGGCGGCGACGCGGACGCCGCCGGTGCGCGCGTCTTCGGCCACGACGGCGCGCGTTGGGGGCTGCATCGTCCGGCCTCGTACGATCGCGTGCTGGTCGACGCGCCGTGCAGCTCCGAGCGGCACGTGCTGCAAGACGCGGCGGCGCTGGCGCAGTGGACGCCCGCCCGACCGCGGCAGTTGGCGCAGCGACAGGTCGCCCTGCTCTGCGCGGCGGTCGACAGCTGCAGGCCCGGCGGCGTCGTGGTCTACGCGACCTGTGCCCTCGACGAGGGCGAGAACGACGGCGTCGTCGCCAAGGTCCTGCGCAAGCGGCGCGGGGTGGTCGAGCTCGCGCCGCCGCTGCCGATGGGTGACGTTCGCTTGTCTGGCGCCGAGGCGACCGACTGCGGGTGGCGTTGGCTGCCGGATGCGGCGGGCGAAGGCCCGATCTACGTCGCGCGGCTGCGCGTGGTCGCGGCGCCGACGCGCTAGCCGCCGGCGTCCGAGCCGACTACGCTGTCGGCCATGAGCGGGCGCCACCTACCGACCGAACAGATCCAGACGGCGTGTCTGCTGTCGCTGACCGCCATCGCCGGCGGCGCGGCGCTCTCCTGGCTCGGCCCCGTGATGGTGCCCTTCGTCTTGGCGTTGATGCTCACCTACGTGCTGCGTCCGCCGATGGCGTGGTTGATGACGCGGGCACGCGCGCCGCGCTGGCTGGCGATCTTGCTGGCGCTCGGCGCGGGCTTCCTGCTGCTGACCGCGGCCGGCATCTTGGTCGGCAAGTCGTTGAGCTCGCTGACGAAGAACCTCGGCGCCTACGAGACGCAGCTGCGCACGTTGATCCACCGCGGCTCGGTGTGGCTGCAGGCACAAGGCTTGGACATCGACAGCAAGACGCTCGAAGCGCAGCTCGCCAAGGCACCGGTGGGCTCGATGCTGATGCGGCTGACCAACGCGCTGGTCGACGTGCTCTCGAATACGTTCCTGGTGCTGATCTACGCCGTCTACCTGCTGCAGGGCGGCGCCGACGCCGAAGCCGACGACGGCGCGGAGACCGACTCGCTCTGGCAGCGCATCGACGCGCAGGTCAAACGCTACGTGAACCTGAAAATCGGCCTCAGCGCCGCCACGGGCGCTGCGGTCTGGCTGATCTTAGCGCTGCTCGGCGTCGAGTTGGCGATGGTCTTCGGCGTGCTCGCGTTCGTGCTCAACTTCATCCCCAACGTCGGCTCGGTGATCGCGACCCTGCTGCCGCTGCCGTTGGTGCTGTTCAGCCCGGACGTGAGCTGGACCACGGCGGTGCTGGCGGTGGTGCTGCCGGGGTCGGTGCAGATGGTCGTCGGCAACGTGATCGAGCCGAAGCTGGCGGGCGATTCGTTGGATCTACACCCCATCACCGTGCTGCTGGCCCTGATCTTGTGGGGCATGATCTGGGGCATCACGGGGATGCTGCTCGCTGCGCCGATGACGGCCGTGGGTCGGCTGCTGCTCGAGCAGATAGCGCTGACGCGCCCGCTCGCCGAGTTGATGGCCGGGCGCATCGGGGGCGCCAAGGGGAGCGAGACGGAATGACGCGTCGGCCTGCCTCGGTCCGCCTCGACAAGACCTCGGCCCCCTTCTAGAGACGCGACCAGAAAATGCAGCTTCGCATTTTCTGGCCGAGTCTCTCGTCTGTTGTTTGGGGGGCTAGGCGCCCTGGTCGCGAGAAGCGCGGTTCTCGCGAACCATCCCCCTCCACGAGCCGCGATCAAAATATCGCCTCTGGCGATTTTTTGATCGCGTCTCTAGGCTGCGCCCGCCGCGCGGGACGCGCGCCGCGCACGAGCCGAGGAGACCGCCCGATGAGCAACGCCAAGCCGCAGAAGACCCGTTTTCTCTGGGACGACCCGCTCCGCCTGACGGAGGAGCTGACCGAAGAGGAGCGGGCCGTCGCCGAGACCGCGCACGATTATTGCCAGGGCAAGCTGCTGCCGCGCGTGGTCGAGGCGACGCGCAAGGAGTCGTTCGACCGCGCGATCTTGCGCGAGATGGGCGCGCTCGGCCTGCTCGGCTGCACCATCGAGGGCTACGGCTGCGCGGGTCTGGGCTACGTCAGCTACGGCCTGATCGCGCGCGAGGTCGAGCGCGTCGATTCGGGCTACCGCTCGGCGATGAGCGTGCAGTCGTCGCTGGTGATGCATCCGATCCACGCTTACGGCACGGAAGAGCTGCGCCAGCGCCTGCTGCCCGGCCTCGCCAAGGGCGATCTGGTCGGCTGCTTCGGCCTGACCGAGCCCAACCACGGCTCGGATCCGGGCGGCATGGAGACGCGCGCCCGCGCGGTCGACGGCGGCTACCGCGTCACCGGTCGCAAGATGTGGATCACCAACTCGCCGATCTCCGACGTCTTCGTGGTCTGGGCCAAGGACGACGCCGGCGAGATCCGCGGCTTCGTGCTCGAGAAGGGCATGGACGGCCTCTCTGCCCCCGAGATCAAGGGCAAGATGTCGCTGCGCGCGAGCATCACCGGCGAGATCGTGATGGACGACGTCTTCGTCCCCGAGGCCAACGCCTTCCCGGAGATCCGCGGCCTGAAGGGCCCCTTCGGCTGCCTGAACCGCGCTCGCTACGGCATCGCGTGGGGCGCGCTGGGCGCGGCCGAGGCCTGCTGGCACGCCGCCCGCCAATACACGCTGGACCGCACGCAATTCGGCCGTCCGCTCGCCGCCAATCAGCTGATCCAGAAGAAGCTCGCGGATATGCAGACCGAGATCACGCTCGGCCTGCACAGCGTGCTGCGCGTCGGCCGGCTGATGGAAGCGGGTCGCTTCGCGCCGGAGATGATCTCGCTGGTCAAGCGCAACAGCTGCGGCAAGGCGCTCGACATCGCCCGCACCGCCCGCGACGTGCACGGCGGCAACGGCATCGTCGACGAGTTCCACGTGATGCGGCACCTCTGCAACCTCGAGTCGGTGAACACCTACGAGGGCACGCACGATATCCACGCGCTGATCTTGGGCCGCGCCCAGACGGGCATCGCCGCGTTCGGGAATTAGCGAACGCGCCGCAGACGGCGCCCACTTCGACGGCTAACGCTCCAGCAACGCCGCTGCCGCGGCCGCGATCTCGTCCTCGCCGAGCAGGACCAGGTTCGCGGCGTCGCCGAGCGGCACGAAGCTGTCGGCGCTGCTGACGCGGGCGTAGCGGATCGGCGCCGCGCCGGGCGCCTGCAAGGCCTCGAGCACCGCCGCCGCGATGCCCTCGTGGACGCCGCCGCTCTGCCGGCATTCGTCGACGACGAGCAGCCGACCGGCCGCGCCGGCGTGGGCCAGCACCGCCTCGGTCGGCAGCGGCACCAAGAAGCGCAAATCGAGCACGCGGACGCCGATGCCGCGGGCTTCTGCGAGCCGCCGGGCGACGCGCAGCGCCATCCACAGGCCGTTGCCGTAGCTCGCGATGCAGAGCGCCGGCGCACCCGTGCCGATGTCGTAGACGCGCGGCTGCCCGAACGCGGCCTCGCCTTCCACCTCGCCGCCGAGCCAGGCGCCGTCGCCGTCCTCGTGCAGGTCGCGGCTGTGGTAGAGCGCGATGGGCTCGAGCACCACGACCACCCGCCCCGCCGCGCGGGCCCAACGGAACGCCCCGCGAAGCAGCGCCTGTGCGTCGTCGCCACGCGCCGGCACCACCACGCAGAGCCCGGGCACGTCGCGTAGCACGGCGACGGCGTCGTCGTTGTGGAAGTGACCGCCGAAGCCCTTCTGGTAGCCGAAGCCGGCGATGCGCACGACCATGCCGTTCTGCATCTTGCCGTCGGAGAAGAACGACATCGTCGCCGCCTCGCCACGCAGCTGGTCCTCGGCGTTGTGCAGGTAGGCGAGGTATTGGATCTCGGGCACCGGCATCATGCCGAGCGAGGCGGCACCGAGCGCGAGGCCGAGGATGGTCTGCTCATCGAGCAGCGTGTTGAACACCCGCGCCGGTCCGCCCTTGGCGAGCAGGCCCTTGGTCAGGCCGTAGACGCCGCCCTTCTTCGCGACGTCCTCGCCGAAGACGAGCGTGGTCGGGTCGGCGCCGAGCTGCTCGGCGAGCGCGCGGTTGATGCCCTGCGCGAGCGTCGTGTTCGCCGGCGCGTCCGCGGCCGCCGGCGTCTCGGGCGGCGCTCCTTCGGGCAGCGGCAGCGTGATCGGCGCCATCACCGCCGCCCGCGTCGTCAGCCGCGGCGTCGCCACCGCGGCCTCGCACGCGGCGTCGACCTCGGCTTGCAGGCGCTGCGTCATCGCGATGATGGCGGCGGCGTCGAGGATGCCGGCGGCGCGCAGGGCATCGGCGGTGCGGACGAGCGGGTCGCGCGCGAAGGCGGCGGCGAGCTCGGGCGGCGTGCGGTAGACGGTGTCGGCGTCGCTGCCGGCGTGGCCGAGCAGGCGCACGGTCTGCAGGTGCAGCGCAGCGGCGCGGCGGGTCTGGCGGATGTAGGCGACGGCCTCGGCGGCGACGGCCCAGGTCTGCGCCAGGTCGCTGCCGTCGGCGCGGAACACGCGCACGTGCGGGGTGGCTTGCAGGCGCTCGGCGACCCAACCCTCGGGGGTGCGGGTGCTGATGCCGAGGCCGTTGTCCTCGACGACCACCAGCAGCGGCAGCTTCAGCTTCTGGTGCAGCACCCAGCCGGCGGCGTTCAGGGCGCCTTGAGCGGTGCTGTGGTTCAGGCTGGCGTCGCCCATCGTGGCGATGGCGATGGCGCCCTGCGGGACGACGTCGGGCAAGCCGAGCTTCTGTCGCCGATCGATGGCGAAGGCCAGGCCGACGGCGCGCGGCAGGTGCGAGGCGATGGTGGAGGTCGAGGGCAGGATGCCGAGCGCGGGGTGGCCGAAGACCTTGTGGCGACCGCCGCTCATCGGATCCTCGGCCGAGGCGACCAGCGAGCGCGCGATATCGAGCGTTCCGGGGTGGTCGGGCAGGTGGCGGCCGCGCTCGAGCTGCACCGCCGCGCTGCGATAGTGCAACAAGGCCGGATCTCCGGGCCCGGTCAGCCGCCCGAGCACGACGTTGGCCTCGTGGCCGGTGCTGCAGATGGTGTAGTGCCCGTGGCCGGCGCCGCGCAGCCGATGCGCCGCCTGGTCGAGCAGCCGCACGCGCAGCATCGTCTCGAAGAGCTCGCGGCCGAGCTGCGCGTCGTGCGGCCAGGGCGCGGCGTCGGGCGCGGCGTCGAGGGCGGCGAGGAATCGGTCGTGCAGCTTCTGCAGGCGGTCGAGGCTCATGGCAGCTCCGGGCTGGCGCGGCGCGCAGCGGGCGGAGGTTCTACCAAGGCAGCGCGCAACGGAAGCCCCGCGTCTCGGATCCCAGGGTCGGCACGGCGCCTAGTCGGTTGCTGACGCGCAGGCCGATCGCGTCGTTGCCGAAGGGGCATCCCTCGACACATTTGCGCGTGCAGACGCGCCCCTCGGAGGCCTCGATGCAGGCGGCGCTGTCGCAGTCGGCGGGGCCGGAGCAGGCGCAGCCGGCGCCGCCGGGGCAGACCGGGCCGGCGTCCGCGCCGACGTCGATGTCCACGCCGCCGACATCGGTCTGGGTATCGAGCGGGCCGCCGTCGGAGCCGACCTGAGAGTCCACCGCGCCGCTGTCTGTCGCGCCGGGCTTGGCGTCGTCCGAGCAGCCGGAGGCGGCCACGAGCGCGAGGAAGACAAGGGCGGAGGGGCGAAGCCTGCGCGCGGGCGACCGGAGGACTGGGCTCGGAACATCATCATGCCCTACATGCGCACCACGCAGATGCGGTCGAGCGTGCCGAAGCCGTGCTTGTCGGCCGTGCGACCGATGGATTGGAACGCGGAATCCGACGAGGGCGCGATCTGGGCGTAGAGCGTGCCGCCGAGCAGTTTGCGCGCGTCCCGCATCGAGGCGGCGGCCATGGGCTTCATCGACATGCCGTACAGGGCCTTGATCTCACCGCCCTTGAGGAAAGCGAACAGGAAGTCACCGCTGCTCGCCGCGATCAGCTTGTGCAGGCGCGGGAAGCCCTTGGCCTCACGCTCGACCTTGCCGGTCGCGAGGTCGAGCCGCTGCACCGTCCCGAGCCGGTTGCTGCCCAAGAACAGCGCGTTGCCGACACTGGCGAAAGCGACGCCGTAGGTGGTCGCCGGCGCGGGGTAGGCGCGGTGGCCGCCGGTCTCGAGCTCGACGACGTGCACGGCCGCTTCGCCGGCCGGATCTTCGAGGTATTCGGGCAGCGCGAGGCGCTTGCGGTCGGCCGAGAAGGCGTAGCGCGTGCCGGCCGCAATCCGGTCGTTGCGGCGCGGCGGCGTGCGGTGCTTCCAGACCGTCGTCTTGCTGGCGTTGGCCGGCTCGATGCGCTGCAGGTGCAGGTCGAGCACGTGCCGACCGCTACCGGCGTCGATGCGCTCGGAGCCGAGCACGAGCAGCGCCCCCGTCGCGTCGCGGCCGAGGACCGTCATCGTCGCCTTGGATTTGCGCGGGCGCACGTGGACGTCCTTGGCGATGACGACGCGACCGGTGCCGACCGTCCAGAACACGATGGCGGTGTGGCTCGCGCCCTCGGCGCCGGGACCCTTCACCCGCAGGGCCAAGGTCTTGCCGTCGTCCGAGAGGTGCGCCGCGTCGGCCATGAAGTTGTCGAGCAGCGCGCCCTTGCGGTTCTTCGTCTCGACGCCGCCCGCGAGCAGCGGCGAGAACGCCGCACGCAGCCGCTCGAGCGGCACGTCGAGGGTCGAGACCTTGGCGCTGACCTCGTCGAGCAGGTGCAGGCGCAGCGTGTGGACGCGGTAGTCGGTCGGGGGCTTGCCGCGCAACCGCTCGGTCTTCAGCAGCAGCGTGTGCACACCGATACGCTCGGGCCGCGCGTCGTGCACGTCGACGCAGCGGACATCGCGCGGAGCCATGCCCTTGGCGAGGGCGGGAGCGGAAAGCGCGAGGAGGGCGAGGAGCAGGAAGACGCGCATCAGCCCTGCCCTCCGACGCCGTTCTTGCGCATCCAATCATTCAGTCCGGCGCGGGCCTTCTTGCGCAGCGGCCCCTGCACGACGGGCGACCAGCCGAGCAGCGTCCCCGCGGGACCGAGCGCCATGCGGGTCCAGCGGTAGAGGTCGAAGTGGTCGCGGTGCTCGGCGATCTTGCCGTCGCGGAAGCGGAATTTCGCGTCGATGACGTTGTGTACCTTCCGGCCGGTGACGCTGAAGGTGTAGGTCGCCTCCCAATGTGCGCTGCCGCTGGCGTCGTCGGCCCGTACGTCGGAGAACGTGATCTGCAGGTCCTTGCCCTGCTCGGTCAGCATGCGCCACATCGCGCCGGGCTCGACGCCCTCCAAGCCCGGAAAGACGGGGTCGGAGAACGAGGCGTCGTCCGCGTAGCAGGCGGCCATCGAGGCGCCGTCGCGCTGCGCGAACGCCTCGTAGAAGCGGGTGATGAGTTCGGCGTTGGGGTGCATGAATCCTCCGGATTCAGTCGGTGCGCCGTTGGTTGGCGAAGAGGGCGACCAGCCCGGCCGCGCAGGCGACCGAGAGGCCGCTGCGCCAGAGCCAACCGTGCAGGTGCAAGATCTTGTCGGCGAGCAGACCGCCGGCCATCGAACCGGCCACGCCCGCCGCTGCGGTCGCCAACAAGCCCATCGGCTGCTCACCCGGCAGCACCGCGCGCGCGACGGCGCCGACGAGCAGGCCGGTGACCAGGGTGACGACGAGCTTGAGCGCGAGGCCGAGCGTCCAGAAGCCGACGAGCACGGCGAGCAAGAGCACCAGCGCGGCGATAGCGGTTCCCATGCGTGGCTCCGTGGCGTCGGGTTCGGGCAGTCCGCGTGGATCGTGCGCGCTCGGTCCGGTCGGCGCAAGGACTTGCGGGTCGTTGCGGCACGCACCATCGTCGGCGGCCGGCGGCGGCGATCGCCCGGAGGAGAGGATGCAGCCCACCGACCGACGCGGCCCCCGTCGAATCGTCTGTCTGACCGAGGAGCCGACCGAGATCTTGTACGCGCTCGGCGAGGGCGATCGGGTCGTGGGCATCTCGGCGTACACCGAGCGCCCGGCCGAGGCGCGCCGCGACAAGCCCGTCGTCAGCGCCTTCGTCAACGGCCACGTCGAGAAGATCGCCGCGCTCTCGCCCGACCTGGTGATCGGCTTCTCGGATATCCAGGCCGATCTGGCTTCGCGCCTGATCGCCCGCGGGCTGCAGGTGCTGGTCTTCAACCAACGCTCGCTGGCCGAGATCTTCGGCGTGATCGAGACGATCGCGCTGCTGGTCGACCGCGCTGACGCGGGCGCCGCGCTCGTGGCGGACTATCGCTCCCGCCTCGACGCGCACCGCCGTGCCGCGGCCATGCTGCCGCGTCGACCGCGCGTCTACTTCGAGGAGTGGGACGAGCCGACCATCACGGCGATCCGCTGGGTCTCCGAGCTCGTCGAGATCGCCGGCGGCGAGCCCTGTTTCGCCGAGCGCAGCCGTGGCGCGATGGCGCGCGAGCGCTTCGTCGACGACGCCGAGGTCATGGCCGCCGACCCGGACATCGTGCTCGCGAGCTGGTGCGGCAAGCCCTTCGACGCGGCCGCCTTCGCTGCGCGACCGGGCCTGCGAGGTCTCCGTGCCATCGCCGAGGGCGAGGTCCACGAGGTTCCGTCGGTGGAGATCTTGCAGCCCGGCCCCGCTGCGCTGACCGACGGCGTCGATCGAATCGCCGCGCTGGTCCATGCTTGGTCATCGCGCCATTGCGGAGACGCCGCGCAGGCCTAGAGCCGCGATCAAAAAATCGCCAAGGGCGATATTTGGGTCGCGGCTCGTGGAGGGGGATGGTTCGCGAGAACCGCGCTTCTCGCGACCAGGGGGCGCCTAGCCCCCCAAACAAAAGACGAGAGACTCGGCCAGAAAATGCGAAGCTGCATGTTCTGG
>JBEARB010000342.1:0-6962 GCA_041163625.1 Pseudomonadota bacterium | reverse complement strand
TGTCTCGCGAACGACCTCGAAGAGGCGATCCCGCGTCGGCTGGTAGCCGTCCCACTGGTCGGAGTTGAGGATCATCGAACCGATCCCCAACCGTGCGATCATGACCTGCTGGCCCAGGACGCGCCAACGGGCCTTGCTGGTGCGCAGTCCGTCGTGCAGCCATGCCTCCTGGTCCGGGCCGAGGAAGCTGCGGCTCGGGTCCGCGATGACGGCTTTCTGCGAGGGCGTGGTCTGCTTGTCCCGATTCCACAGGCGGGTATCGAGCATCCACAGGTCGCAGAGCTGACCGAACTCGAACGAGCGCCAGATCTTGCCGTCGTCGCCGACTCGAGCCGGCATCCACTCGCGCCACGCTTGCTGTGCGACGCTCTTGCGCTCGCCCCACGTGCCTTCCCCTTCATCGTGCTGGGGGCTGCCGTCGGTGTAGGCGTTGTTGGCGGTCTCGTGGTCGTCCCAGATGTTGATGAAGGCGTGCTGACGATGGACCTCCTGCAGGTCCGGATCGCTGCGGTGCGCGGCGTAGCGGGTCCGATAGTCCTCGAGCGTGACGATCTCGTGGGCCGGCGCGGCGAATCGCGCGTTCTCGGGGTTGCCGGCGTATTCGTAGATGTAGTCGCCGAGGTGGAGCACGACGTCGAGGTCCGCGCGCTCGGCCATATGCCGGTAGGCGGTGAAATAGCCGCTGAAGTTCGAGCACGAACAGACACCGATCCGCAGGTGCTCGACCTTGGTCTCGGGCAGCGTGCGCGTGCGGCCGATCGGCGACGAACGCCCCTGCAGCCAGAATCGGTAGTAGTAGGTCGTGCCCGCGACGAGCGAGAAGGGGTCGACCTTGACCGTCCAGTCCGCGCTCGCCTTGGCGACCACCGTGCCGGCGTCCACGCGGTCTTCGAAGGCCGCGTCGCGCGCGATCTCCCAGAAGACCTCGACCTCGCCCGCGGCGAGCTCGGCCTCGGGTAGGCTCACGCGCGTCCAAAGGACCACGCTGTCGACGAGCGGGTCGCCGCTGGCGACGCCGTGCGCGAAGAGCGTGTCGGGCCCGAGCGCTCCGTCGTAGCTGTAGGTCGGCACGACCTTGCTCTGTGCAGCAGCACCGTCCTCGCTCCCGCACGCTTGCAGCAGGGGCAGCGCGCCGACAGCGGCGGTCGTTCCGAGGGTCTGGCGAAGAAAGGTCCGGCGGGACTGAGACATGGTTTACCTCTCGCGGGAGACAGATGCTACCAGACCGCGGGAGGTTCGGAAGAGTCTCGTTGCGCTTCGCGTTGCCGCGGAGCGCCTCGGACGCTAGCCTCGCGCGCGCTGCTGCGTGACGCGGACAGCCACCCGCCGGAGGTCGCCGATGCAGGACTCGAACCGCCAACGCTGGGAGGCCGCCGCCCAACGGGTCGTCGGCGAGCGCCCGCTCGAGAGCCTCGGCCGAACTGTGGCCGGCGACGTTCGTCTCGAGGCGATGCACGACGACCGCCCCCCTGCCCCGACGCTCGGCATCGGACAACGGAGCGCGATGCTCCGCGCCACACGCTGGCAGGTCCGGGCGCGCATCGCGGCCGGCGATCCTGCGCAGGCCGACGCGGCCATCGCCGAGGCGCTGCGCGCGGGCGCAGACGCGATCGAGTGGGTCCCGGCGTTCCCGGGAACCGCCGGCGTGCGGGTCGCGGACGGCGACGGCGCGAGCACCGCGCTGGCCACCGCCACCGCCAACGACACGCCGGTCTACGTGCGCTCCGGTGCCATGGCCGGACCGTGGTGGGTGGCGCGGACGCACGCCGCACGCGAGCGCGGCAAGCCCGCGCGAGGCGGCGTCCTCGCCGCGCCGCTCGCTGCGTTGGCCGCAGACGGCTGCCTCCCCGGCCCGATCGCGCGCTGCTGGGACGACATCGCCGCGTGCGTCCGCGACAGCGAGGGTGTGCTCCTGGACGTCGTGCTGTGCACCGCTCTGCCCGCCCACGACGCCGGCGCCGACGCCGTCACGAGCCTCGGCTTCCTCCTCGCGCAGCTCTCCGCGACCCGGCGCGCGCTGAGCGAGCGGGGCGTCGAGCCCGAGGCGTGGCTGCAGCGCGCTTGGATCGAGCTCGGTGCCGACGGAGACGCGCTGACCGCCATCGCCACCGTGCGCGCTGCCCGAGCGGTCCACGCCCGCTGGTTGGCGACCGAGGGCGTCGTGGCCGCCGATTTCCCCGCACGCCTGCACGTGGCGACGACGCGCACCGGCCTGGCCCGCCACGACCCGTGGACGAACCTGCTGCGCAGCAACGCCGAGGCCGCCGCGGCAGCGATCGGCGGGGCCGACGCCATCACGCTGCCGGCCTGGGACGAAGGCATCGGCGACGCCGAGTCGGCACCGCGTCGACTGGCGCTGACGATGCAGGCGGTGCTGCAGCGCGAAGGCCACCTCCGACGCGTCGCCGACCCGGCCGCCGGCGCCTACGCCATCGAACACCTGACCGACGGCATCGCCCGCGGCGCGTGGGCGTTCTGGCAGGAGATCGAGGCGGCGGGCGGCCTGCTCGCCGCGCTCGCTTCCGGCACGGTTCAGCGTCGTGTTCGGGCGGACCGCAACCGCCGCGAGCGCGCGATCGCGACCCGAAAGGAAGCCGTGATCGGCGTGAGCGTGACGCCGAATCTGACCGAACCGCCACCGGCACCGCGTGGCCGTGCCCTGCTGGAGCCGACCGACGCGCGGCCGATCGATGGCGTCCGCGACCTCGGCGCCGCGGCGCTGGCGCTGCGGACTGGCACGACGCTCGTCTCCATCGAGGCGTCGTTGGCGGCCGGGGACGGGCCGACCGAGGCGTGCATGCCGCTGCAGCCCTTCCGCGCGGCCGCTGCGTGGGAGGCCCAACGGGACGGGCTCGTCGCGCAGGGCGAAGCGGCTGCGGCGGTGTACGTCGCTGCGCTCGGTCCGTTGCGGAACCACAAGGCGCGAACCGACTTCGCGCGCGAACTGCTCGGCGCCGGCGGATTCGCCGTCGTCGGAGGCGACGGAGACGGCTTCGCCAACGCCGACGCGGCCGCGGCTGCGTTCGCCGGCAGCCGCGCGGAGATCGTGGCGATCTGCGGCTCGGACGCGCACTACGCCGAGCTCGCGGCCCCCGTCGCCCGCGCGCTGTCGCGTTTCGCTCCACGCGCCATCGTCCTGATGGGACGCCCGGGCGAGCTCGAGCCGACGCTACGCGAGGCTGGCGTGACCCACTTCGCCTACCTCGGCTGCGACGCCCTCGCGCTGCTCGCCGAACTCTCGCCGGAGGTGACGGCATGAAGCCGATGGATTTCGACGCCGCGACCGCCGCGCTCGCTGCGCAGGACGCGCGCGGAACCACGCTCACCGCCGACGACGTCGTCTCGACGCCCGAGGGCATCGCCATCACCCGGCTCTACGGCGAGGACGCGCTCGACGGCCTGCCCCATCTCGACGACGTCGCCGGGCTCCCGCCCTACACCCGCGGCCCCTACGCGACGATGTACGTCACGCGACCGTGGACCGTGCGCCAATACGCCGGCTTCTCCACCGCCGAGGAGAGCAACGCCTTCTATCGGCGCAACCTCGCCGCCGGCCAGAAGGGCCTCTCGGTCGCGTTCGACCTCGCGACCCACCGCGGCTACGACTCGGACCACCCACGCGTCGCCGGCGACGTCGGCATGGCCGGCGTGGCCATCGACTCGATCCTCGACATGCGGACGCTGTTCTCCGGTATCCCCCTGGACCGGATGAGCGTCTCGATGACGATGAACGGGGCGGTCTTGCCGATCATGGCGCTCTACATCGTGGCGGCGGAGGAGCAAGGCGTCGGCCCGGAGCTGCTCAGCGGGACCATCCAGAACGACATCCTCAAGGAGTTCATGGTCCGCAACACGTACATCTACCCGCCGGCGCCCTCGATGCGGATCATCGCCGACATCTTCGCCTACACTGCCGCGAAGATGCCGAAATTCAACTCGATCAGCATCAGCGGCTACCACATGCAAGAGGCCGGCGCGACGGCCGACCTCGAGCTCGGCTACACCCTCGCCGACGGCGTGGAGTACCTCCGCACCGGCGTCGCTGCTGGCCTGCCGGTCGACGCGTTCGCGCCACGGCTCTCGTTCTTCTTCGCGATCGGCATGGACTTCTTCATGGAGGTCGCGAAGCTGCGCGCCGCCCGTCGGCTCTGGGCCGAGTTGGTCGGACGCTTCGGCGCGACCAATCCGAAGTCGCTCGCGCTCCGCACCCACTGCCAGACCTCGGGCTGGAGCCTCACCGCGCGCGACGTCTTCAACAACGTCGCGCGGACGGGGCTCGAGGCGATGGCCGCTGCGCTCGGCGGCACGCAATCGCTGCACACCAACAGCCTGGACGAGGCGCTGGCGTTGCCGACCGATTTCTCCGCCCGCATCGCGCGCAACACGCAGCTGCATCTGCAGCGGGAAGCCGGTGTGTGCGGCACCATCGATCCGCTCGGCGGCAGCTTCTACGTCGAGCGGCTGACGCACGAGTTGGTCGAGAAGGCGCGCGCCCACATCGAGGAGGTCGAGGCGCTCGGCGGCATGGCGCGAGCCATCGAGCAGGGCCTGCCGAAGCTCCGCATCGAGGAAGCCGCGGCGCGGACCCAAGCGCGCATCGACGGGGGACGCCAAGCCATCGTCGGGGTCAACTGCCTGCCGCCGGAGCAAGCCGACGACATCCCGATCCTCGCGGTCGACAACAGCGCTGTGCGTACGGCCCAGCTCGCCCGACTCGAACAGCTCCGAGCCCAGCGAGACGCGTCCGAGGTCACGCGCTGGCTCGAACGGCTCGGCACGGCAGCCGCCGCGGGTTCGGGCGCGATGGACACCGGCCACAATCTGCTCGAGCTCGCGGTGCAGGCTGCACGCGCCAGGGCCACCGTGGGCGAGATCTCGATGGCGCTCGAGAAGGTCTGGGGGCGGCATCGGGCGGAGATTCGCACCGTCACCGGGGTGTACGTCGGTGAGGAGGGAACGATGAACAGCCCGGCCGTCGCGGCCGTCGCGGAGCGCGTCTCGGCGTTCGCGGAGCTCGAAGGGCGCCGGCCGCGCATCCTCGTCGCCAAGGTCGGCCAGGACGGCCACGACCGCGGCCAGAAGGTCGTCGCGACCGCCTTCGCCGACCTGGGCTTCGACGTCGACATCGGCCCGCTCTTCCAGACGCCCGACGAGGTGGCGCAGCAGGCCGTCGACAACGACGTCCACGTCGTCGGCGTGAGCAGCTTGGCTGCTGGCCACAAGACGCTGGTTCCCGCCCTGGTCGCTGCGCTGGCAGGCCTCGGGCGTCCGGACATCCTGATCGTCTGCGGCGGCGTCATCCCCCCGGGCGATATCCCCGGCCTGCTCGATGCCGGCGCGGTCGCCGTGTTCGGACCGGGCACGCCCATCGCCGAAGCGGCCGGCGGCGTCCTCGACGCGCTCGCCGCAGCAGGCATCGGCGCATGAAGGTCGATCCGGCCGCCCTCGCCGCCGGTGTGCTGGCCGGTGACCGGACCTCGCTGGCGCGCGCGATCACGCTGGTCGAATCGAGCCGCGACGACCATCAGGCGCTCGCGGGTGCGTTGCTGGCCGCGACGATGCAGGCCGCGCGCTCGCGTCACGCCGGCGCCATTCGGGTGGGCGTGACCGGCGTCCCCGGCGTCGGAAAGTCGACGTTCCTGGAGCAACTCGGCAGCACCCTGCTCCATGCCGGCCACCGCGTCGCGGTCTTGGCCGTCGACCCCAGCTCGCAGAAGACCGGCGGCAGTATCCTCGGCGACAAGACTCGGATGACGGCGCTCTCCGCGGCTGCGGGCGCGTTCGTACGGCCCAGCCCCAGCGGCGGCAGTTTGGGCGGGGTCCACCGCAAGACCCGCGAGGCCATGCTGCTGTGCGAAGCCGCCGGCTACGACGTGGTGCTGGTCGAGACGGTCGGCGTCGGCCAGAGCGAGACCGCCGTCGCCGAGATGGTCGACACCCTCGTGGTGCTGATGCTTCCGGGTGCAGGCGACGAGCTCCAGGGCATCAAGAAGGGCATCCTCGAGGTCGCCGACGTGCTCGTGGTGCACAAAGCCGACGGCGAGCGACTGCCGCTGGCGCGCACCGCCGCCCGAGATTTGCGCGCGGCGCTGCGGCTGTTCGCGGCGCACGAGCCCGATTGGACGCCCAAGGTGCTGCTCGCCAGCTCGGTCGGCGCCCCCGATTCCAACGAAGGCGGGGTGGCCACGGTGTGGGAGACGGTGCTCGCGCATCGAGCCGCGCGCGAAGCCAGCGGCGGCCTCGCGACGCGGCGTGCGGAGCAGCAGGTTCGCTGGATGTGGGCGATGGTGGACGAGGCGGCGCGGGCTGCGGTGCGCGGGGACGCGACCGTGCGCGCGATGGCGCCGGGCCTCGAAGACGAGGTGCGCGCCGGGCAGGTGCCGGCGTCGGTCGCCGCCCGACGGCTGCTCGCCGCTCGCTTCGGCTGAGGCGCACGAGGTCCGGTTTCGCTTGCAACGGGCCCTGGCCGGCCTAGCCATGTGCGCGGCACGGAGCCACGAGCGCCGCGCCACGGGCTACCCCGAACGGCCCCAGGGAGTACACCGTGATCCGCATCGCGATCTTGGGTGGCGGCACCGCCGGCACCATGTTGTCCTCGCACCTCGCGCACCGCCTGCACGACCGTGAGGTGGAGATTCGCGTCTACGACCGCGACGACGCGCACGTCTATCAGCCCGGTCTGCTCTTCCTGCCCTTCGGCGGGGAGCGCCTGGACCGCATCGTCCGGCCCCGCAAACGCTACATCGCCGAGGCCGTGGAATTGGTCCTGGACGAAGTGGTCCGTGTCGACCCGGACCGCAAGGAGCTCGGCCTGCAGAGCGGTGCCAAGGCCGGCTACGACGTCCTGGTCGTGGCGACCGGCGCGCGCCTGGATCCGAGCGCCGTGCAGGGCATGGCGGAGACCCACGACGCCGGCCTCGGCGCCCATTTCTACGACCTCGAAGGAGCTCTGACGCTCGGAC
>JBEARB010000341.1:0-7095 GCA_041163625.1 Pseudomonadota bacterium | reverse complement strand
GACGACGGCGTCGGTCCACGGCAGGCTCGCGGCGGTCGCGACCGGCGCGCCGTCCCGCCAGATCGCCAGGCCCGCCCCGGTCCACGGCGGCGTGACCGACCACGAGAGCGCGACGCCTTGGCTCGGATCACCAGCAGCGGCAGGCGCGGCGGCGAGCGCCGGCGGATCGGCCAGGAGCGACTTGGCCGTCGGCGCGGGCGGCTCGACCATCGACGCCGGTGCCGTCGCCTCGGTGACGGCGGCGCCGAGCTCGACGGTCCATTCGGCGCCCCCACCGGCCGCCGCTGCCGTCAACGCGGCCTGCGTGACGACGAAGCCGCCGGGAGCGCTGCCGTCTTCGGGGACGACCGTCGGATTGGGCGCTCCGCTCGCCCCGAGCGTCGCGCCCACGGCCTGCAGCAGCCCGGGCCCGTCGCCGACCTTCGGCACGATGATTCTCAGCGTCGTCGGCACGCCGCGCAGCACCAGTCCCTCGAGCCGGAGCGTACCGCCTTGGGGCAGGCGCGCAGCAGCAAAGGCGCGCGGGACCGTCGGCCGCACGCGCACGGCGTCGGCGTCGAGCGAGAGGCCGAAGACCCCGGCGTCGATCCAGCCGAGCGCCGCCGCGACCGACCACAGCTGACGGCGCGAGTTGACCACCGGTCCGGAGGCATCGAAGGCGCCGTCCTGCTCGGCGCGCCAGTTCTCGCCGCCGGGCCACGCGAGGTTCTCCATATTCGAGAGGTTCAGCAGCGCGAATCGCAACAACGCGTCGCCGGCGGCGCGAAAGGGATCGGGCGCGCGCACCCGGGCCGCCGCCAGCGCCACGTGTCCGGTCACGAAGGGCCAGGCCGCGCGGTTGTGATAGATCCGCTGCCGAGCCGGAGGATAGATCACCGCCGGGCCGGCGCCGTGGGCGGCCGACGCGAAGGGCAGCCGCGCCAACCAAGTCTGCGCCTGCGCCGCCGGCACCGCGCCCGTCAGCGCGGCCAGCGCGACGGCGAGCGTATCGGCCCGATTGGACGGCATCGGGTCGAGGGCAGCGCCGAGCCAAGCCGGCGGCAGCGTGCGGCCGGGCTCGCCGCCGATCGCGACCGGCGGCGCGGACCAGAACGCCTGCAAGGCCGAGAACTGGGCGTCTGCGGCGAGCTGGGCGGTCGCGGCCCCGGTGGCATCGCCCGCGAGCGCCCGCAGCTTCGCGAGGCTCGTCCACGCGTCGGCCCAGAGCAGGTTCGTCGAGAGCGCGAAGGTCCGCGCGATCGGCGTCGCGTCGTCGGCGAAAGCATCGGGATAGGTCTGCTCGCGCCAATCGAGGAACGACGTCTCGCCACGGACGAGCCCGCGCTTGGTGTCGAAGGCGAGCAGCAGGTCGTCCGCGAGCGTCGCACCGAGCGCGGCGGCGGCCTCGGCGGCCCAATCCTGCTGCGCCTTGCCGTGCAGCACGGTCGCGACGACCCACGCGGCGCGCGCCCAGACGACGCGGTCGGTCGAGACCGGCCAACTTCCGCCGGTCCCGGTATCCTGCACGATCCGTGGGGTGCCCCCACCGAGCGGCGGCGCGAGCAAGAAGCGCAACGTCTCGATCGCCCGCGCCGGATCGTGCAGCGCCAGGCCGAGCGCGATGGCGTAGCTGCTGTCGCGCGTCCAGGCGAAGGTCCACGCCTCCCCGGTCTCGAAGCACGGGCACGGGATCGGCTTGCCGCCGGCCCATTGGCCGTTCTGGATCGCGCTGACCGAGGCCTGTTCGCGCTCGACCTGCGCGAGCGCGTAGAAGGCGTCGAGCGCCAGATTCGGGCTGTGCAGCCGCGCCGCGCCGACGGGCTCCTCGAATACGCGCTTGCCGTCCTTGGGGATGCCGTCGCGCAGCGGATGCGTCGTCGTGAGCGTGAAGCGCCGCCGACCGTCGGCGAGCGGTTCGACGTCGATGGTCACGGTGTCGTTGCCGAACGCGACGACGAGCGAGGTCGGGGCAGCCGTGTCGGCGTCGGTATCGGGGTCTCCGCTATCGGCGACAGCGTCCGGGTCGGCAACGGCGTCGGCGTCGGCGTCGGCGACGGCGTCGGCAACGGCGTCGGCAACGGCGTCGGCAACGGCGTCGGCAACGGCGTCGGCAACGGCGTCGGCGTCGGCGTCGGCAACGGCGTCGGCAACGGCGTCGGCGTCAGCGACGGCGTCGGCGTCTGCGTCGGCGTCAGCGACGCCGTCGGCGCCGGCGCCGGCGTCGGCAACGGCGTCGGCGTCCACGGCCGCGACGTCGCCGGGCAAGGCGAAACCGTCCGGCCCGGCCGACGCGGCCTCGCCGCAACCGACGAACCACACGAGCCACATGAGCCACACGAGCAGCGAAGCGGCGGGCGGCGAGGCAGGCGGCGAGCACGGCAGCGAGCGGAGCATCGCCGCAGGATACCCGAACCCCCGCCCCTTGTCGCCGCCCGTGGTGGGCCTAGCTTGCCGGCACCGCAACGCGTCGGGCGCTCCCCCGACGCGCAGGAGGTGCGCCGTGCAACCCATTCTCGTCCCGATCGACTTCTCCGAAGGCTCGCTCGCCGCGCTGCAGAGCGCCGACATCCTCGCTCGGCAGCTCGGCTGCACGCTGACGCTCCTGCACGTCGTGCAGCGGCCGGTGCACGTCGCGCCGCCCGAAGAGGGGATGGACCTGCGATTGCCCGGTCGTCGCCGTCAAGCCGTACGCGCCGATCCGCTGAGCCGACCGCTCGTTCGTCCGATCGCGCAACTGCGGCGCTTGCGCGCGCGCGGGGCTTCGTTACCCTGCCGCGAACGCGCGCCGCGCGAGAGGGAGCAGGGCCATGCGAGGAGGATGGGCGCCACGCGCGCTGTGGATCGGGTTGCTGACGAGCACCCTGGCGATGGGTTGCGGTCAGATCACGATCGACCTCTCGGGCGTGGAGAGCGACATCTCCGCCGACGGCGCCGTCTCCGACGCCGCTGACGACGGCAGCACCGGTACCGACGGCACCGACAGCGACGGCACCAGCACCGACACCGGCGCGGGCTGCACAGGCGACGACCAATGTGCGAGCCTCAAGGGCCAGACGCCCTGCCGACAGCCGAAATGCGTCGAGGGTAGCTGCCAGTTGGTCGATTTCGAGGCCGGCGCGGCGTGTTCGCCGCTCGAGCCGCTCGCCCCCTGCGAAGCCGGCGCCTGCACCGCCGCGGGCACCTGCGAGGTCACCGACGCCGAGGACGGCAAGCTCTGCGTCGACGGCACCTGCACGCACGTCTGCAAGGCGGGCACCTGCACCCTCGGCAGCGCCGGCGATTGGGACGACGACAACCCCTGCACCAGCGAGACCTGCGATCCGCTCACCGGCAAGATCGTCTCGGATCCGCTGACCGATACCACCCTGCCCTGCGAGCCGGACAGCCCCTGCTTGAGCAACGGCTTCTGCATCGAGGGCAAGTGCGCCGGCCAGCCGAAGGACTGCTCGGACGGGATCGCTTGCTCGATCGACACCTGTGACCCCGACACGGGCTGCAAGCACACGAAGAACCCGGCCGTCTGCGACGACGACGACCCGTGCACCGTCGACGGTTGCGACCTCGCCACCGACTGCACCGCCACGGGCGCCAACGCCGGCACCGCCTGCAACGACGGCAAGGACTGCACTGCCGACGACGCCTGCGAGGCCGACGGCGAATGCGAGGGCACCCCGATCTGCTCGTGCGAGAGCGACACCGATTGCGACCAATCGGACCTCTGCGAGCCGCAGATCTGCAGCAACAAGCTCTGCGTCGTCGACCAGGCCGCGAAGGTGCAGTGCAGCGACGCGCTCGGCACGTACTGCCAAGCGCAGGTCTGCAACCCGACCAACGGCACCTGCGAGAGCAAGCCGAAGAACGAGGGCAAGGCGTGCGACGACGGCGACCCGTGCTCGACCGAGTCCAACTGCAACGACGGCGCCTGCGTGGCCAGCAAGAGCAAGGACTGCAACGACGGCAACGCCTGCACCAACGACGCGTGCATCAGCGGCACCGGCTGTGTCTTCGAGCCGAACGCCTCCAAATGCGACGACGGCAACGCCTGTACGAGCAACGACGCCTGCTCGTCGGGCAAGTGCACCGGCGCTGCGAAGGGCTGCGACGACAACGTACCCTGCACCGTCGACGCCTGCGACGCCCAGACCGGCGCGTGCAGCAACACGCCCGCCGACCTCGCCTGCAGCGACGGCAACCCCTGCACCAAGGACACCTGCGACGCCAAGAACAACTGTCAGAACACCGTCGACGACGCGGCGACGTGCGACGACGGCCTCGCCTGCACCGAGGACGTCTGCACCGGCGGCAAGTGCGTCTCGACCAACAAATGCGACTGCACCAAGGCCAGCGATTGCGACGACAACAACCCCTGCACCGTCGACGCGTGCGAGGCCGGCGCCTGCAAGAACGACGCCGCCGCGGCCGAGACCAAGCCTTGCGACACGGCCGACAAATGCCAGCAGCCCGGCAGCGGTGTGTGCGGCGGCGGCGTCTGCAAGTCGGGCGACAAGCCCAAGGACTGCTCCTCGCTCGACGGTGCCTGCGTGACCGGCGCCTGCGACGCGGTCGACGGCGCCTGCAAGGCCAAGCCGAAGAACGACGGCACCCCGTGTGACGCCGACGGCAGCGGCTGTACCGCCGACGACGCCTGCAAGGCCGGCGCCTGCGCGGCCGGCAAACCCGTCGACTGCGCGGTCGCCGGCGAGGCCTGCAAGGTCGGCGCCTGCACCTCGACCGGCGCGAACAGCCACAAATGCGAGGTGGAGAACAAGCCCGCCGGCTCGGCCTGCGACGACGGCGCGTTCTGCACCGAGGGCGACAGCTGCGACAGCGCCGGCGTCTGCAAGGCCGGCAAGCCGCGCACCTGCGCCGAGCTCTCGGACGCCTGCAACCTCGGCGCCTGCGACGAGCAGAAGGGCCAATGCGTCGCGACGCCCAAGGGCGCCGGCGTCGGCTGTGACGACGGTCTGTACTGCACCGTCGACGAGGCCTGCGACGGCGCGGGCGGCTGTAAGGGAGGCAAGCCGCGCGTCTGCAAGGGCGACGAGGCCGCCTGCAAGGTCGGCTACTGCGACGAAGGCGGCGACGCGTGCGCGACCAAGACGGCTCCGGCCGGCGCCGACTGCGACGACGGCAACCCTTGCACCACCAAGGAGACCTGCGGCAGCGCCGGCTGCATGCCGGGCATCAAGGTCGAGTGCAAGGGCGACGCCTGCAACGCCGGCGCCTGCGACAGCCAGACCGGCCTGTGCAAGAAGGTCCCGCTCGCCGGGGGCACGCCCTGCGACGACGGGCAGAAGTGCACGACCAACGACAGCTGCGACGGCTCGGGCTCCTGCCAGGGCAAGTGGGATCTCTCCTGCGGCTGCCTCGGCGACGCCGACTGCAACGACGGCAACCCCTGCACCAAGGACAGCTGCAGCGCCGGCACCTGCAAGTTCAGCATCACCGCCGGCGCGACCTGTGACGACGGCGACCCGTGCAGCATCTCCAGCGCCTGCGACGCGGGCGGCAAGTGCATCGCCAAGGCCGCCTACGATTGCAGCAAGGTCAGCGACACCTGCAACGACGGCGCCTGCGTCGCGCAGGGCACCTCGCCGAGCTGCAAGAAGGTCCCGAAGGCCATCGGCACGCTCTGCAGCGACGGCGTCGCCTGCACCACCAAGGACGCCTGCAACAGCACTGGCGTCTGCTCGGGCGTGCCCGTGGTCTGCACCAGCGCCAAGGCCTGCCACGTCGCGAGCTGCGACGAGGCCGCGGGCGGCTGCGTCGACAAGCCCTCGAACAAGGGCACCTCGTGCAGCGACGGCAACGCCTGCACCGCCGGAGACGTCTGCGACGGCGCGGGCGCCTGCCTCGCCGGCGATGCCCTGCCCAACTTCAGCAAGTGTGACGACGGCAGCGCCGCGACCAGCGGCGATTTCTGCCTCTCGAATACCTGCAAGGGCTTCGCGATGACCAACGCGCCCGGCGTCGTGCACGACGTGGCGTGGTCCCCGACCGCGAAGGCGTTCCACGCAACGGCGGCGGCGACAAACCTGACGGGCACCATCGCCACCGGCGATTGGCGGATCTACCAACTGCTCCAGGGCAAGGCCGGCAGCGTCGGCTTCAGCTCGGTCGCCAACCTCGGCACCACGGCCGCGCCGATGGTCGCGGCCTCCGACCACGTCGCGGTCGGTCGCGCCGGTGCCATCTGGCTGCTCTACAGCTCCGCTGGCGCGTGGAAGTGGTCGAGCAGCGCCTCGAACGTACTCGCCGCCGCCGTCGCCAAAGCGTATGGCTCGATCGCCTCGGTGAACTGGTCGTCGGTCGACTCGTTGGTCATCGGCTCGACGCTGCACGTCAGCCTGGGCGGCTACGATGCGTCGGCCAAGCTCGGCGTGATGGTGAACTGCAACGGCGCGTCCACGGGCGTCTCGACGTTCACCTGCGCGGTGAAGAAGTACGCCTCGTGGATTCAGCCGGTCGGCGCCTCGACCAGCTCGACCAAGTCGAGCCCCTTCTCGACCGTCGTGACGCCGACGTACGACATCTCGGCGCTGCTCGGCACCTCGACGGCTCCGACCAGCTACAAGTCGCTGTACCGCTACGCTTGGGACGGCACCAGCGCCTACAGCTCGCAGTCGGCCGGCACCTTCACCGCCACCACGACCGCGGCGGGCGGGCTGCTGCGCTACGCCAGCAACGGCCTGACCATCAACGGCGCCTCGACGCTGTGGATGACCGCGCCCGGCCAAGTGCGCTACCAGAAGGCGGGCTCGACGGCCTACTACCCGGCCACCGTGGTCGGCACCAACCAGGCCGCCTACCAGTTCCGTGACATCTTCTACGGCGCCGGCGGCGTCTTCATCGTCGCCGACAAGCCCGGCAAGAGCGCCGCCGTCCGCGTCCCGGTACTACTGGTACACCGCGAGGTCATCGACCAGCAGAGCGGCGCTGCCTACTGGACCGAGCTCGAGCTGACCACGCCGGATTCTTCCTGCGGCACGTTCAACGGCCTCTCCAACACGGGCGGCGACAGCGACGGCACGTCGTTCGTGCTCGGCGCGAGCTATTGCGCCGGACCGGCCCAGCTCAAGGGCTACCTCTACGACGGCGTCATCTACTCGCGCTTCT
>JBEARB010000340.1:0-12015 GCA_041163625.1 Pseudomonadota bacterium | reverse complement strand
GCCGCGTCGGAAGGTTTGCTGGGCAAGACACGCGCTCCCGGCCCCGAGGGGAAGGGCCTCGGAGTGACCCTATCTGATGAGTAGGTATTTGGGAAGACTTATTGCATTGGCTCTGCAGATCTGATACGCTCCTACCCTTGCGGAGCGCTCGCACCATGCTCTGATTCTGGTGCCCATCCAGTCGGCGGCGTGCCGGCGACGGGAGCGTGTCGATGACCACTCGAAATCACCCCATCCACCGCCGCCAAGTCGCCGTCACGGTGCTCGCCGTCGCGCTGGCGCTGTTCCCCTCGCTCGGCTCCACGGCCGCCTCGCCCGACAAAAACCGGTTCCCGAGCTTTCAGGTGGGCAACGGCCCGCTCGGCTACGGCAAGCCAGACAAGGTGCTCACGGACGTCGCGCGCTGGAACCACCCGGCCAAGCGCGCATTGCGCACGCTCAACGAAGCCAAGCTGGTGCGGGTCGAGTACTACCTCGGCGGTCGGTATCCCGTCTTCTTCGTCGAGATCAGCGACAAGAGGTCGAACCTGCGCTACCTGCAGCTGCACGAGACCGAGGTGATGGATCGCTACGCCAAGCGTGTGCTGAAGGCCAACGCCGGTTGGGCGTTCGAAATCGTCCATGGTGAGGACCGCTTTCGCTCCAACGCTGCGATGGTCCGTGGCGGGATGGACGCGTTCCAAGGGCCCGGTGACGAGGACGGCTTTGTCGGGGAGTAGGCGCTCGTCGCCTCGGCGCTCGATGATCCTCGCGCGTCATGCCGCTCTTCACCCGACCAGCAGGAGGCACGATGGCATCGACCCACGTCGAGGCGACATCGCTCGGCTTCGGCCTCGAGGTCGCCGTAGCTCGCGTCACGCCGGAGCGCTCTCGCGCGTTCGCCGACCGCGTCGCCGAGGTCGCAGAGACCTTTCGAATGCTCGACTATCCCTCCAAACCAGGATTGGCGGTGTTGGCATTCTCGCCAGACAGCGCCGACGGGAGCACCACCGAGGCACTCATTTGGACCCCGACGCCACGGCGCGAGGCTCGGCAGCTCATCATCCACCCTGGCCGGCACGCGGACGTTCACCTCGCCGGCTTCTCAGCGCAGATCTTGGTCGCTCCGAGCGCTTTTCCGTACTTGGTGCGCTACCGCTTGACGGGCTCGGGCTTTGCGGCGCGCTGGAGTACGCGGAGCGGCGAGGACGCGGCGGCGATCTTGGCGTCCGGGCCGATGCACACGCGCTCGCGGACCTCGGGCGCCAGTCTGTTCTGCCTGCCGACGGGGGCGCGTCAGCCGTATTTCGAGGAGCTCTGCCGGGGTGATGTGCAGGCCATCGTCGAGCGATTCATGGCCGCTCCCGAAGGGACCCTCGACTTCGCTCCCCGCGAGACCGGAGTCACGTCTCGTTTGGGAGACCTGGAACTCCCCCCCAACCACCCGGTCGACGTCCTCCCCGTGGGCGAGCCCGTCCCCTTCGATCGACTCGCGCCCGCGCCTGACGACCCACCCGTCTGCCGGCTGACCATCAGCACCCGCCGCGGCGAGTGGACGCTCAAGCTCGGCGCCCGAGCGCTGGCCAGGGGGCTCGCCATCACCAACATGCACACGGCTCCAGTGCTGCATTCGAGACGCAAGAAGCCGCGTGACACCATCGAAGCCGTCGTGTTCGCGGTCGGCGGGGAGCTGTACGCGTTCGATCCGCTCGTTGGAGAGCTTCGAGAGCCACCGCCGGCTCCGATCGAGCTCGCACCGACCGGGTTCGCCTGGTGCGCCGATGGTCGCGCTCGGGTTTCCTACGACCTGCTCGAGTAGTGGCTGAGGCCTGTGCCCCCAGCGCGCAGTTCTTCTCCGACGCGCACGAGACGCTGGCAGGCAGTGAGCGCGATTCCCGAGGCTCGCAGCCCCCCTCGACCTCGAGCCGGCTCTCCAGGTGTGCGCTGCGATGCCCCTCGGGCGCCAGGCCAGCGACGAAGCCGGTCGCGCCCGTCACCGCGACCCGCAGCGGTCGGGCGGCGGCATCGCGGAGCCGCGCATCCTTCGTGTCCTCGCCGCTCCGAGCGTTGGCTGACTGCATTCACGCCTCCCCCGCGCAACTCGCGCCCCGCCGGAAGATGCCGTGCGGGCGCGGTAAGTTCGGGCGGCTGCGCTCGGTCGACTCACCGCGGCGGATGCACGCACATGTCGAATCCTTCGACGTGCGTTTGGGCGGCGATGGCTTCCATCCTGTTGTCGCGCCCCTCCGCGAAGCTGATCGAGCCGTCTTCGTCGAGCTGTAGGCGCAGTCCTGGAGCTGGATGGCCGGGCGGCTTCGACTGGATCATCGAATTTCCCGTGGTCGTGCGCGATCGATTCGAGCCGACGGCCAGCCGGACGATACGCAGCTGATTGGAACAATTATGGCACCTCGGCATCGATGGGTCGCGCGCAGGATTCAACGACGTCGTTCCACGTATTTTGCATCCGCTGCGTGCCCGCAGCATCTGACCTTTGGGCGGGCGTGGCATCGGAGGACGTCGATGTCAACACGGCGTGCGAGGGCCCGAAGGCGACAGTAGCGAGCCGCCACGATGAACTGAGCGGGCCGCTTCGCCCCCGCAGGAGGACGACCCATGTCCAGCTTCTTCCTCGCTGCTGCCGCCGTAGGCGCTCTCCTGTTGGGGGTTTGGGTGTTGCGTCCCCTCATCGGCCTCGAGCAACCGAACTACACGCTCGTCTCTCGCGACGGCGCGCTCGACATTCGCGACTACGCACCCCTGACGGTCGCCTCCACGCAGCTGACTGGCCGGTACGAACAGAGCTCCAGCCGCGGGTTCCGCGTGATCGCGGGCTACATCTTCGGCGGCAACCAGCAGAGCGAGCGGCTCGCGATGACCGCGCCGGTGTTGGTCGGCAACCCGTCGGCCCCGAGCTACCCGATGGCGTTCGTCATGCCGAGCGCCGCGGTGCGGCGCGGCCTGCCGACGCCTTCGAGCGACGCGCTCTCGCTGCAGGAGCAGCGGTGGGGGCGCGTCGCGGTGTGGTCGTTCGGCGGGTGGGTGAGCGAAGCTCGCGTCGCCGAGGCTTGGCAGCAGATGCGGCAAGCGCTCGCCGCCAAGGGGCTGCAGGCCGAGCGATTCGATTGGATCGCGCAGTATTCGCCACCCACGCTGCCGCCGCCGTTTCGCCGCAACGAGCTCTGGGTGATGCTCGACGCGACGCCGGAATCATGAGCGCGGGCGAACCGCGTCGGCGCAAGGCGACGCTGCCGACCAAGACGTGTCCGGTCTGTGCACGGCCCTTCTCGTGGCGGAAGAAATGGGAGCGCGATTGGGAGCACGTGCGCTATTGCTCGGAGCGATGCCGACGCACGCGCGCTTTGCCGTCCGCCCGGGGCGCGTCGTGACCCGCGTGGTCGACACGCTCGCCATCGACGCCGGTTGCGCCGTCCTGCCGCATCGTCTCCCAGACGACAGACGATAGTCTCGGCGACCGCGCCGGGTCACGATAAGCGTAATTACTCATAAGAAGATCGTCCCATGCCCCGTACGCTGCGAACGTTGCTGGCTCCGGTGCGAGGAGTTGGTGGGAGTTGTTCCATGCCCCGTCTCGTCTTCGCTTTCGCTCTCCTCGTGCTCGTCACTGGCTGTGGGCAGAGCCTGCGCCATTCCACCGCCCCGACGCTCCCGCACGCGCCGCAACCATCCGCGGCGGCGCCCATCTCTGCCCGCGCGCGCCAGCCATGTGAGATTGCGACGACGACGCTCGATGCCAAGGCGGAGAAGAATTGCTACGAAGTTCCGGAGTTGATGGTGAACGGTCATCCTGCGGCTGTGTGCGTCAAGGCGGACGCGCCGCGGGTGTACGCCTACGACGCCCAGGGTCGTGTCGTCTCGGATTCGGTCGGACAGCAATGGACGTGGAACGCGGACGGAACGGGCCGTACGACCAATGCCGGCGGATTCGCGACCACGTTGCGGTTGGACCGTCAGGGCCGCATCTTCGCGATCGACGAGGTCACGTTCGCCTGGGACGAATTCGGCCGGCTGGTTCGAACGAAGGACGGCGAGCACGAGGTGACGCGCGTCTACGCGAAGGACGGCACGTACTCGCTGCAACACGACTACCCGGACGACGCTGAGTTCTGCCAGTCCGAGGTCACGGCCGTGACGGGCGACCCGTTGCGCCCGACCAGCCAATCCTTCGACGGCTGCGGGATGTATGAGCGTCCGAGGACCTTGACGTACACCCGTGACGCACATGGCCGCGTCGTCGAGATCGGTATCGATTCGGGCAGCGACGGTACGATCGAAGCGCGCGTCGCGGTGGGGTACGGCTGTTGGTCCGGGAGCGTTGGTCGGCAAGACCGGACCGGCGCCGCGGACCGAGCTGTCGACGCGAACGAGCGGGGGCGATGATGGCGAGCCGGACCACACGACCTTCCTGGGCCGTCGCTGCGGGCGCACGCGCTCTGGCGTTCGGGGCCTTGTTCGCGCTGGGATGCTCCGGGACCGGCGCAGTGGAGGAGCGTGCCGTCACGTCGCCGCCGTCACCTGCGGTCCGTGCCTCGTCAGTCGCGACCACCGTCTTCGCCTGCGAATGCGCCGTGGCCGACGCGGACGCGGAGCCGGCCGATGGAGCGGCGTGCTCCTTGACCGTGCGTGAGGGAGTGGAGGCGCGCTTGGCGGGTTTGGTGCGCACGGCAACCGCGACGCTCCCGATCTCGGGCGTCTTGCAGGTACTGCCGCCCCCGGCGGGGCGCGCCGAGCCGCGTCCCTTCGTCCGCTTCCGTGGCCCGCTGCTCCTCGGCGAGCGCTCGACCACGGTCGATGTGATGTTCGTCGACAACTTGCTGTACCGCGCCCGCCTCGGCACGACCGGTGCTGTTCTGCACCTGGTCTGCGATCCGCCGGAATAGCTCGCCTACCCGCCTTCGACATCGCTTCGAGCGTACGTGCCGGGGAGGTCGCGGCGCGGCGCCGCAAAGCTGCGCTCCACCGCACGGTAGCGCGCGGTTTCTCCTGCTTGCGATCGGTCGAGCTCGGTTGCGAGCTTGCCGGCACCGACGGTGAGGTCGTGCGTCGATCGCCAGCGCCCCGTGGGGACCCCCTCCTGCACCTCGAGCTCGACGCGCGGAATGCTGCGCGTACTCACGGAACGGTACGGAACTGCGACCGTCGTCGGTCCTGCGAGCGCCTCACGCATCGTGGTCGCGTCGGGGAAGCGATCACTCGGTCGCTTGGCGAGCCCACGCGCGACCCAATCGCAGAACCAGGCCGGCGGGGGGCTCTGCATCACCGCGCGCAGGTCGGGCGCCGGCGTGTGGACGTGGTGCAACAGCATCTCTCCGATGGTCGTCGCTTCGAAGACAGGGCGCCCTGCGACAGCTCGGAAGGCGACCGTCGCGACGGCGTAGAGGTCGCTGCGGGCGTCGAGCCGCCGGCCCGCGCACTGCTCGGGGCTCATCGTCTCCGGCGAGCCCACGATTCGGTGCCCGTCGCCGGTCTCCCGCATCACGGCGGCGACGCCGAAGTCCAAGAGTTTGGCGTAGGAGTCGCCCTCGACCTCGTGCAGCACGACGTTTGCCGGTTTGACGTCGCGGTGCACCAGGCCGATGGCGTGGGCCTCACCGAGCGCGCCGAGCAGGCCCTCGAGGATTGGCAACAGCGTGCTCAAGGTCATCGATCGACCCGCAGACTCGTTGTCTTCGAAGACGGCCTCCAGGGTCGGCCCTTCGAGCAGTTGGCTCGCGATGTACAGTGCGCCGGCGTGAACGCGACCGACGTCGAAGACGCGCACCGTACTCGGGTGCTGCAGTCGGGCGGTGTGCCGCGCCTCCCGCAGGAAGCTGTCCTCGGCCTCATGGTCGGCGATGGGGAGATTCGGCCGGAGCACCTTCAGCGCGACGCGCTGGCCCGTGCGGATTTGCTCAGCGACGAAGACCTGCGACCATGATCCGCCGGCCAAGCGATGGAGGACGCGATACCGTCCGTCGATGATCCGACCGACGGGGAGCGAGATGGTGTCTTCGCGCACGGTGGCCTCCTTCGAAGCGTGTTGGCTCGAACTCGCTCAGGCTGCGGCGAGCACACCGCTGCAGCGGCGCGGCAGGTGATGAGATGGACGCGCGAGCAAGTAGCCCTGGACCAAGTCGCAGCCGAGACGGCGTACCACCGCGAGCTGTTCGGCCGTCTCGACACCTTCGGCGACGATCCGTTTGCCGAGGCCGTGTGCCAAATCGACGATGGCGCGGACAATCTCGAACGTCTCGCGATCGTTGTGCACCCTCGCGACGAACGAACGGTCGATCTTCAGGCAATCGACCGGAAGATTCTGCAGATACCCGAGCGACGAATACCCTACCCCGAAGTCGTCCAAGTGGACCTCGACCCCCAACGCCCGGATCGCGTCCAGCACGTGCGCGGCGTGCTCGGGGTCTTTGCAGAGCGCATTCTCCGTGATCTCCAGCGCAAGGCGATCGGCCTCGAAGCCGGTTCGCGCGAGCGCCTCTTCGACCTGACGGCGCAAATCGCCGCCGAAGAGCTGCTGCGGCGAGACGTTCACCGCCAGGCGCCTCGGCATCGCTCGCGCAAGCCCGCTCGCGGACCACGCCATCAGGCTCTGCATTGCTCGCTCGAGCACCCAGCCGCCCAGGGGGACGATGAGGCCCGACTCCTCCGCGACTTCGATGACCCGCGCGATCGGCATCTCGCCGCGCTTGTCGCAGCGCCACCGCAGCAGCGCTTCGAGGCTGTCGATGCGTCCCGTTCGGAGACATACGATCGGCTGATAGCGCAATTCGAGTGAGCTGTTCTGTAGCGCTTGCCGCAGCCCGTCCTCGATCTCTCTGCGCTCGTCGACCTCGGCGGCCAGCTCCGGGCGGAAGGCCTGAACACGGCCTCGACCCGTGCGCTTGGCCTCGTAGACGGCGAGGTCTGCGGCGCGCAACAGGGTATCGACGTCGCGCTCTTCCGGTCCGGCAAAGGCAAGCCCGATCGAGGCGCCGAGCGGGGCGGCGCTGCCTTCGACCACGACGGCTTGCGCCAAGGCGGTGCTGATGCGGCTCGCTACCGCCGCCCCCTCCTCCTTCGAGGCCAAGCTGGTCAAGAGAACGCAGAATTCGTCCCCACCCAGGCGCGCCACGGTATCTCCCGGTCGCACACAGGCACGCAGCCGCCGGCCGACTTCACGCAGCGCTGCATCGCCCGAGGCGTGCCCGAAGCTGTCGTTGAGGGCCTTGAAGCGGTCGAGATCAACAAATAAGAGGCCCACGAACTTGCGCTCCCGCGCGTTGTGGGCCAGCGCGTGACCGAGACGGTCGCGGAGAAGGGTGCGGTTGGGCAGCATCGTCAGAGGATCGTGCAGCGCGAGGTGTTCGAGTCGGGCGCGGTCCTGCCGCATCGGGCGAATATCGGTCAGCGAGCCAGCGAAGCGATGCGCGTGGCCCGATGCGTCGCGGCCCACCGCTCCACGGACGCGGACCCACACGTCGGGCGCGGGCAGATCCAGTCGCGCCTCGAGGTCGAGGCGATCGGTGACGCCGCGCACGCAGTCGGCAATCGCCGCTTGCACGTCATCCCGATCACGGGCGGAGAAGCAATCCGCCAAGGTCTGCCAATGCGGCTCGGGCTCCCCGAACAAGGCGCGAAACTGCGGCGAAAGCGCAATCCTCGATGCCCCGACGTTCCACTCCCAGACGACGTCGGCGCAGCCGTCCAAGGCGAGTTGCCAGCGTCGACGCTCGTCGTCGAGGGCCGTCGCCAGCGCGTGGCGCTCGAGCGCGTAGCGCAGCGCGCGATGCAAGATCTCGGCATCCAAGGTGCGCTTGAGGACGAAATCCGCGGCACCTTCGCGGATTGCCGCAACGGCGAGAGAGACGTCTTCTTCGCCGCTCTGCACCACGATCGGGCAACGACCCGCGACTGCACGTGCGACGCGACGAAACGTCTCGATGCCTTCCGAATCGATGACGCACAGGTCGCAGAGCACCACGTCCGGTTCCGACAGCGCCAATCGCTGCTCCAACTCGTCGACGCGATCGCACCAGCCGATCAGCTTGCACGGCGCACCCGCGGTCTCGAGGAGCGACTCGACCAACATCCGGTCTGCCGGATTGTCTTCGAGCAGCAGGATCGTTCGATTGGTGGACAGCATCACCCCTCCGGTCCATTCGGACTCCACCGTCGAGAGTCCGCGGGTTGGGCAATGCGTCCAGAAATCAGGCTTTGATTCCTGTAATTATTTTGACTACGTCTGCTCGCTTCGCCCCGTCTCAGGCGACCGATCGCCCCGCGGCGCCCGGCCACGCGACGCATATGCAGCGGCCTCCGCGTGGTGACGGAAGCTCCCTCACGGAGGCTCCGTTCGCAGCGGCCAAATCGGCCACGATACCAAGGCCCAGACCGTGGCCACGGCTGTCGGAGTCGGCGCGGGAGAGCGGCGGCGGCGGGCCCGCAGCGGCGGGCGATTCGGGGCCACCGTCCTCGACCACGATCTCTGTGTGCGCCCCCGCCGCCCGCGCACGAATCGACACCGTGGCGCCCGGTCGACTGCCGTGTCGGACGGCGTTGACGACCAGATTCTGCAGCACCCGGCCGAACGCCTCCCGGTCGCCGACGAGGGTCGGCATCGGCCCGACGTCGAGCCGGACGCGGTGCTCCACCAGCAAGTTGTCCAGCCCTCGCTCCATCTCTGCGACGACCGCTCTCGCGTCGAAGGGAGTCAGTGTCCGATCTGCTGGCTTGCCGAGCGCGCCAGCGACACGGCGTTCCATGTCTTCCGCAGACGTCGCCGCGAGATCGACCAACTCGAGCGCTTCGGCCGGCAAATCGGCCTCGTGCCGGTGCCGAAACACCCGTAGGTAGTTGCGAATGGAGCGCAGCGGCTCCTGGAGATCGTGCGCGATCGACCGGGCGCTTGGATCTTGGCGCGCCTTCCCGATTCGGGCGAGCAAGCCATCGAGCATCTCGGCGAGCTCACCGTTGTCCGGATCTTGGCGGCGCCATGCTTGGCAGAGCGCGACAGCCCTCGGTCCGTCGCGGAGATCTTCGACGCAGATGCGCAGCAATGCCTTGTTGGTCATGCGCATCGATTCCGGATCTCGGAGCCGGAGGAGATGGTCTTCGAGGCTCGCGAAGGCGCGCTCGGCAGCTCCGTCGCCGCGCAGACGCTCGGCCTCGCGCAGCGCCGCTTCGGTGCGCTCACGCTCGCTCGGTCCGTCCGGCGCACGCTCCTGCCCCGGGTCGTGCGGTTGTGCCGGCCCCGTCGTCCGCGATCCCTGGATGCGCGTCGCGATGGCGCCGAGTCGAAGCTCGGCACCGAACTCCCGGAGTACGAACGCGTCGAGGCCCGCCGCCTCCAGCTCTGCCAGCACTTCTGGGGGAATCGCGCTGCCCACGCCCACGATGCGCGCAGCTTCGGCCGCTTCTCGCAAGGCGCCGACGGCTTCCGCCGAGATTCCTTCCACGTCGAGGTCGACGACGATCAGCGCCACGCCGTCGCGCCGGACGGACGCGAGCGCCGCTTCGATGTCACTCGCCTCGCGGACCGACATCGCTCCGGCGCGGTTGATGACCGCCGCCAGCGTTCGTGTGCGCGAGAGAACAACGATGGGTGCGACGCTCGACATCGGTCTGGCTCATGCGGAGAAGCGAACCAAGTAGGCTCACGAGCGACGCGACCAGAACATGCAACCTGGCACGTTCTCGGTGCGTCTCCCGTGGGTGTACCCCGTTCACGGATCGCGTCAAGGAGCACGGGGGCATTCATGAGGCGGATGTCGCAGACGCAGCCGCCGTGGGTGTTTCCGCGCCGGTCTCACACTTCGTCGCGCGTGCGTCGCCCCGAGCTTGCGAGCAGGAGCATCGCGAGCGCCAAGACCATGGTTGCCGCGGTCCCGGGGACGCGTGCCCGTTTGCCGGCGGAGCAGCCAGACGGTTCGGACGGAGGAGGAATCCAAGCCGGCGCGCCCCCGTCGGCCGTGGCGTCGTGGCGAGGCCCGGTCCCAAGACCTCCGGCATCCCCAACAGCGTCTCCACCGGGCGTGAGTACGTCACTATCGTTGCCGCAATCACCCCCATCACTCACGTCGGTCGAGCCACCGCCGCTGCTGTCGCCGTCACCGCCGGCGCTATCGCCGGCGTCAGCGTCGCTTGCGTCGCTCGCACCAGCATCCGCGCCGCCGCCTCCCCCGCCCGCGTCGACGAGGCAGACGCCCGCGACGCAGCTCGCCTGCGGCGCGCAATCGGCGTCTGACCCACAATCGCGGCGGCAGACCCCGTTCGGCTTGCAGATTCCGGCGCCATCGCAAGTGCCGGGGGGGCGTGACTTGGCCGTCGACGCAGCTCGCTTCGGCGCAGAGCGTTCCGAGCGGCAGCGGCAGCGGCAGCTTGGCCTGGATCGCGCGCAGCCGCCTAACGGAAGACCCGGAAGATCCGGCCGAGCAACCGATAGCCAACCGGGACAATCCCCAACTCCGCGAGCTCCACCGCCTGAGGCGCATCATCCCGCCCCGGCAACATCGACCAGAGCAGCCACCGCTCGCACGGTCCACCGAAGCCAACCTCCCGTCCGAGGGTCGCAGAGAAACGCTGTTCGATGCGCCCAGCCTCCGCATCAATGAGGTCCGCGACGCCAAGCTGCTCTACGAGCCGTTTCATCTCGCGCGAGCTCTTCAACTCGATGAGGACGGGAACTTCTCGCCCGTCGCTCTGCCGCAGCGCAAGGATGTCGCAAACGTGCTTCTGCTCGCCAAAGACGACGATCTCGTCGGTGACGAACTCCACCCCCGGCCCGAGAGCAGTGATCTGCCGCCCGTTGCGATAGGCCTCGAGGATCAGCCAGGACTGACAGCGATGATCGCCGACGTTGATTCCGCTGCCGGGCACACGCGAGACTGAAGTCTCGCGCTGAGTTGGATGCCCGGCCTTCGCCGGGCTGGAGACGCGCCCTCACGAACACACGGACCGCAGCGTCGACGCTCGTGGTACCGCTCGGCCCGCGCAGGCGGGCCTCCATTCCAAGCTCGGGACTTCAGTCCTGAGCGTGCACGACTGCAGCGTCCGATCCATCGACATCGCGCTACACGCGCATGGGACCGGGTGCTCGGGTTCAGAAATGGTTCGACCTGGACAGGCGATGCCTGTGGTCTACATCCGGCGCCGGCGCTGTGATGCCGCCGCTGACGCTGGCGCCGCCGCTGCTGCTGCCGCTGTAGCTGATGCTGACGCTGACGCTATTGCCGCCCGACATGGCGACGATTCAGCGAGCGCCTGAGCCAAGCTCTGGCGTTTCTCTTTTGTGATGCGAATCCGTCCGCGCCGTACTCGCGCCCGGTGAGCGGCTCGTCGATCAGCTAGCCTCGCAGGACCGGGCCCGGCCCGCCCGCCTGGCCGCGCGCTACTTGATCGCCGGATCCACAATCTGCTGCGGCTGGAACCCCGGCGCCGCCGCAGCAGTCAGCTCCTCGGCATATTCCGCCAGCCGCCGCGTCATCTGAAATCCCCACTTGTCCCGCACCTGGCGGCAGTGGTTCAGATCGACCTCGGACACCAGCACACCGTCACGGACGCGGGACAGACCCGGCGTGCGGCCGCCGTTGGGCGCCGTGACGTAGCTCGAGCCGTAGAAATGGCCGAAGTCGTGATGCGCCGGCCGGCCGTCGCCGGAGGTGAAGGCGTTGGGGAAGACCTCGGTGCCGATGCGGTTGATGCCGACGCTGAAGTAGTTGTTCGCGATCGACGCGCAGCGCGCCTCAATCGGCCACAGCGGCTCGCTCAGCGCGCCGACCGTCGCCGACGGGTTGAACACGATCTCGGCGCCGTTGATGCCGAACATCAGCCAATTCAGCGGGTGGTGGCGGCCGTAGCAGATGTTGACGCCGATATTGCCGAACTGCGTCACGAAGACCGGGTGCCCGGTGTCGCCTTCCATGTAGTAGGTCGACTCGTTGAAGTCGCCGACGCGCGGGATGTGCACCTTGCGGTGCGAGCCGATGATGTTGCCGTTGTTGCCGATCACCACCGCGGTGTTGTGGATCGTGCCGCCGTGCGCCT
>JBEARB010000339.1:0-11567 GCA_041163625.1 Pseudomonadota bacterium | reverse complement strand
AGTGCGCCGAGCTTGTCGGCGGTTGCCTCGGTTTGATCCAACAACTCCGCCAGGGTCTTCGCGCGGGCGAGACCCGAGACGTGCGCCGGCACGCCGGTCGGCGAGGCGGCCTCCGGCAGGTCGATCCGCGCCGCCCCCAGCGTTCGTTCTCCGCCTGCCACGTCCGGCGCGCCGGATCCCGGGCCCGGCCTCGCGGCATGGAGCGTGTCCCAGAGTCGGCCCGCCTCCCCATAGCGTTCGGCAGCGCGGGCCCAATCGTGCGCCCGCTCCGCGTGAAGAGCAGCCTCCACCTCGACAGCGTAGGCGACCGTGGTCGCGCTGCGGTGGGCGGCCTCCGCGCGGCCGCGATCGGCGGCCGCGGCGGCGTCGCGAGCCTCTGCAGCCTCGCGCACGGCGGCGCGCGCTTCGTCGACCGCCTCGTCGACCTCGCCCTTGCGGACCATGGCGAGCGCGGCGTCGGCGCGCCGCCGGGTCCGAGCGGCGTCGAGCGGCGGCAATAGCCGGTCGCGCAAGCCCGCCCGCGGGCCGCGGCAGATCATCCGGTGGGTGCCCGAGCAGACCAGGCCGCTGACGCGAGCCTCGGCGGCGTCGAGCGCGGCGGCCGCGGCGTCGGTCTCGCCGGCGGCATCGAGCGCCTCGGCATGGTGGACGGCCGCGCGCACACGCAGCTCGAGCACCTGCAACAGGGGAACGACGGCCGGGTCGACCGGGCTGCCCGCCGGCGCGCGGGCGACGTCGTCGAGGTCGTCCCGATCGAGGTAGTCGTCGAGCGGGTCGCCGCAGTGGCCGAGCGGCTGGTCGATCCGAGCGACCGCGTCCGCCGCGCGTCCCAGCCCAAGCAAGAAGCGCGCGTGGTGCAAGCCCAAGGCCGCCCGCGCCGGGCAGCCCATACCCATCCGGCCGCCGCTCGCCCGCTCGAAGAGCGCCGCGGCTCGCTCGGGTTGGTCGCTGGCCGCAGCGAGTCGGGCAGCGAGCCAAGCGACGTCGGGGCGCTGCAGGCGGTCGTCGTCGAACTCACCCCGCACCGCGTCGGCAGCGGTGCCCGCCGCGCCGCGATCCAGGGCCTCGTGGGCCGCGGTGAGCGCACGCTGGAGCGCCGCCTCGCGGCCGGCGGAGCGCACGCGCCAACCGAGCAGCCCCACGCCCACGACGACCGCAATGGCGAGCACGATCCAGCGCGTCGGCGGACGCGCGGACGCCGTCGGCTCCCAAGCGGACGGCTCCGCTGCAGTCTCGTCTTCTTCCACGTCCCCTCCTTGACCCGATCCGGCCGGCCCGCCGATGGTGCGGCGCGGCGGGGATGCGCGGCAAGTCTCGTCGATGGAGGAACAACCCATGAGCGTTGCACTCTCTTCCCAAGCCCCGGTCTCGCGTGCCCTGGTGACCACCGCCCACGGCGGCCCCGAGGTCGTACAGGTGAAGCGACGGCCGCGGCCGGCGCCGGCGCCGGGGGAAGTCCGCATCCGGCTCGTCGCCGCGGCCCTGAACCACCTCGACCTCTGGGTGCGGAGGGGCATTCCGGCCGGACATTGGCCCGTGCCGATCGTGCCGTGCGCGGACGGCGCCGGCGTCGTCGATGCGCTCGGCGAGGGCGTGCAGGGGCTCGAAGTCGGCGACGAGGTCGTGCTCTATCCCGTCCGTTCGTGCGGGGCGTGCCGTGCCTGCCGCGCCGGCGACCCGCCGCATTGCAAGCAGTTCGGCATGCTGGGCGAGCACGTCGACGGCTGCGCGCAGGACCACCTGGTCGTGCCCGCCGGCTCGGTGCTGCCCAAGCCCGATGGCCTCGAATGGGCGGCGGCCGCGGCGCTGCCGACCACCTTCCTGACGGCGTGGCGGATGTTGGCGACCACCGCGCGCCTGCAGCCCGGCGAGACCGTCGTCGTGCACGGCGCCCGCTCGGGCGTCGGCAGCGCCGGCATCCAGGTCGCCCGGCAGCTCGGCGCCTTCGTCATCGCCACCGCCCGCCGCGACGCCGACCTCGAACAAGCCCGCGTACTCGGCGCCGACGCCGTCCTGCGCAGCGACGATCCGGAGTGGTCGCGCCAAGCCCGCGCGCTCTGCCCCGGCGGCGTCGACGTGGTCTTCGAGCACATCGGCGGCGAGCTCTTCTCGTCGTCGATCCGGGCGCTGCGTCGTGGCGGACGGCTGGTCACCTGCGGCGCCACGGCGGGCCATCGCGTCGAGCTCGACCTGCGCAAGATCTTCTTCCACAGCATCGCCGTGCTCGGCTCGACGATGGGCTCGCTCTCCGAACTCGAGACGCTGCTGACGCTCGCCGGCCGTGGGCTGCTGGTCCCCGAAGTCGGCGCGCGCTTTCCGCTGGAGCGCGGCGCCGAGGCGATGCAGGCGCTCGAGAGCCGCGAACACTTCGGGAAAATCGTGCTGGAGATCGACGACGCGCGCGTGCACGCGGGCTGACAACAGTCGCCCGTGTCGCTACGCTCCACGGCCACAGCGGTCATCGTCCGCCACGCCACGTCCTCGGAGTCCGACGCATGTTCTCGATCCCCCGCTCCCTCCGCCTCTCCGCCACGCTGCTCTGCTGCGGTCTCGCCGCCACCGGCTGCCTCGGCAAGGAAGAGCGCGACGACACCGACACCCGCGCCGCCGACGCGGCGGCGGACGCCAGCACCGGCGGCGACACGGGCGGCACGGACGCGACCGGCGATACCGGCGGCGGCGTCGCGCCGACGTTCGAGCCCGTCTGCGGCGAGGGCAAGCCCGCCTGCTCGAGCGGCACCTTCTGCGTCAGCGGCGTCTGCGCGCCCGAATCCGGGGCCGACGACAAGACCGCCCTGCGCGATCCGACGCAGGACAACATCGCCAGCACCGAGACCATCAACCTCGACTGCGTCGGCACCAGCATCGACGAGGTGGTCAAGGACCTGCCGAAGGACAAGAAGGTCGTGATGTGGGGCCGCGTCGATCGCTTCGGCGGCGGCGGCATCACCTCGAATATCGAGGTCGCGGTCTTCGAGGCCAGCAAGTTCCACCCCGAGGCCTGCGCCGGCATCGAAGATCCCGAGGACGCCCTGGCCTGCTACCGCGACGACGCCAAGGTCGGCGCGCCGCTCGCCAAGGCCATCTCGGTCGATCCGGGCGAGGCCGCGGCCAAGGGCCTGGACGTCGAGGCCAAGTACGCCGCCGAGCAGGAGTGCAACAAGGGCGTGCACCTCGAGTGCCCGGCCGGCTTCGTCTGCGACAAGGTCGACGGCTTCCCGAAGTGCGTGAAGGGGCACGGCCTGTACGCGATCGAGGGCGTTCCGGCCAACACGCCGCTGGTCGTCCGGACGCGCGCGGTCAACCCCAACGATCCGAACGGTTGGCACGACAGCTACACCTTCAGCGTGGTGCTGTTCACGACGCACCTCGACGAGAAGGGCAAGGGCCATCAGCCGACGAAGTACCTCGGTCAGGACACCTTCCGCGTGAACCCGACCATCGTCGGCGAGGGCCAGTGGCAGCTGGTGCCCTCGACCATCGGCGTCATCGGCGGCATCTACGAGGGTGACGGCGTCATCGGCGGCCGCATCCGCGACTGCGGCACCGCGACCCGGCGCTCGTGGCCGATCGTCGATGCCCGCGTCGGCTTCGGTCGGCCGCCCGAGGGACTGTCCTACTTCAACGACAGCGAGCTCGATCCGGTGCCGTCGAAGAACCGCGTGACCACGAACATCATCGGCCGGTACGCCGCCGTCGGGATCCCCCCGGGCCCGAATCGCGTCGCCGTGACCGGGCGGATCGGCGGCAAGACCGAGGTGCTCGGCACCGGTGACGTCTTCGTGATCCCGAACTCGCTCGTCATCGTCTCGCTGCCGGGCTTGGTGCCCTACAACAACAAATAGCGCCCGAGGAGCACGCCATGCCTGCCCGTATCCTGCTGCCGACGCTCTGTGCCGCCACGCTCGTGCTCGGCTGTGCCGGCGGCAAGGAGCCGCCGAGCTACCCCGCGCGCCAGCCGACCGCGGGCAACGCCGTGCTCCCCGAGACGCCGGACCTGAACCCGAAGCTGCCGCCAGCGCAGTACGAGGACGGCGCGTGGTCCGTCTACGGCGTCACGTCGTCGGCCAGCGCCGGCCGCAACGACGACGCCATCGCGGTGCGCGGCTACGTCGCCGAGCTGCACCCGTGCGCCGACCGCGCCAAGGGCTGCAAGCCGGCCCCGCACCTGCTGCTGACCGACCGCGAGGACCTGCAGGGCCGACGCCTGCTCGTCGGCGGTGACTTCGACCCCGGCCGCGACAACCTCGCCAAGGGCAAGGTCGCCACGCTGCGGGGCCTTATGGTGCGTAGCGACCGAGACGGCCTGTACTTCGCGCCGACCGGCCTGCTGCTGCTCCAGCCGCCGCCCCCGCCGGAGGCCGACGCGGCGCCGTGAACGCCCTGCGCCGCGCCCCGATGCGTTCCGCTTCGCCCCCGCGCCGGCGATGGTTCTGGCCGCTCTGCGCGCTGCTCTGCGCGTGGGCGCCGATCCCCGAGGCGTGGGCGCTGCGCATCATCCCGCCAGGGAGCGAGCGCGCGGTGCTCGACCTGGTGCGCCCCTTCGAAGACGAGGGCGAGGTCACGCCCGGCGTGCGCCTGATGTCGATTCGGATCGAGAGCGATCGCGTGCGGATGACGCTGCGCGACGGCGACGGCGCCTCGGGAGAGCTGGAGCTGGTGCCGGCGGCGACGCCCGGCGCCCGCGCCTTCACCGTCGCGGAGGTCGAGGGTGCCGCGCCGACGGTGAAAGCCGCGTTGCGCAAGCTCGCCGACGCCGTCGCCCACAACGACGACGGCAGCTTCCCCTTCGGCGAAGACGTCGCGCAGCCGGACGGGGGCGACACGATGCTCCCGCCGTTGTGGGTCGAGCGCGTCCTGGCGGGTCTGGGCTGGCTGTGGGTTTGGCTGGCCGGCCTTCTCTGGGTCTGGCGTGCGGCCCGCGCTCCACCGCGTCCGACAGGCCGGATCTTCGGGCTCGGCGTGGTGATCGTGGTCGCGGTGGCCGCGTGGGTGCGCCTGCGCAACGGCTTCGACCCCATGCACGCGAACGATCATGCGTGGGAGGACGCCGCCGTCGCCTTGGGTCTCGCCAGCGACGCCGCCGCCGCGAGTCGTCTCGAGACCATCTACGGGCCCGCGTTTCGGATGATGCAGGCGCCACTCGCAGCCCTGGCCGGCGGGCATTTCGAGGCACTCGCCTGGACCGGGGCAGCCGTCGGCGCGCTGGCGACCGGGATGGCAGCGTTGGCCGCAGGCGCGCTCGGCGGCCCCGTCGCAGGTCTGCTCGCCGGAGGCGTCCTCGCGCTGGCTCCGGCGGCGGCACGGGTGGCGGCGAGTGAGAGCGACGTGGTCTACGGGCAGTTCCTCTTTGCCTGGATCCTCGCGCTGGCCGCCCGCCCGCGGGCGATCGCGACCGGGCCGGCAGCCGCCGCCGCGGCGGCGCTCTTGGCGCTCGGCCACGTCGTCGGCCCCGGCTGGGCTGCGGGTGCCGCGGGCTTGGCGGTCGCGCTGCGCCACGCCGCGCGCCTACAGGCACCCGGGCTGCCGGTCGAGGGCCACCTGCTCGTCGGCCCCACGAGGCTCGGCCTGCCCACCCGCGAGGCGATCGGTCTCGCGATCTGGGTCGGGGTGCCGGGCGCCCTGGCCGGCGCGCTACGCTTGCACGACGCGATGCCGATGGTCTCCGGCCGGGCGAGCACCGACGGCGTCGCCATCGCGACCGAACCGACGATGCTGTTGGCGACCGATCCGGCGTTCTTCCCGCCGCTGGTCGCGATTGTCGCCTTCGTGGCGCTGGTCGCGGACTTCGGCCCTCGCCGAACCCAGGCGGGCGAAGGCGTACGCGGGGCGGTGGTCGCGCTCCTCGGCAGCGGCGCGCTGTGGATCGGTACCGCGGCGACCGTGGCAGCGAGCCTGCTGGTGGTCGCCTGCGTCACCGACGCGCTGCGCTACCAGGCCGTGCTCGCGGTCGCGATCGTGGTGCTGGCGGCACGGCTGCCCGCGGTCGTGCAGTGGCTGGCGCGTCCCCGGCCGGAGGTCGGCGTGGCGTTGCTCTTGGTGGTGGCGCTGGCGGTCGGCGTCGAGGCGCTCCGACCACGCAGCGGCGCCGAATTCGTCGACACGCAGATCGCGGCCTGGCGTGGCTTGCGCGACGCTGCGCCCCGCGACGCCGAGGTGCTGACCTTCGTGGTGCCGCGCGGCGGGGCCGGACGCGACGCCCTACCCGACGCGCCGCGCGGGCGCTGGGGACCGAACGGTCCGACCTCGCAAGTGCTCTCGTCGTTCAACGCGCGCGCCCGCTGCGACGGCAAGGTCGGCCTGCCGCCGGCGAGCTACCTCTACCTGCCGCCGGGCTGCCACGCCGCCACCGGGGGCGAGCCGCCGTGCGCGCCGGCGATGGCCTTCGACGCCGGCGAACGCGCTGTCGCCGCGGGCCGGGTGGACGTCGTGCAGCAATGGGATCGGCAGCGGCCGAGCGGCGAGTTCCTGCGCTTCGCGACCGGCACGGTCGATTGGCAGCTGCGCCGGGCTGGTTGTCCGCGGGGCGGCGAGCGCCCGGGCGATCAGAAGCGGTAGGCTGCGCTGACGGCGAAGATATCGTACGAGCTCTCGAAGGTGCCGGCGTTGGCGGGCACCGGATCGTAGCCGTCGCAGCCGTCGGGGCACTCCGAGATCGGGCGCTGCTGGTAGACCTTGGCGTAGGCCTCGTCGACCTTCCGGGTCTCCTGGAAGATGTGCGAGTAGGCGACGGTCCAGGTGAGGTTGCCGACGTTGCCCGAGACGCCCGCGGCGAGGCCGAGGCGGTCGAACGACGGGAAGTCGAGGTGCGTGTAGGCGTTGGGCACCGCGCCGGTCTCGTAGAACGCGCCTGCCGAGAGGGAGAGCGGCGCGTCGAGGTTGTAGGTGCCGCCGAGGCGCACGGAGAAGGTGTCCTTCCATCGCTTCTCGATCGTCACGTCCGGCGCCTCGTGCGAGGCGAAGAGCTTGATGATGCCGTCGAGCTCGACATTGTAGCGATCGAGCATCGACCACGCCTCGTAGACCACGTTCAACTCGACGTCGAAGCGCTCCTTGTCGCCTTCGAGGTGGCGGTAGCGCACGCCGGCGCGGGCCGTCGGTGGCAGCAGCAGGCGCAGGCGCGCGGCAGAGCCCTCGACGGCGAGCTGACTGTCGCTGAACTTGCTGCCGCCGGGGGTGTTCTCGAGCGTGATATCGCCGCTGGCGTCGAGGTTCACGGGCATGACGCGGCCGCTGATGCCGAACTCGAGCGACGGGATCGGCCGCACCCAGCCGCCGACGATCAGGGTCGGCGCCGGCGGCGCAGCCAACGAGATCGTCGCGAGCACGTCGGTCGGCGAGTAGTAGGGGTTCTGCGCGCCACCGGGGGTGCCGTCGACGACGAGCGAGAGCTTGGTCTGCGGCTGATGCGCGATCTGGAAGGTCGCGCCGACGCCCCATTTGTCCTGCTGGCCGTAGCTCACGGCGAGCGAGTAGTAGACGATCAGCGCCTCGAGCTCGACGAGCATCCAGCGCTGACCGCCGCGGACATCCCACTTCTGCGAGCCCGCCGCGTTGGGGCCGTAGGCGCCGATGGCGAAGGTCCAACCGTCGAGGCCGAAGTCGGTCGAGGCGACGAACATGCCGCCGAGGGCGAACCACGGCGTCTGGTTCTCGACGGGCGCGAGCGGGTCGGTCGAGCCGGGATCGTTGCTGTCGTTCTGCGGCACCGCGCTCGCCGCGCGGGTGAACCGCATCGGCGCGTGGATGATGTTGTGCGAGTAGAGCAGGTGGGTGCCGCGCAGGCGCGAGAGGCCGCCCGGGTTGTGCGCGATGGCCGTCAGGTCGTCGGCGCGGACGCTGAACGCCGAGCCGCGCGAGACGGCGCGGGCGCCGTTGTCGGGCAGCTCGAATCCGCCGGCCGACACGGTGGCCGGCAGCAATACCAGCGTGGCGAGCAGGGCCGACCAGGCACGCGAGCGCAGATGGGTACCAAGGACGCGCATGAAGCCTCCTCGCCGCGCGGCCAGCCGGCCGAGCTCGGGCGTAGGCGGACGTTTTGACGCAAGCTGCGGCTGCGTGCAAATCTGCGCCGACTCGCCGCCGCGCATCACGCCTTGCGCGCCACTGCCGGAGCCCACGATGCCCACGTCGACCCTGCGCCGCAGCCTCCGTTCGAGCCGTCGCCTGCTACCGCTCCTGGCGATCGCCGGCGTAATGGGCTGCGAGAACGAGATCGACAGCACCCCCAACAACCTCAACACCGGCGCCACCGACGTGGTCGCCGCCGATGTGGAGGCCGGCGCCTGCGATTGCCTAGCCAAGGGGATGGCGTGGCGCTTCGACAAGCTGACGCTCGACTCGATCGACAAGAAGAGTCACAACGTACAGATCGCGCTCAACCCGCTGTGGAAGAAGGACATCGCCGGCAACGAGCTGAACTTCTACGCCGAAGTGCTCGAGGTCAGCGCCACCGAGGTCAAGGTCCGGATCGTCAACGGCGCACGCGTCGTCGGCAGCGAGACCGACATCTGCCTCCTGCCCTACACCTCGGTCGAGGTCTCGTTCCCGCGCGATGGCTGCAAGCTCGCGCCCTCGGCGCCGGCGGCGATGAACGTCTACGCCGGCACGCCCGCGAACCCGAAGAACTGCGCCCCGACGATCGACGTGCCGCACTCGATCCCGGTGCGTGGCGCCGTGCTCGAGGCCCTGGTCTCGTCGGATTGCGGCCGGATCGACGAGGGCGTCGTCAGCGCTGGTCATCTGCCCGAGCCCGCGCTCGCCAAGACCTGTACCTGCCTGACCACCGGCAACCAGAACAGCGAGGCGTGCGGCGAGCCGGATCAGAGCTTCGCCGATCCGAACAAGAGCGCCGACAATTCGGGCTGTGACGGCTGCAACAACAAGTTCCAGAACTTGAAGACGCTGCTGAACAACTTCGGCGAGCTCGAGTACCTGTGCAAGGAGGGCGAGGACAAGGCCGCCTGCCTGACCGCCTCGTTTGCCGGCGCCAAGATCGACGCCCTGCCCGCGACCTGCGCCGGTTTCTAGTGACGCGACCAGAAAATGCAGGTTCGCATTTTCTGGCCGAGTCTCGCGTCTGTTGTCTGGGGAGCTGGGCGCCCCCTGGTCGCGAGAAGCGCGGTTCTCGCGAACCAACCCCCTCCTCGAGTCGCGCCCCAAAAATCGCCCTTGGCGATTTTTTGATCGCGTCTCTAGCGACCCACGTCCGCTACGCGCTTTCGGAGAAGGTGCGTCGGTTGGTGCAGCCCTGCGGGCAGCGCCAGCAGGCCGAGCGCTTGTTCGTGAAGGCGTTTGCGTTCATGTAGTCGTCGAGACACTTCTCGATGGAGAGGCGACGGCGGCGCGGGCGACAGTAGAATTCGTCGTCCAGCGCCATGCGCGGACCGGTGCGGACCGGCAACTCGGGGGTCACGTTCTCCTCGATCGACTTCTGCATGACTTCCTCTCGCGTCGTCGGTGCGCCGGGGCGCTCCGCCAAACCGGACCAATTTGGTCCTGTTTCAAAGCTACCCGAACGCGCGACGTTGTCAACCTCGCCTCGCGACCGCACGGGAAGCGAGGAACCGGGATGGTTTGCGCCGGTTTGCACGCGCCCACCTTGTCAGCGTCGCGCGGCCGCCACTACCGTGACAGCCCGGACCCGGAGCTCGTCTGATGCTGAAGCTGAGCAAAAAATCCGAGTACGCGTTGATGGCCCTGCAATTCCTCGGCGCGGTCCCCGCAGGTGAGCGCGTCGCCGTGCCGACGCTCGCCGAACAACGCGGACTACCGAAGGATCTGCTTGCCAAGGTGATGCAACAGCTCAAGCGGGCCGGTCTCGTGCGGTCGGTGCAGGGCGTCGCGGGCGGCTACGAGCTCGCCAAGCCGCTCGAGCAGATCACCTTCCTCGAGGCCATCGAGCCCTTCGAGGAGGCGCTCGGCCTGGTGCAATGCGTGGATGCCCACAGCGAGGGCTGCGAGCGCGCCGACTGCTGCTCGCTGCACGATCCGATGGACGCATTGAACCGTTGGCTGATGGTGCAGCTCGGGACGCTGACCCTGGCCGAGTTCGTCGCGGCCCGACCACCGAGCGTGCTCGGCTGCGTTCGATCCCCACGCGCGACGGCGACCTCGATGGAACGTCGCCCCCTGCCCTGCGAAGCGTAGCGAAGGGCTTGCCAAATCGTCCGGGGGTGTGGCAGTTTCCGCGCCCCATGCCCGTGGGGAGCGCGCAGCGCGTTCTCGACGGAGCGACCAACCGGGCCGCGCCCCAAGAAAATCCGCGGTAGAGGACGCCGCGACCGGGCCGATGCCCGCCCAGGAGAGATGGATGAGCACCGAGATGTCGAAAGAGGGTCAGGACAAGGCTCGCACCGATCGCCCGCGCCGCGCGTCGGCCCGCGCCGTGGAGTTCCGCGCGCTGGAAGTGTCGGTGCAGGACGGCAACGTCAACCGCGCCCTTTCGATGCTCAAGCGCAAGATGGCCAACGAAGGCATCTACAAGGAGCTGCGCAAGCGCCGCTACTACGAGAAGCCCTCCGAGGAGAAGAAGCGCCGCAGCCGTGAGGCCGAGCGCCGCCGCAAGAAGGCCCTGCGCATCGCCCGCGAGCGCGGCTACGCGAACTAGGCAGGTGCAGCTGATGCGCCGCCTCGCCGCTACGCTGCTGACCGCAATTCTCACCGCCGGCGCGCTCGTCGCGCCGGCGGTGTCTTTTGCGGACGACAGCCCCGTTCCGATGGCGTCCGACGCCCCCGTCACCGCCAGCTCGGCGACGGCCAAGGCCAAATGGCAGGGCTTCTTCCTCTCGCTCAACGTCGGCTACAGCACCCACGGTGGTGAAGCCGGAGTCGCGATCCCGGATCCCAGCAACGGGCTCTCGGTCAACGGCAACTCGTTCGCGCAGTGGAAGGCCAAGGATTGCCTGTTCGCCAACCAGGGCTGCTACAGCAAGGCCGTGACCACGGCGCGTGGTGACGGCCTCGCCGCAGCCCTGCAGATTGGCTACAACATCCTCGGCTACGCCTCGATCTGGGCCGACCTGGCCTGGAACGGCAGCTTCGGCAGCACGGTCGACAACGCAGGCGTCGGCACCGTCTCGATGATCGCGGCCATCCACCCGCTGCGCTTTTGGCGCCCGGATGCACCGTTCGATATCAAGCTCTACGGCGGCTACGGCTTCTTCGAGATCCTCTACTACTACGAGAGCGAGTTCCAAACCGAGGCCGAAGGCAAGGCTTGGACCGGCAACGCGATCCCCTTCGGTCTCGCCGGTGAGTGGCGCGTGCCCGACTCGGTGTTCGCGCTCGGCTTGGACCTCCGTTTCGTGCGCGGCTCGTACACCAAGTGGATCTACAACTACGACAAGGACATCGCCTCGGACCTGAGCGCCGATCCGGTGACCACGTTCCGCTTCGCGCCCCGCATCACCTTCGGCTGGCACTTCTAGCGAAGAGGCCGGGCGCGCTCGACCATTGACGCGCGCCGCCTCGCCGCCCCAGCATGCGTCCGAATCCGGCCACCCGGCCGTGGAGGCGCCGATGCTGTTCTCGAACCCGTTTCGTCGCACGCTCATCCTGCTGTCGAT
>JBEARB010000338.1:0-7439 GCA_041163625.1 Pseudomonadota bacterium | reverse complement strand
CCTGCGCACCGCGCTGCTGCGTCTTGGCCGTCGCCCGGCTTGAGGTCGAGTTGGACGTCACCTGCCCGCATTGTCACCAATCCTTCGTAGTCGCCGGCCGGCCCGAAACCGGCGGTGAGCGCAAGGTCCGCTGCCCGGGCTGCGGCCAACCGGCCCGAATCCAGCTCGGTGCGCCGCCCGAGGCGCTGACGCAGCGCGATCGCAAGGAGACCGTCTTCGAGGGCCCGCAGGGCCGCGACGACGTCACGCGGATCGGACAGCAAGACGTCCTCGGCGACGACGCGACGGCGACCACGACGGCGCAGGTCGAGTCCGACGGCTTCGACGACGGTCTGGACGGCGACACCGACCCCGAGGCGCCCACCGAGGCCGAGGCGAAGCTGGTCGCCGACGAGACCCTCGACGCGCCGGCCGGGGCGTTGGCGATGCCGGTGGATCCGCCGACGCGCAAGTTCGACGCCGTCGATGGGCCCTCGATCCGCCTGCGTCCGGACCTCACCGATCCGGCGGCCCGCCGCCGCGCGCTCGAGACGCGGCGAGAGTTGCCCACCGTCGCGCCGCCGGCACCCGATACCGAAGTCTCGGCGATGCCGACGTCGGACTCCGTCCCCAGTGTGCCGTGGGTCGGCCTGGGCATCGGTGCCGTGTTGGTGCTCGTGCTGGTGGCCGTCGGGGCGTGGCTTGCGATACGTGTCGATGCTGGATTGCAGGAGCCGACGACCGCCACATCGGGGCCCTTGCAGCCGCTGGTTGCAGCCGGACCGGCTGCCGAGAACGTGAAGGAATCCGAGTCCGAGCCGGCCGCGGCGGCGCCCGCCGAGGTCGCCGTGCCCGCATCCGAGGGGGCCACGGCCCCCGAAGAACCGGTCGCCGCTGCCCCCGAGGAGCCGGCGCAGGTGAAGATGGCGGCCGCCGAGCCCGAGGTCGAGGCCAAGCCGGAGGCCGAGCGCGCGCCCGAGCCGGAGCCGACCGCTGCGCCCGAGCCGACGGAGACGGCACCTGCCCGGCGGCCTCGCGCGACGCATCAGGTCGCGGGAACCTCGGCGGATCGCGACGCACCGTTCCTCGCGCTGCGCGACGCTCCGGGCTCGGACGCGCGGATGCTCGCGGAGATGCCCGACGGGACAGGGCTGCGGTTGTTGAGCCAGCGCGGTCGATGGTCACGCGTCGAGGTGGTGGACGGGCCGTTTGCGGGGCAGATTGGTTGGGCACACAAGCGCTGGATGACCAAGAAGTAGCTCGTGTTCGCTGGAGTTGAGAGCCGAAAGTGACGTACGCGCGCCTACCCCTCAGGCAGGGGCGGCACGTGCGGACCGGGGCGCAGGTGCTTGAGCGCGCCCTTCTTCCAGCGCTCGACATCGCTCAGGTAGTGCTTCGAGAAGCGCCGATCCGAGGGGCCGCCGGGCAGGGCCGTGTGCGCGCCCTCCTCGGCGAGGTCGACGACGAAGCGCACGCTCGGACCGAAGCAGGTGTCGCGTCCGCCGCTGCGGAAGACCTGACCCTGACGGATCGAGGCGCGACCGCCCGGCAGCGTGATTGGGCCGTGGTCGAAGCCGAACAACCCCGGCAGCTTTCCGCCGAGCACGAGGTGCCGCATCGTGATGCGGTTCTCCTCGCCCCAGGTGCGGACGTCACCGACCAGGGTGCGGGCGGCGACAGCGCGGAAGACGTCTCGCTGGCTGCGGTCGCCGTACCACGGGCTCTCGGGGTCGAGCAGCACGCGATCGAAGCAATCGTAGAAATCCGCTACGATCGCCGTCTCGCCGAGCAGACGCTCGATCACCTCGTCGCCCAGGTAGCCCCAGAAGACCTCGCGCAGCAGGCCGCGCCAAAAGCGCTCGAACCAGGTCGGCGCGCGGCTCTCCGGCGTGTAGCCACCGTCCCAGGTCCGTAGCACGCGGCCGCCCGGCGTGTCGGGCAGCACGTCGCGCAGGATGCGCAGGTAGGCTTCGGCGTGCAGGGAGTGCAGGTCGAGTTGCAGCTCCCGCACGGCCTCGACCGTCCAATCGTCACGCGCCGCGAGCGCCTCGGCGATCCGTTCGGCCCGCCAAGGGCCCATCGCCAGGTTGATCGGGCGACTCTTGCCGTAGGCGTTCAGGTCGTTGTTGGCGGTGGCGAAATAGCCCTCCGGCGGGTCGAGGATCCACGGCAGGCGATCGGCCGGCACCACGCCCTGCCAATCGGAGTGCGGATCCCAGCCTGCGAGCGGCACCAAGCCCGAGCGCCCGCTGGGCCGCACCGGCAGCCGACCCGACATCTGGAAGCCGATATGGCCCTCGGTGTCGGCGACCACCCAACTCCAAGCGGTCTCGAGGTGTCCGAGCAGGCGCATCGCCGCCGGTGCCTCGCGCGCCCGCAGCAGCGAGAGCGCGATGGTCAGGCTCGCCGCGCCGCTCTTCTCGGCCGGTGCCCAACGCGTCGCGAGGTACATCCCCGGCTCGTTCGGGTCGCCATCCAGCACGCCGTGCGGGTTCTGGTAGATCCGAATCGTCTGCGGACCGCGCTTGCGCCGCCGGATCGTCTCTTCCCGCACGCGGAACGAGAGCCAACGCTCGCGGCCGTTGTCGACGCGGCGGTAGGCGCCCTCCTTGCAGTCTTCGACCCAGGAGTCGACGCCGTCCATGAAGGCGTAGGTCACGCCCCAGGCAATGTCGTCGTTGCGGCCGACCAAGATCGCCGGGATCCCGGGCATCGTCGCACCGAGCGCGCGCACATCGGGCCCCTCGAGCACGGCCTCGTACCAGACCGCCGGCAACCGGGCGACGTCCAGGTGCGGGTCGTTGGCGAGGATCGGCTTGCCGCTCGCCGTCTTGCTGCCGGCGATCACCCAGTTGTTCGAGGCGATGGCGGTCGGCACCGCGGCGGGCCACCGTACCCCCGGCGGGATGACGCGCTCGCCGAGCTTGACCCGTCGCAACAGCCAGGTGTCGAGGTCTTCGAGCTGTCCGCCGAAGAGCGCGTCGAGGTGGCCGCGCGGCACGCCCGCCTGCACCATCTCGACCAGCAGCCGCTCCATTTCGCCCTGGCTCTGTGCCAACCCGACCCAGGCGATGAGGCGCATCAACAGCAGGCAGTCGGCGGCCGTCCACGGCGTGTCGACGAAGCCGGCGATGCGCAACTCCCACGGCAGTCCGTTGGCCGCGAAGCCCCGATTGACGCCGTCGACGTACGCGTCGAGCAGCAGACGCTGCGTTGGCGGCACGCGCTCGAGTTCCTGCTCGAGGTCGCCGTACAGGCCGATCCGCCGCATCGCGACGTCGACGGCGTACAGCTCGTCGGTGTCGGCGATCCACTCGGTGGCGCGACCCCAGCCGATCGCCTTGGTCACCCGCATCGCGATCCCGCGGTCGACGGCGTGGCAATAGCCCAGGCCGCGCAGCAGATCGGTGTCGAAACTGGCCCGGACGTGCGGCACGCCGAACTCGTCCCGGGCGATGCGAATCTCGGCGTCGCCGTTCAGCGTGAGATCGAGCTCGGCGCCCATCAGGACTCCTTGCCCGGATGAGCCGGGCAGCTGGGCGGCGGAGCCTTGCGCTCACCGTCGCGTCGATGCGAGAGGCCACCGCTCCGCTCGCTGTGGACCAGCCGGGTGCGGGCCGCCCACAGCTCCGGGAAGGCCGATTTCGTCGTGGTCGACTTCAGATAGTCGACGCCCGAGCTGCCGCCGGTGCCCATTCGCCAGCCGATGACGCGCGCCACCACGCGGACGTGGTGCTCACGCCACAGCGCGAGCTGTTCGTCGAAGGCGATCAGCGACTCGAGCAGCAGACTGGCGTGCAGATGCTCGTCCGGAGCCTCGAGGATCGGCACCAACGCTTCCGCCGTCGCCTCGAAGACCGCCTCGTCGTCGCGCTGCGCCGACTCGAGCGCAGCGTCGGGGATCGCGAATCCGGCGCGCTGCAGCATCCGCCATGCGGCGGCGCGCAGATCGTCGCCGCCGAGCCGATCTTCGAGCTGCTCGCGCATCTCGGGGCGGTTGTCGAAGAAGGTGCAATAGCGCCCGTCCTTGATCCCGCAGAAGAACTCCACCTCGCGGAACTGCAGGGATTGGAACCCCGAGGCGGGCATCAACCGGTCGCGGAACCAGAGGAAGTCGATCGGCTGCATCGTCTCGACGATGTGAATCTGGTCGACGAGCAGGCGCATGATCGCGACGACCCGGTCGACGAAGTGGCGGGCCCGAAGCGGCTGATCGTCGTCGATGAAGGTCTTGGCGCGGGTCAGCTCGTGCAGGATCAGCTTGAACCACAGCTCGTAGGCCTGGTGGATGATGATGAAGAGCATCTCGTCGTGGTGCGGCGGATCGCTCTGCGGCTGCTGCAACTCGAGCAGCTCGGGGACGCGCAGGTAGTCGTTGTAGGTCAGGTGGTGCGCCTCGATCGCGCGCGGCGCGGTCGGGGTGTCGGGCAGCAGGCCTTCGGCTGGCGATTCGGTGTTCATCGTCGGACTCCGCAGAAGAAGGGGCGCGGCATCAGGGTCATAGACTCGCGAGCAGCTCCGAGCTCGCGTCCAGTACGCGCTCGGGGATCTCGTGCGCGCCGTCGAAGCCGACGAATCGGCCGTGCAGGCCGGCCTCGACCAGCATCGCGTGCAGGCGCTCGGCCGCCTCGAAGGCGAGCAGCGGATCGCCACGTCCGTGGCTCTGCACGAAGCGTAGGCCCGCTCGGCGCGACGCCAAGGGCCGCCATACGGCCTCCTGCAACATCGTGCCGCTCCACAAGACCAGACCCGCGGGGTTGGTCGGCGCGTGCAGCGCCGTCTCGGTCGCCACCATCGCGCCCTGCGAGAAGCCGCCGAGGACGATGCGATCGAAGCTCCGATCGACCGCCGCGCAGACTCCGAGGATCGCTTCGCGCGCCACCCTCAGCTCGGCGGGCGCGGCGCCGGAGAGATCGCGGTGCGTCTCACGCTGCATCGCCGACTCCAGCGCCGCCATGTCGATCGGGAACCACGCGCGGCCGGACCAATACGGCCCGAGGGGCACCGAGATCGGGCCGTTCGGGAAGATCCAGCGCGTGCCGGGCGGCGCCGCGAGCACCTGCGAGAGCGGTGCGAGATCGGTCATATCCGCGCCGTAGCCGTGCAGGATGACGGCGACCGGGCCTTCGCCGACGCCGGGCTCGCCCGGACCGCCGCCGGGGCCGTAGACCTCGATGGCGTCCAGACCGGCGATCTGGATCCGCTTCGGTTCCGCAACCCTCGGCATCGCATCCTCCCCCGCGTGGGCATCGCTCGCGCGGCCGCATCGTTGCCCAGGCTCGCGCGCTGGGCAATGCTCGGGCCCGGATCACGGACCGACTCGGAGAGCCGCCATGCGCACCGTCGTCATCCTCAACCCCGCCTCGGCGGGTGGTCGCACCGGCGCCCGATTCAACGCCCTCGAGCCGGCGTTTCGCGAGGTTCTGGGGGCATACGAGCTCTTGCGAACGAAGGCGTCCGGGGACGCAAGGCGCTTCGCGGAGCAGGCCGTGCGGGCCGGGCCGTGCCGGATCGTCGCAGTCGGCGGCGACGGCACCAACCAGGAAGTCGCCGGAGGCATGATCGATCTCGACGCCGGCCGCGCCATCGAGCCCGAGGCCAGCTTCGGGTTCGTCGCGATGGGCACCGGCGGGGACCTCGGCCGCACCTTCGGCGTGCCCACAGAGCCCGTCGCTGCGCTGCGGCGGATGGCCAACACCCCCGCGCGCCCGATGGACGCGATGCGCGTCGAGACCGTCGACGCCCAGGGGCGCCCGCTGCGCCGGGTCGCCATCAACGTCGTCTCGATGGGCCTCGGCGGCTTCGCCTGCTACCTGGTCGAGCGCCGCCCCAAATTCGGCACGACCTTGCCCTTCTACCTCGCCGGCTTGGAGTCCCTCGCGCGCAGCTCGCCCTGGCCGGTGCGCCTGCATACCGACGCCGGCGAAGAAGCCCTGCGCGCCCGCTACGTCGTCGTCGCCAACGCCCGCTACAACGGCGGCGGGATGCTCGTCGGTCGCGAAGCCGAGGTCGACGACGGCTTGCTCGACGTCGTCACCGTCGGGCCGATCGGCAAGATCGCGATGGTCGGCCTGACGCCGCGATTCTACGACGGCACGTTCGTCGACCACCCCGCCTGCGCGACACGGCGCACCGCCAAGCTCGAGGTCCGACCCGAATCGGGCAGCCGGCCGCTCTTCGTCGAGGCCGACGGCGAGGTGGTCGGCTTCGGGCCGGCGACGATCACCGCGCTGCCCGGCGTCCTGCGCATCCACGCATGAGCCTGCCGCGGCGGCGGTTCAATGCGTCGCGGTCGGCGCCCCGGTGGTGGGCGGCGCGTCCGGTGGCAACGCCTCCGGTCGCGTGAACAGGGCGTCGAGCCAGCGCTGCAGCGGCCCTGCGACGGCCGCTCCTTCGATGAAGACGCCGGCGTTGCGGCTGCTGTGGAAATAGCCCTTCGAACCGTTGCTGGTGCCGATCCACGCGCGCACGCCGTCGACGGCCAGGCTCTTGGCGTGCAGCACGCGGGCAAAGGGGATCGGCGGCTCGTGCAGCTTCGGCACGTGCAGCAAGCGCACCGATAGGTTCGGATGCCGCGCGGCGAAGGCGATGAGTGGCCGCATCCGCTCGGGCTTGGCAGCGCTCCAATGCCCGAGCACGACGCGCACCTGCACGCCGCGCTCGGCCGCCGCCGTCAGCGCGTCTTCGAGCACGGGCCAATCGCTGCCGTCGCGGTCGTGTCGGTGCATCGAGAGCATCGAGAGGTGCAGCCGCTCGCGCGCCGACGCGATGGTCTGCAGCAGCGTCGGCAGCTCCCACGCCACGCCGCCCGGCAGCCAGCCGTCGGGGCTCGCGCCGAAGCGCAACGCGACGCGACCGGCGCCCTGTGCCGGCGTCGGTGCGCGCGCGGCCGCCTCGGTCGGGCCGAGGACTCGCGCCTCGCAACGCGCGGGGGCGCGGATCGCCGGCGCGGCGGCCAGCGCTGCGCCCCGGTCTGCGCCGCCGGCGAGCGCCCAATCGACGGCGAAGACCGCGCCCGCGGGCTCGACGATACAGGCAGCGTCGGTGCGCACGCCGAGCTCGACGATCTGCTCGAGCGCACGCCAATCGAGGTTCTGGCTGCCGATGAAGACCTCGCGGCCGTCGACACGCAGCATCTTGAGGTGTTGCACGCCACCGTAGTGCGCCTTGGCGTCGATCAGCCGCACCTCGGCGCCGGGCAGCGCAGCGATCGCCTTGGGCAGCAGCGGGTAGCGGCGCGCGAAGCCGGCGTCGAAGACTGCGCGCACGCGCACGCCGCGCTCCGCGGCCGCCGCGAGCGAGTCGAGGAAGCGCCGCAGGGCGGTGCCACCAGCCTCCTTGTCGACGCCGTAGAAGTGCAGCAGCTCGATCTGCTCGCGCGCGCCCTCGGCCATCACGCGCCAGACTTCGCCCGCGTTCGCGGCCTCCGGCAGGGCGTAGGGGGTCGCTTCGGGCACGCT
>JBEARB010000337.1:0-24996 GCA_041163625.1 Pseudomonadota bacterium | reverse complement strand
CACGCGCCAGAAAGGCGACCTGCGCGCCCGCGGCCACGAGCCGCCCACCGAAATAGCCGCCGATGCCGCCGGCGCCGAAGAAAACGATCTGCATGTAGGCTCCCGCCCATCCGGGCACGTTCCCAAGTACAGCACCTGCTCGAAGCCGCTCAGCCCGGATCAGTGCTTCCAGCCCCTCTCCCAACGTGGGAGAGCGGTCGGGGAGAGGGGTACCGGCATCCCGGCGATCCCCCTTTCCCCCCACTCTTCCCCCGCCAGGGGGAGGGGAGTCTGGAACTCCGCCCTCCCCCGCCAGGGGGAGGGATCCATCCCAGGCTGCGCTCAATACCGGTAGCTGTCGCCCTTGTAAGGCCCCTGCTTGGGCACGCCGATGTACTCGGCCTGCTCGTCGGTCAGCTCGGTCAGCTGGGCATTCAGCGTCTTCAGCTGCAGCCGTGCCACCTTCTCGTCCAGGTGCTTGGGCAGCACGTAGACCTTGCCCGAATCGTAGTCACCGGCACGCGTGAACAACTCGATCTGCGCAATCGTCTGGTTGGCAAACGAGCTCGACATCACGTAGCTCGGGTGGCCGGTGGCGCAGCCCAGGTTCACCAGGCGGCCCTTGGCGAGCATGATGACGCGCTTGCCGTCGGGGAAGACGATGTGGTCGACCTGGGGCTTGATCTCCTCCCACTGCAGGTCTTCGACCGCGGCGATGTCGATCTCGTTGTCGAAGTGGCCGATGTTGCAGACGATGGCGTTGTGCTTCATCGCCTCCATGTGGGCGCGCGTGATCACGCGCTTGTTGCCGGTCGCGGTGACGAAGATGTCGGCCTTGTCGGCGGCCCAGTCCATGGTCACGACGCGGTAGCCTTCCATCGCCGCCTGCAGCGCGTTGATCGGGTCGATCTCGGTCACCCAGACCTGCGCCGACAGCGCGCGCAGCGCCTGCGCGCTGCCCTTGCCGACATCGCCGTAGCCGGCCACGACGGCGATCTTGCCGGCGATCATCACGTCGGTGGCGCGCTTGATGCCGTCGACCAGGCTCTCGCGGCAGCCGTAGAGGTTGTCGAACTTGCTCTTGGTGACCGAGTCGTTGACGTTGATGGCCGGCACCTTGAGCTTGCCCTCGGCGAACGCGTGGTACAGGCGGTGCACGCCGGTGGTGGTCTCCTCGGAGAGGCCGCGAATGTCCTCGAGCAGCTTCGGGTGATTGTCGTGGATCCACCAGGTCAGGTCGCCGCCGTCGTCCAAGATCAAATTCGGGCCCTTGCCGCCTTCGAACGCGTAGATCTGCTGCTCGAGGCACCACTCGTACTCGGCCTCGGTCTCGCCCTTCCAGGCGTAGACCGGCACGCCCGTGACGGCGATGGCGGCGGCGGCGTGATCCTGCGTCGAGTAGATGTTGCAGGAGGTCCAGGTGACCTCGGCGCCGAGCGCGGTCAGGGTCTCGATCAGGACCGCGGTCTGCACCGTCATGTGCAGGCAGCCGGCGACGCGCGCGCCCGCGAGCGGCTTGGTCTGGCCGTACTTCTCGCGCAGCGACATCAGGCCCGGCATCTCCTTCTCGGCCATCTCGATCTCTTTGCGGCCCCAATCGGCGAGCGAGAGATCGGCAACCTTGTACGGAAGGCGGGTGTTGGACTCGGCTGGACGAACGACTGCGACGGTCATGATAGCTCCTGGGAGGGCCCGAGGCCCGATGTCTGGCGCGAGATTGTGGCGACTTCCGCAGCCCTTGTCGACCTCGAAGTGGCTCGACTCGGCCCACGCGACCGGCGTGCGGCGACGCTCGCACCCGCGCACCGGCTCTGCTAGGTTGCGGCCTTCGCGGAGCAACCCGCTCAGGAGGATGCCATGAACCGGCTCGGAGATGCGCGCGTACGTCCGATGCGCCATACAATCACCACCACGCTCGCGCTCGCACTCGCCGCGGTGCTCGCCCTGCCGGGCTGCAGCAGCGACGACGGCGACACCAGCGGCACCGCGCAAGACGCTGCCGGCAGCGACGGCGCTGCGAACGACGGCACAGGTAGCGACACGGCCGCCGGCAACCCGCTGATCGCCGATGGCGACTACTTGATGGGCATCAAGCTCTCGCTCGGCGGCGCGCAGCTGGTGATGAAGCTCGCGATCACCGCCGAGGGCGAGGCCGGTGGCGCCGGCAAGATCCTCACCTTCGACGTGTACGGCGCCAACACCTTCGGCTTCGTCAGCGAGGCGCCGATCGCCAGCGCGACCGACATCGCCGTCGCCGCCGACGGCACCTTCACCGTCGACCTGGGCGAGGTCGAGGTGCCGGGCAAGGCCTCGCCGACCGGGACGCCGGTCAAGGCGACGCTGACGATTCACGGCACCGTCGCGGCCGATGGCACCTTCTGCGGTGACGTGACCGGCGCCGTGCCCGCCTTCAAGGCCGACCTGGCCGGTTCGACCTTCCGCGCGGTGCCGTGGCCGGCCGAGGTGCCGAAGGACTACGACGTGGTCTGCCCGGGCGGTGGCGCCAAGGATTACGCCCCGATCGCGACCTGCCCGAAGCTGACCGCCGGCACCAACTCGATGGAGAGCGCGACGTTCCCGCGCACGTTCGAGCTGATCCTGCCGGCAGCGGCGACGCAGACCGACGCCAAGCTGCCGGTGGTCTTCCTCTACCACGGCAACACCGGCAGCGCGAAAGGCATCCTGGGCGATACCGGCTGGAAGGCCGTCGCCGAGAAGGTCGGCGCCATCGTCGTCGCGCCCGACACCACCGCCTCGGTCAACGGCAGCAAGCCGATCCTCGATTGGCGCTACGCGGAGAAGGTCTTCGACATGGACAACCGCGAGCTCGTCTTCTTCGACGACCTGCGCAAGTGCGTGGCCGAGCAGTACCCGACCGATCCGGAGCGCCTCTACGTCACCGGTATGAGCGCCGGCGCGATGATGACGACCTTCCTCTCCCTGCACCGCAGCGAGGCCATCGCCGCCGCCGCGCCGCTCTCGGGCGGTTACCTGCACGATTTCCCGGACGCGACCCGAAAGGTCCCCTTCCTGGTGACCTGGGGCGGCCCGACCGACACCGCCTACAGCCAGAACTTCGACACGCTGGCCAAGACGCTGGTCGGCAACCTCGACGCAAAGAGCTACGTGCACGCCGACTGCGAGCACACGCTCGGCCACAAGATCCCCGCCGGCTATGCGCCGTTCGTCTGGGACTGGTTCGCGCCGTTCAGCCGCGCGACCACCGGCGATGCGCACGCCGGCAAGCTGCCCGAGAGCGCCCCGGCCTTCTGCAAGCCGGCAAAGTAGGGCTCCACGCGCTCAGTAGTCGGGGTGCTTGTTCCAGGACGCTTCCCACGTCCGCGGCAAGAGCTTGGCGCGTAGCGCCTCGGCCCGCTTGGGTGTCTCGTAGATCGCGATGTAGCGGAGGAAGTGGCCGATCACCATGCGCACGTAGTTGCGGCATTCGTGCGGCCCCATATCGTCGATCATCACGTCGAAGTCCTTGCCCTTGCTCTCCTGCATGTGGAACTCGAGCAGCATCGGGCCGCCGTTGTAGCTCGCGATGGCGAACGGAATTTGGCCCTTGAACTTGGCGACCAGCGCGCCGAGGTACTGCGTACCCCAGCGGACGTTGTGACCGGGCACCATCAGCATCCAGAGCTGGTAGTCCTCCTTCTGCTCGGCGGCCAGCCTGCGCGCCGTGCGGTCGAGCAGCTCGAGGAGGCCGTAGGCCGGCGCACCGGAGATCATCCACGGCTTGTAGCGCGACTCCTGCAGCATGTGCGCGTAGACCATCCACTCGGGCGCACCGAAGCGATCGGCCGCCCACTTGACGTGCGTCGCGTAGGCGCGCGGGTAGATCGCCCGCCAATGATCGACGGTCCGCGTCGTCGGCCACTTGCGCAGGTCCTTGCGCCAACGGCCGTACGCGCGCCCGCGGTCCCGCGCGAAGTCCTCGAGCGCATCGGAGAGGTCGGACTCGAGCTGGTCGAGGCGCTTGGCACCGAGCTGCCGCCGCAACGCAGCCTGCCGGTCCGCGAGCGCCTCGCGCAGCGTGTCGAACTCGCCGAGGTGCGCGATGATGCGCAGCTCCTGTACCGCCCCGGTCTTGGGCAGGCCGGCGAAGGCGTCGGGCACGCGCCAGCGCACCTTGGACAGATCCGGGCGCTTGGGCAGCGCCTTGCCGAAGCCGTGGTCGACGAGCCAGTTCTCCGCCAGCCCCGAATAGTAGTTCAGCGGCATGTCGGCGACGAGCTTCAGCATCGTGGCCTTGGCTTCGGCGGTCTTGCCGAGCTTGTCCTGCGCCTTGCCGGTCCAATAGCGCGCCTTGCCACCGACCAGCGGGTTGCTCGAGCCACGGAGGCGCGCCATCTGGTCGATGGCCTCCTCGTACTTGCCCCCCTGGTAGTGCCAGAAGGCGACGAACCACCAATACTTGCCCCAATCGAAGCCGGAGCGGTTGGACTCCAGGAACGCCTGGTACTCGCGGGCGGCGCGCAGCGAGTCCCCGCCGACGTGGATCGCCCGGCAGCGGTCGTACATCGTCTCGTTGACGCGCTTGATGCCGGCCGACTTGCGGTAGCGAGCGAGCCAGCGGTCGAACGCCTCGACCGCCTCTTTCACGCGCCCGAGCTTGCCGAGCACGATGCCGTACGACGCCAGGGCGAACATCGCGTACGGCGCGCCCGGGTCGAGCGCGGCCTCGAAGTAGCGCGCGGCCCCCTCGTAGTCGTCGCGGAGGCGCTCGCTGCCGATCTTGCCGAGCAGGTAGCCGACGATGTCGCGCCGATGCTGCTTCTCCCAGAGGAAGAGCGACTCGGTCCGGCAGCGCTCGTAGTCGCGTCGCTTGAACAACAGCTCGGCGCGGTCGAGCCGTTCGGCGAGCGAGAGGCTCTCGAGCGGGATGCGTCGCACGGCCTCGTCGACCAGGGCGCTCTCGGGATGCCGCAACAGGAGCTTCCTCCAGGCGCCCTGCGCGCGCTTGGCCTCGCCGGCGGCCTCGTAGCCGCGCGCTGCGCGGGCGAGCAGCTCGTCTTGCGGCAGGTGCAGGTGCGATTTCTCGTAGAGCTCCAACGCAGCGCTCGCCGACCGGGCAGGAGGCCCGAGCCGCTCGTACAGCCGCGACCAGGTCAGGTCGGCCTGCGCCCAACGAAACTTCGGCCAGCGGTCACGCAGCTTGCCGAGCGCTTCGTGCGCCTGCGCATGCTTGCCCTCGGCCGTCAGCACCTCGATCTCCGCGAAGGCCCACGCCTGCGGCACCAGCGCGCGGAGCTTGGTGGTCTGGGCCAATGCCTCGCGCGCGGCGTTGCCGTCGCCCAGGCCGGCGTAGACGCGGGCGGCCACGAAGCGTGCCGCGAGCAACGCGTCGCTCTGCCCACGCAGGCGTGGCAGCAGGCTCCCGAGTCCGGCCTTCGCGCGCGGCAGGTCGCCGACGCGGAACGCGCGCGCCGCCTCGCGGAGCTCGGTCCAGCCCGCGGGCTTGTTCGGACGCGCGCGCCGGGCCTGTGCGGGCTGCGCCAGCAGGAGCGTCAACGGCAGCAGGACCAACGCCGACAGCAGGGTTCGGAGCCGAGGCCCGCGCGGCGGAGAGCGCCGCCTCGAGCCGACCGTGGAGCGTGCATGGACCAAAGCGGGACCTCCTCGCGCGATGCGCACGCGCAGGGTACCACCCCGTCGCGATCTCTCCAGAACTCCGCCGGTACGGACGAGCCCGGATTCCCGGCCCGCGGAGGCCGCTCTGCGATCAGCGGCGCTCCGCCGAGGGCACTGATCCATTCTGGATCGCCGGGTATGCTGTTTTTTCACGATTTTCGGATGTTTGCACCACGTTCCGAGCACTTACACAGCGTTCGGCGCACTGATCGGCCGCAAGCCCCCGGCGCGCAGCGCATTTTTTGCGAAAGATCGCTTGCCAAGCCGTGCAACGTCACTCATACCTCGACACATCTTTAGCGACCGGCTCCACGAGGGGCACGGGGTCGACTCCGGAGGGCACGGGCGACGGTCCCGCGTGGTGCGGTTACGTGAGGAATGACCATGTCTGACAAGAAGAACTTCGTTCTGATGGCCGACGGCAAGGACACCGATAACGTGTTCTCGAACCGTCAGCCCCGTGGGGCCGCTCTCAAGGCCGCCAGCCGCGGTCACACCGACATCCGCCTGCGCGAGCGTGGCACCAAGCGTGTCCACGTCTTCAAGGGCTGGCGCGAGCAGGTCAAGTCGCCGGCGAACCGCCCGAACTGGCTTCCGGAGACCGTCTGGAAGGCCAAGGTCAAGAAGCTGGGTGTCGAGCACATCAAGTAGGCTCGACCCTGCAATCCGCACGGGCGCGGGCCCGCGGCGTTCCGGCCGCGGCGCCCGCGTCTGCGTTTGTGGCCCCCGCCTGCCGTCGTTGACACCCACGGCGGAAGGGCTACCTTCGCGCCCCCGCATCCGGCCGTCACGCGGCCTGGTCGCCGCCACAGGTCGCGCATGATCGCCTCGCATATCCGCAACTTCTGCATCATCGCCCACATCGACCACGGCAAGTCGACGTTGGCGGACCGCATCCTGGAGGCGACCGGCGCCGTCGAAGCGCGTGAGATGCAGGCGCAGTATCTCGACTCGATGGACCTCGAGCGCGAGCGCGGCATCACCATCAAGAGCCAAGCGGTGCAACTGCACTACAAGGCCGAAGACGGCGAGGACTACGTCTTCCACCTGATCGACACCCCCGGGCACGTCGACTTCAACTACGAGGTCAGCCGCTCGCTCGCCGCCTGCGAAGGCGCGCTGCTCGTCGTCGACGCCGCGCAGGGGGTCGAGGCCCAGACGCTCGCCAACGTCTACCTGGCCATCGACGGCGACCTCGCCATCATCCCCGTGCTGAACAAGGTCGACCTCCCGGCGGCGCGCCCCGACGAGGTCCGCCGCGAGATCGAGGAGGGCATCGGCCTCGACGCCAGCGGTGCCATCCTCTGTTCGGCCAAGAGCGGCCTCGGGATCGCCGAGGTCCTCGAGGCGGTGGTGCGTGAGATCCCGCCGCCGCGTGGCAAGCAGGACGGCGCGCTTCGGGCCCTCATCTTCGACTCGCAGTACGACACCTACCGCGGCGTGCTGGTGCAAATCCGCGTCGTCGACGGCACCCTGCGCAAGGGCGACCGGGTCCGCTTCCTCGCCAGCGACCGCGACTACGAGGTCCTCGAGGTCCGCGTGCACAAGCCGCAGGTCCGCGAGGTGCAGCAGCTGACGGTGGGCGAGGTGGGGGTCATCGTCTGCGGCATCAAGCAGATCTCCGACGTGAAGATCGGCGACACCGTGACCCACGCCAAGGCACCGGCGACCGAGCCGCTCGCGGGCTTCAAAGAAGTCCAGCAGATGGTCTACTCGGGCATCTTCCCCGTCGAGTCGCACGAGTACGAGACGCTGCGCGACGCGCTGCAGAAGCTCAGCCTCAACGACGCCGCCTTCACCTGGGAGCCTGAGACTTCGGCCGCGCTCGGCTTCGGCTTTCGCTGCGGCTTCCTCGGTCTGCTCCACATGGAGGTGATCCAGGAGCGGCTCGAGCGCGAGTACGATTGCGACCTGATCACGACCGCGCCGAGCGTCGTCTACCACGTGAAGATGACCGACGGGACGATGCGCGCGATCAGCTCGCCGGCCGAGCTCCCGGACGCGGACCAACGCGAGTCCGTCGAGGAGCCCTTCGTCCTCGCCACCATCCACGCGCCCTCGGACTACGTCGGCGCGGTGGTCAAGCTCTGCACCGAGCGACGCGGCATCCAGCGCGATCTGCGCTACCTGACCGAGAAGCGCGTCGTCATCGAATACGAGATGCCGCTGGCCGAGATCATCTACGACTTCTTCGACCGGCTGAAGACCGTCACCCGCGGCTACGGCAGCCTCGACTACGAGGTCATCGAGTTCCGCGCCGGCAAGCTGGTCAAGCTCGACGTGCTCGTCGCCGGCGAGAACGTCGACGCGCTCTCGCTCATCGTCCACCAAGACACCGCGTACGAGCGCGGCCGTGACCTGGTCGAGCGGCTGCGCAAGCTGATCCCGCGGCAGCAGTTCGACGTCCCGATCCAGGCCGCCATCGCGCGCCGCATCATCGCGCGCGAGACCATCAAGGCGCTGCGCAAGGACGTGACGGCGAAGTGCTACGGCGGCGACATCTCCCGCAAGCGCAAGCTCCTCGAGAAGCAGAAGAAGGGCAAGAAGCGCATGAAGCAGGTCGGAAACGTCGAGATCCCGCAGAGCGCGTTCCTCGCCGTGCTCTCGACGAGCGATTGACGGCGCCATGGGTCTTCCCCTCGCCATCGTGCTCTTCCTCGGCGGCCTGGTGTCGCTCGTCGTCGGAGGCGACGGCATGGTGCGCGGCGCCGCCACGGCCGCCCGCCTCGCAGGCGTCTCGCCGCTCGTCGTCGGCCTGACCATCGTCGCCTTCGGCACCTCGGCGCCGGAGCTCGCCGTCAGCCTGACCAGCGGTCTCGCCGACATGGCGCCGCTCGCCGTCGGCAACGTCGTCGGCAGCAACATCTTCAATATCCTACTGATTCTCGGCATCTCGTCGCTGCTGCAGCGGCTCACGGTCGAGACGCGGCTGGTCAAGGTCGATCTGCCGATCATGATCGGTGCCTGCCTGCTCTTGCTCCTGCTCTCGCTCGACGGCGCCCTGACCGGCGGCGACGGACTGCTGCTGACGACGTTGCTCTTCGCCTACGTCGGCGGAACGGTCTGGGGGGCCCGGCGCGAGCGCAAGGCGCGCCTCGCCGCGACCGAGACCGCCGAGGAGTCCGAGGAAGAGGCGCTCGGGCGCCTGGATCTCGCGCTCGCCGTGCTCGGCCTGCTCGCCGTGGCGGCTGTGACGCTGCAGGGTGGCTTCGGCACCACCTCGGCCGCCGTCCTGGTCGCGGGCATGGTGGCCTACCTCGTCGTCGCCGCGATGGCCGCCGCCGGCAAGGCGCCGATGGTGATGGCGTTGGCGATGTTCGTCACCGGCCTCGCGGTCATCGTCGTCTCGGCCGACGCGATGGTCGTCGGCGCGGCCGCGTTGGCGCGCCAACTCGGCATGTCCGAGACGGTCATCGGCCTGACCGTCGTCGCAGCCGGCACCTCGCTGCCAGAGTTGGTCACCAGCGTCGCCGCGGCGCGCCAGGGCGAAGCCGACATCGCGGTCGGCAACGTCATCGGCAGCAATATCTTCAACGTGCTCTGCATCTGCGGCATCACGTCGAGCGTGGTCGCGCTGCCGGTCGATCCGGCGCTGTTGCGCTTCGACGTCGCGGTGATGCTGGGCGCGTCGCTGCTGCTCTGGCCGCTGGTCTTCCGCACCCGCGCGATCGGACGCGGCTTCGGCGTCGCCATGCTCGCCGGATTCGCGGGCTATATGGCCGTCATCCTGCTTCGCGGCTGAGGGCTTTCGCTCAGCGCCTGTCGCCGCGACGGCGGCGCGGCCGAGCGTCTTCACCGTCATCGTCGCCGCCGTGCGCGACCTGCTCGGCGTAGGCGGCCGCGGCCGCCGCCAAGCCGTCGTCGTAGCCGATGGCGTGGTAGGCGGGCCCGGCGCGCAGCGCCGCGACGTGGCACCAATCCTCGCTGCCCAGCGCGCCCTGCAAGGTCGCGTCCGCCGCCACCACCTCACCGAGCGCGGCGATCTGCGCCGCAGAATCGGTCGAGAACGCCGCGTACATCGCGGCCGCGTCGGCATAACCGGCGGCTGACGCCTCGGCGCCCGAGAGCTGTCCGAGGCCCATCCGCAGCGACGCGAGCGCAGCGCCTTCGTCGATCGAGCGGGCGGCGGCGAGCGCGTTCTGCTCCGCGGTCTGGTCGCGATGGGTCGCGACCACCCAGCTGCCGGTCCGCTGCCAGAAGACATACGGCTCGAAGCGGATCGGCAAGGCCCCCGGCTCGACTTCCCCCAAGCCCGCAGCCTCGGTGAGCACGACCGCGGCGAGCGCTGGCGCCGGAACCCCAGCGCGAGCGGCGGCGGCGGAGAGGGCGTCGCCGTGGCGAGCGGAGAGGTCGGCGGCGGCGGCGCCGAGGGCGTCACCGCCAGGGCCAGCGGTGGCGCTCGGGACGCCGCGACCGGCGTCGGGTCGCGCGAGCGCGGCCGCAGTCTCGTACGAATGGCCTTCGTAGCCCGATCGCGGCGCCACGCGCGCACCGGTCGCCGGCGCGCGCTGCTGCCCGCCGGTCGGCTCGCCACGTTGCTGCCTATCGCGATCGTCGTGCCGCATCCTGCCTCCGCAAGGGAAGCTGCCACGGCCCCCTCGGCCACGACAAGCACCGACCGACCCTACGGGGCCTTGCCGCCCCTTCCCGCCCGCGTCAGGGACGTCTATGGTCGGAGGGCCTACACGGGAGCGAGATGAGCCACCGCAGCAAGCCGACGCTGGACATATCCGAGACCGGAGAGTTCCTGGCCCGCAGCTCGAGCATCGACCCGCGCCTGGGCGTGGTGCTCCGCATCGCGCGCGGCCTCTCGGCGCCGATGCGCGAGTCCGAGCTGCTGCAGACGATCATGCGCGGCGTGACCGAGCTGCTCGACGCCGAGCGCTCCTCGCTCTTCTTGCTGACGCCCGACGGACAGAGCCTGCGCAGCACCGTCGCAGAGGGCGACGACGTCGTCGAGATTCGACTGCCGGTCGGCGAGGGCCTCGCGGGTTGGGTCGCTCATACCGGGCGCGACCTCAATATCCGCGACGTCTACCTCGACCAACGCTTCGACCCCGATTGGGATCGCCGCAACAACTTCCGCACCCGCTCGATGCTCTGCCAGGCGATCCGCCATCGCGACGGCACGATCGTCGGCGTCGCACAGGCGATCAACAAGAAGTCCGGCTTCTTCTCGGTCGACGACGAGATGATGATGCGGACCATCATGGCGATGGCAGCCATCGCCATCGTCAACGGTCAGCTCACGCACAACCTGATGCTGCGCAACCTGCAGCTGCAGCAGACGCGGAGCGCCCTCGAAGAGCGCGTCCGCGAGATCGACCTGCTCTACCACATCGAGCGCGAGGTCTCGGGCGCGCTGACGCTGGAGTCCGCCCTCGAGCTGCTGCTCTTCGAGTTGCAGCGCGCCCTGCCCTGCGACGTCGCCCAGGTCACGCTCTCGCTGCCCGGTGGCGCGATGATCGCGCATCGACTGCACGCCGGCGACCAGGAGATCGAGACCCGCGCGTTCGACCATCGCGCCGGCTTCGCGGGCAAGGTCCTCGCCGGTGGCCTCGAACGCGCCGTCTGCGGCGGCGACCGCGAGCAGGACGCCGAACTCGCCGACGAAGAGCAGCTCGGCTTCGTGCCGGCGACCGGTCTGACGATGCCGCTACGAAGCGACGACTCGACCATCGGCGCGCTCGGCCTCTACGGCCGCCGCGACGGCGCCGGCTGCTTCGACGAGGCCGACATCAAGCTGATTTCGGTCGCCGCGGCGAGCGTCGCGCGGATCATCACCCGCTTCGTCGCCCGCGAGGAAGAGGACCGTCAGGACCGCCTCGCCTCGCTCGGCAGCGCGCTCTCGATGGTCCTGCACGATTTCAAGACGCCGATGACCATCGCGTCGGGCTACGTCCAGCTGATGGCGCAGAGCGAAGACGCGTCGCGACGCGGCGAGCTCGCGGGCTCGGTGATGCGCCAGCTCGAACGCGTGGTGCAGATGTCGCGCGAAGTGCTCGATTTCGCGCGAGGTCGTAGCGAGGTGCTGGTCCAGAAGGTGATGCTCGGTGAGCTCGAAGTCGAGCTGCGCGAGCTCTGCGAGCCGATCTTCGCCGGCCACGACGTCGAGGTCGCCATCGAGCTCAACGACCGCGGCGTCGCGCGCCTCGACCGCTTCAAGCTGCTGCGCGTGGTACAGAATCTCGCGCGCAACGCCCGCGAGGCGATGACGGATCCGGCGACCGGTCACGCGACCGGCCATTTCCGGGTGCGCATCGACGGCGACGGCGACGATCTGGTCTTCCGCTTCTCGGACGATGGCCCGGGAGTGCCGGCGGCCTTCCGCCACCGCATGTTCGAGGCGTTCGCCACGCACGGAAAGAAGGAAGGCACCGGCCTCGGCCTCGCCATGGTTCGTCAATTCGCCGATCGCCACGGCGGATCGGTGCGTTACGAAGATACCGAGGGGGGCGGCGCGACGTTCGTGGTGCGAATCCCCCGAGAAGCCAGCGCAAAAAGTTGACGCCGCGATCGCGCGCACCACGATCGGCCCCGCACGCCCACGATCGCGTGCGGGAGTCGCCCCGTGCAGAAGCGCCCGAGCAACATCCGGCACAAGCCCTCCCCGCTCGACCCGGACATCTGGCGGGATCGGGCCTCCCGTACCAAGACGTGGATCGTCAACAAGACGCCCGAGCCGGTGCGCGAGGTGCTGCCCGAGGCTGCGCGCGTGCGGCGGGCGATGCGGATCGGCGTCTGGAGCGTGGTCGCGCTCTACGCCGCGTTGGTCGCCTTCTCGCTCGGCAGCGCCTACCTGCGCGAGCGCGGTGCCCACGACCGACGCATCGAGGTCGAGCGCGCGGAGCAGCAACTCGCCGAGGCGCGCGCCCAGACCGAGGTGCTGCGCTCGCGCCGTGAGGCGCTGCGCCGTCGCGAGGAGGTCCGCATCGACGCCATCCGGCGCGAGGTCAACCTCCTCAAGCAGGGCGAGCAGGTCTACGTCGTCCGGTAGCGCTCGCGCCTTGCGTGGCCGGCCTCCATCGCCTAGAACCCGGCGACCGCGGCAGATTCCCCCGCGGAGGAGGTCGAGATGGCACGACTGCAGCGCAACATCGTCCTGGTCGCGGGCAAGCGCACCCCCTTCGGCGCGTTCGGTGGCTCGCTCAAGGACCTCTCGGCCAACGACCTCGCGGTCGAGGCGTCCAAGGCCACGCTCGCGAGCGTGCAAGCCGACCCCGCCACGATCGACGCGGTCTTCGCCGGCAACGTGCTGCAGACCTCGGCCGACGCCATCTACCTCGCGCGCCACGTCGGGCTGCGCTGCGGCGCACCCGTCGCGACGCCTGCGCTGACGCTCAACCGTCTCTGCGGCTCGGGATTCGAGGCCATCGCGCAGGCCGCCGCGGCGATCGAGCTCGGCACCGCCACCGTCGCACTCGCCGCCGGCACCGAGAGCATGAGCCAGGCGCCGCACATCGTCCGCGGCGCGCGCTGGGGCCTGCGCTTCGGCCAGCCCGCGCCTTTCGAAGACAGCCTCTGGTCGTGCCTGACCGACAGCTTCACCGGCATGGCGATGGCCAATACGGCCGAGAAGCTCGCACGGGAGCACAGCATCTCGCGCGAGGCCTGCGACGCCTACGCCCTCGGCACGCAGGAGCGCTACGCCGCTGCGCTCGCCGCCGGCCGCTACGCCGACGAGATTGCGCCGATCGTGAAGAAGACCCGCAAGGGCGAGCAGGTCATCGACAAGGACGAGCACCCGCGGCCGGAGACCACCGCCGCGGGCCTGGCCAAGCTGCCCGCCGTCTTCGAGAAGGACGGCGTCGTCACCGCCGGCAACGCCTCGGGCATCGTCGACGGTGCCGCGGCCGTGCTCGTCACGACCGCCGAGCGCGCCGCCGCCGAGGGCTGGCCGGTGCTCGCCCGCGTCGTCAGCTACGCCTCGGTCGGCTGCGACCCGACGGTGATGGGCATCGGGCCGGTGCCGGCAGTGCAGAAGGCGCTGGCGCTGGCGGAGTGGGGCGTCTCCAACGTCGATCTCTTCGAGGTCAACGAGGCGTTCGCGCCGCAGTACTTGGCCGTCGAGAAGGTGCTCGGCCTGCCGCGCGAGCGCACCAACGTGGACGGCGGCGCCATCGCGGTCGGCCATCCGCTCGGCGCGAGCGGCACCCGCATCATGCAGCACCTCGCCTGGCGCCTGTTCCGCGGCGACGGCAAGCGCGCGGTCGGCAGCGCCTGCATCGGCGGCGGACAGGGCATCGCCATCGCCCTCGAGCGGGAGTAGACCGTGCCCATCCCCCACGGCGACGGCCGCTTGATCCTCGCGCCGCTCGGCGGCGTCGGCGTGATCGGCATGAACAACATGCTGATCGGCTACGACGACGACTTGGTGCTGCTCGACTGCGGCGTGCTCTTCGCCGACCACCAGCTGCCGGGCGCCGACCTCGTCCTCCCGTCGCTCTCGCTGCTGGATCGGCTCGCCGATCGGCTGCAGGCGATCGTGCTGACGCACGGCCACGAGGACCATATCGGCGCGGTGCCCTACGTCGCGAGTCGGCTCGACCTGCCGGTCTACGGCACGAAGTTCACGCTCGCGCTGCTCGAGGAGAAGGCCCGCCACCGCGGCGTCGGCGACCTCGAACTACACGAGATCGCGCCGGGCGACACGATCCACATCGGCAAGCTCTCGTTCACGCCGCTACGGGTCACGCACTCGCTGCCCGACTGCGTCTCGCTCGCCATCCGCACGCCGGTCGGCAACGTCCTGTTCACGGGCGATTGGAAGCGCGACGACGGCTTGCCAGACGGCGTGCGCTTCGACGAAGCCGGCTTCCGCGCGTTCGGCGACGAGGGCGTGCTCGCCATGCTCTCGGACTCGACCAACGCCGAGGTCCGCGGCCACACCGTCAGCGAGGCAGAGGTCGCCGTCGGGCTCGAGGGTGCCATCCGCGAGGCGACCGGCCGTGTCTTCGTCGGGCTGTTCTCGTCGAACCTGTACCGGATGCACGCCGTCATCGCTGCGGCGCGCGCCACCGGCCGCAAGGTCGCGCTGATCGGGCGCTCGATCTTCCGCTACCTCGACGCCTGCGAGGCGTGGGGCGGGCTGGAGATGCCGCGCGACGTGCTGATCGACGTCAAGCACGTCGACCAATACGAAGACCACGAGTTGGTCCTGGTCTGCACCGGAAGCCAGGGTGAGCCGCGCGCCGCCCTGCCCCGCATCGCGCGCGGCGACCACCCGAAGGTCAAGGCACGGCGCGGCGACACGCTGCTGATGTCCTCGCGCAAGATCCCCGGCAACGAGAAGGCGATCCACGCGATGCTCGACGCCTTCGCCAAGGCCGGCGTGCGCGTGGTCCATCGCAGCGACAAGCACACCATCCACGCCTCGGGCCACGCTGCCGAAGACGAGCTGCGCTGGCTGCTCGGCCTGGTGCGCCCGCGCTTCTTCCTGCCGGTCCACGGCGTCTACACCTTCCTCGACCGGCACGCGCAGCTCGCGCGCGAGGTCGGCGCCGAAGTCCCGCTGCTGATGACCAACGGCGATGTCGTCGAGCTCGACGCCAGCGGCCCGCAGAAGATCGCCGAGGTCGAGGCCGAGCCCTGGCTGCTCGACGGCCGGCAGGTCGGCACCGCCGCCAGCCTCGGTGTGCACGACCGCTACGAGATGGGCCAATCCGGCCTGGTCGCCGTCACCGCCGTCTACGGCCGCGGCCCGCTCGCCGTCACCGCCGACGCGCGCGGCGTCTGGACCAAGGACGGCGCCCTGCTCCGCGCCCTCGAAGACGAGCTGCGCCCCTGGCTGACGCGGATGCTCTCGGGCGGCCTCGGTCGCGAGAGCGTGCAGGAGGAGCTTCGCCAATACGTGCGCCGCTACTTCCGCCGCGCCAACGACCGCAAGCCGGTCGTCGTCGCGCAGTTGCTGGAGCTCGGCTCGTGAGTCCGCCTCGCCCCCCCGCACGCGGTGGTCGCGGCGCTGCGCGGCAGCGTCCGCCCAAAGCCGGCGCCGGCAAGGCGGGCGGCACGCCGACGTTGGCACCGAGCAAGCCGGCTCGATCGAAGCGTCAGGCGCCGGCGGCCCCGCGCGGCCCGAAGCAGCGCGTCACCGGCACCGCGGTCTTCCCCGACGTGCGCTACCTCGGCTCCATCGCGCAGGCCCACGAGCTCGACGCCGGCGCCCCGGAGATCGCCTTCATCGGCCGCTCCAACGTCGGAAAATCTTCGTTGCTCAACGCGCTCTGCGGCAGCAGCAAGCTGGCCCGCGTCAGCAAGACGCCGGGCCGCACGCAGCGCATCCACGTCTTCGAGGTCAGCGACGGGCGCGGGCGAACGCTACGCCTCTGCGATTTGCCCGGCTACGGTCACGCCAAGACGCCGGTCGCGATCCGCGAGGGCTTCGGCCCGATGATCGAGGGCTACCTGACCGGACGCCCGCGCCTGGCGGTGGTGCTCCTGCTCTGGGACGCTCGGCGCGATCCGGACGAAGAGACGCTCGGCTTCCTGCTCTGGTTGCGCGAGGCGGGCCTGCGGGTGCGCCTGGTCGTCACGAAGCTCGACAAGATCGCGCGCAATCGCGTGCACGGGCGGCTCAGTCAGCTGCAGCGGGCCATGGAGCTCGACGAGATTCCCCTCGGAACCAGCACGAGCTCGGGTGACGGGGTCGACTCGTTGCGCGATTGGTTGTTGACCCGCGCAGGCGGAACCCCGACGTGACCGAGGCGTCCGCCGTGCCGGATCCGACGCTGCGCGCACTGACGGCTTCGGATCTCGACGCGTGGTACGCGCTTCAAGCCGTCGCGCTGCCCGATCCGTACAGCCGCGACGCGCTCGCGACCGAACTCGAAGGCTCGCTGACCCGCGCGATTGGCCTGTTCGACGACGGACGCCTCTGCGCCGCCGTCCTCGCCTGGTTGGTGGTCGACGAGCTGCAGATCATGACCGTGGTCGTCGATCCGGCCGCGCGCCGACGCGGGTTCGGCCGACGCATCGTCGGTCACCTGCTCCGCATGGCGGTCGCAGCGGGCGCGACCCACGCGACGCTGGAGGTCCGGATCGGCAACGTCGCGGCCATCGGTCTGTACGAGGGCCTGGGGTTCGTGCGCGACGGCGTGCGGCCGCGCTACTATCCCGACGGCGAGGATGCCCTGCTGATGCACCGCCTCCTCGGGCACGCATCCGGCAGCACACAGGGGGAGTCATGAGCAAGCTCGCGCGCGGGATCTACGCCATCCTCGACATCGATCGGCTCGCGCCCTTGCTACCCGAGGATCCGGAGCAGGAACGGGCGCTGCTGATGCGCTACGCCGAAGCCGCGGTGCAGGGCGGCGCGGTGGCGCTGCAGCTGCGGGACAAGCGCGCACCGGCCCACAGCCTCGCGCTCGCCAGCCTCTACCGCGACCTCGTGCAAGCGTATGGCGAGCGCGTCCCGGTGTTGATGAACGACCACCTGGTCGCCGCCCAGCCGATGGTCGGGCGGCCGGGCGTCGGCCTGCACGTCGGCCAAGACGACGACAGCCCGGTCCGCGCCCGCGCCGCGCTCGGCGACGACGCCATGGTCGGGCTCTCGACCCACGACCTGGATCAGGTCGAGACCGCGCGTCGCCTGCCGATCGACTACATGGGCTTCGGCCCCGTCCGCGCCACCAACGGCAAGGCCGAGGCGGGAGCCGCGCGCGGCTTCGAGGCGTTGGCCGAGGCCGCCGCCCGCACCGCCAAGCCCGTCGTGGCGATCGGCGGCCTGGGCATCGACGACGTCGCCGAGGTCTGCGCGGCCGGCGCGCACGCCATGGCCGTCATCGGTGCCTGGCTCGGCCCCGCCGACAAGCCCGGCACGCCCGAGCGCGCGGCGCTGCAGATGTCGATGCTGACCGCGACCTGGCAAGCGGCGATGGAAGAAGTCGCGGCGGAGGCGCCATGACCGCGCCCTGGACCGTCGGGAGTATCCTGGGCTGGGCCGCGCCCTTTCTCGAGAAGCACGGCTCCACGTCGGCGCGGCTCGACGCGGAGCTGCTGCTCGGCGAGGCGCTCACCCTGCCCCGGCTGCAGCTCTACGTGCAGCACGACCGCCCGATGCAGCAGGACGAGCTCGCCCGCTTCAAGGCCCTGATCAAGCGACGCGCCGGCGCCGAGCCGGTCGCCTACATCCTCGGGCGCCGCGCGTTCCACGCCATCGAGCTGCAGGTCGGCCCCGGCGTCCTCGTCCCCCGCCCGGAAACCGAGCACCTGGTCGACCGGGCGGTGGCCGTGCTGCGTAGCGCGGACGCGCCCGAGGGCCCGGTCATCGACGTCGGGACCGGCAGTGGGGCGATCATCTGCGCGCTCGCCGTCGCGCTCGGCAGCGATGGCCCGGAGCGGCCGTTGCTGGCCACCGACCGGAGCCCCGAAGCGCTCGGCTGGGCCCGTCGCAACGTCGAGGCCCTCGGCCTGCAGTCGCGCGTCGCATTGGCGGAGGGCGACCTGCTCGCCGACTTCGCGGAGCGCGCGCCGTTCGCGGCGCTGCTTTCGAATCCGCCGTACATCCGCCGCGAGCGGATGGCGGGCCTCGAACCCACGGTGCGCAACCACGAGCCGCACCTGGCCCTGGACGGCGGCGCCGACGGTCTCGACGTGCTGCGCCGGCTGGTGGCGATGGCGCCGCGGGTGGTCGCCCCGGGTGGCTTGTTCGCGGTCGAGCTCGGCGATCCGGAGCAAGGCGCCCTGGTCGCCGCGGCGCTGCGGGAGCGCGGCTTCGGCGACGCCCGCTACGAGCGGATCGGGCCCGGCCCCACGGGCTTGGTCGTCGGTCGACTTCGCCCCGCCGAGCCCCAGCGCGACGCTGGCGCCGACGACGCCTGAACGCCCGGATTCACGGCGTTCCCACGCAGCGCCCGCCCTCGCAGCGCGCCGGCATCGGCGCGATCTTGCGAGCCGCGCGCGCGGTGTTGATGTAGCTCGCGCGCCCTTGGCAGTCGGTGTCCGTGGCACACGAGCAGAAGGCGAGGGTCGGCGCGTCGAAGCACAGCCATCCGGACGCGCAGAGCCCGGCGGGCCCGACGCCGCAGGCGCCCAGACCTGCGTCGCCGTCGCAGCGCAGGCCGTTGCCGAAACGGGTGATATCGGCGCACGCCGGCACCGGCGTGACCTGCAGCCCGGTCGACGGCTCGTTGCCGCAACCACCGACGAGCAGGGCCAGCAGCCACGGCGCGAGCGCGGCCCCGACGCGGGCACTCACGGCTGGATCCCGTAGCGGTAGACGAAGAAGGGCGTGGCGACGAGCAGCTCGTCCGGGGCGTGCAGCGCGAGCGCGCCGACGTCCCCCGACGGCTGCGCGAACGGGCTCGGCGTCCCCGGCGGAGCCTTGACCGAGACGGTCTCGAAGGCGGTGCCGTTCCAACGCCGCACCTGCCCCTTGAGGGCGCCGAGCCAGACGTCGTCCGCGCCGAAGCCGGCCACGGCGCTGAATCCGAGCATCCACTGCAGCCCGTCCAGCTCGACGAACGCGCTGCCCTCGAGCCGGGCGACGTGCGGCTGCACCGTGCCGCCGACCACCCAGGTCGCGCCGTCGGTGCCGCGCCAGAGCCCGCGAGGAGCGAACGCGAGGGGGTACGAGCGCCAGCCATCCTTGGTCTGCTCCAGGACCAAGCCGGCGCTCTTGCTACCCGCGTCGGCGGCGATCCAGACCGCGTCGCTCTGCACCTGCACGGCCACGAAATTCGCGTTCGCGGCCAGCGCTTCCCCGTCGGTGACGGTCACATCGACCGGCAGGAACGTGCCGCCCGCATCCTTGCGGAACGCGCGCGTCTCGTCGCCGACCGCCCAGACGTCGACGCCGGCACCGTCGATGCCGCGGAAGCGTGTGACGGGCGAGGGCGGAATCTCCGGCACCAGCTGCCAATCGCTGCCCGAACCCTGCACCAGGATCGACGCGTCACCGCCGAGCGTGGCGACGCCCTTGTCGTCGACGTACACCGCACGAAGGTCGGCGGCGCCGACGCCCGGAACGGTGATGATCTGCGGACCGGTCGCGCCCAGGCGGACGATGGCGCCGTCTTCGCCGACGAGCAGGTAGGCGCCGGCGGTCCCGTGCAAGGCCGCCGCGCCGAGGATCTTGCCGTCGACGGGGGGCACCTGCGCCGTCCACTTCAGCGTGCCGGTGACGGTGTCGGTGCCCACGTCCACGGCGGCGTCCTGCTCGACATCGGCGGCGGCATCGGCAGCGTCTTGCACGGCGGTGTCGGTGGTGTCGCCGCTGTCGCCGTCGTTGCCGCAGCCGGCCAGCAGCAGCGTCGCCAGCGCCGCATACCGCAACCAGCCGCGTCGGTGGCCAGCCGCGTCCGAACGCGAAATCGGTCGAATCATCGAAGCTCCTCTCGCCGCCGAACGGGGTCCGCAGCGGCCGCGAGCGTAACGAAAGTGTCGGCATCACGCGAGCCCGCCGGACCCGGGGTGCGGAGCCCCCAGCCGCGCCCGACGCCCGGCCGCCTCGCCTTGCTGGACCTCCGAGGTCGCCCTAGTCTCGGAGGGTCAGCGCGCACGCGCCGGAGGCCGCCATGCCGGATATCGCCCAACCCCAGCCGAAGAAAGACAAGAAGCCGAAGGTCGAGCCGCGTGACCTGCAGGACCCGCGCCTGCGCGACAAGCACCAGGGCGACGATTGGAGCTACGGCAAGGCCGGTCAGGACGAGCGCAACCGCTTGTTCTACCACGGCGTCCGTGCCAGCGACGTGATCCAGGGCGCGGTGGCCGACTGCTACTTCGTCGCCGCGCTCTCGGCGGTCGCCGCGGAGAACCCGAACCTGATCAAAACCGGCATCGTCGACAACGGCGACAACACCTACAAGGTCCGCTTCTTCACGAAGAAGAACTACTGGGAGTCCAACTACTCCGAGACCTGGGTGACGATCGACGGCGACCTGCCGCAGCAGAAGGGCTACAGCGACCTGCGCTACGCCAAGGGACAGCAGACCAAGGCCGGCGGCCGCGAGCTCTGGCCGGCGCTCTACGAGAAGGCGTGGGCGCAGCTCAAGGGTGGCTACAACGTCGTCGGCGAGGGCGGAAGCTCGGCCGAGGCGCTCGAGGCGCTCTCGGGCAAGCGCGTCAGCTACATGTCCACCGACTCCTCGCCGGACGACATGCTCTGGAGCCGCATCAAGAAGGCCTCGGACAACAACCAGGCGATGTCGGCGGGTACGCGCGGCAAGGAAGACGAGGCGATCTACGCCGGCACCAACCTCTACGCTTGGCACGCCTACACCATCCTCGGCGCCTACGAGAAGGGTCGCGGCAAGGACAAGAAGCGCTACGTCAAGCTCCGCAACCCCTGGGGTCGCGTCGAGCCCGGCAAGGACGGCAAGGACGACGGCATCTTCGAGTTGACCCTCGACGACTTCAAGAAGTTCTACTCGAACGTGAACATCGCGGGCATGTAGCGCGTGATCCGGCACGAACTCAGCGACGGACCGCTCGGCCCGCGCCTGTTCGGGTTGCCGCCAGGCTCGATCGTCGCGCTCGGTCCCGGAGCCCATCGCGGCCCCGTCGCCCTCCCCCACGCCATCACCTTGGTCGCCGCCGGCGGGCTCGGCAGCGCGAGCATCGTCGGACATCGCGGCCCGGCCGTCTCGGTCGAGGGTGCCGGCAGCGTCCGTATCGAGGGCCTCGTGTTGCGGGGACCGGAGGCCGGCGCCGGCGCCGCGCTGCAGGTCTACATGGCCGCCGAGGTCCACGTCGTCGCCTGCTTGCTCTCCAGCGGCCGCGGCCGCGGCGAGGGCGGCGGCGCCGTCGACGTACAACAAGGTCGGGTCCGGCTCGAGCGCTGTCGCCTCACGCGCAACCGCGCGCCGCAGGGCGGTGCCGTCCGGTGCGCCGGCGCTGCGCGCGTCGAGCTCGAGAGCTGCGTCCTGCACGCCAACGTCGCCGACGGTGCCGGTGGCGGTGCGCTCTTTGCCAGCCGCGGTGGCAGCATCGAGGCGGTCGGCTGCACCTTCGTCGGCAACGAGGGCGCGCGCGGGAGCGTCGCGCTCGCGGGCGGCGGCGCGGGTGGCGGCGGCACGGTCGAGCTGCGGAGCTGTCTGATCGCCGCCGACGCGCAAGGCGAGGCGCTGCAAGCCGAGCAAGGCGGCGCGTTGAGCGCCCGACGCTGCGTTCTGCCGCGAGCGCCGGGTAGCGCGGCGTCCGTCGACACGGACGCGTCGGTCGAAGTCCGCGTCCTCGATGTCGAGTTGCAGGGCCAGACCCCGTTCGCTGCCCGCTTTGCGCCGCTACTCCGCGAAAAGGGAGACGCGGGCGATTTCCGAGACCCCGTCGACGTCTGGAACAAGTCGCGCACGATCTGGCTCGGCGCGGTCGGCTGAGTCCGGGCTCAGGCCGAGGGTGGGGCGGCGTGCGTCGCGCTCTCGACCGCCACCGCCTCGAAGCGCAGCACCTGCTCGCGAACCCGCGCGAGGACCCGTTCCCCGGGGCGTAGGGTGCCGTCGAGCAGCGCTTCCCCGAGCGGATCTTCGACGCAGCTCGACAGGCGCCCGCGCAGCCAGCGGGCGCCGAGCTCGTCCTGAACGTCGGCATCGAGCAGCAGAGCGACGACCGACGGATCGAATCGCAGGCGAATCAGCCGCTCTTCGAGCAGGCGGGCGGCGATACGCTCGAGCTCGGCTGCCGCGATGGCCGCGAGCGCCTCACGCTCGAGCGGCCGGAACAGCACGACCTCGTCGACGCGGCCGGTGATCTCGGCTCCGAGCCGCTGCGATACGGCAGCCAGCGCGCGATCCGCCGGCTGTGCGGTCGGGCGCGGCGAGCCCATGAAGCCGAGTGATCCGCGGCCGAGGCCGAACTGCTCCGGCGAAAGCGTGGTCGTGGCGACGATGACGGCGTTGCGAGCGTCGAGGCGGCGACCTTGGTTGTCCACCATGCGGCCGGTCTCGACGAGCTGCAGCACCAGCGCGGCGACCTCGGGGGCAGCGCGATCCAGATCGTCGAAGAGCAGCACGCGGTAGGGTCGGCGGTGCAGCGCTTCGCTGAGCTGGCCGGCCTGTTGGTGACCGACGTAGCCGGGCGGCGAGCCAATCAGCCGCGAGACCGAATGGGGCTCGGCGTAATCGCTCATGTCGAACCGGACGAGGGCGTCCGGGTTCAGGAACAGCAACTCGGCGAGCGCGGCGGCAGCCGCTCCCTTGCCGACGCCGGGAGGGCCGGCGAAGACGAAGCTCGCCAGCGGTCGATCGCCGCCGAGGCCGACGTGGTTCCGCGCCACACGCCTGGCGATCGCGTCCACGGCGTCGGTTTGGCCGAGGATCGTGCGCGCGAGTTCGCCTCCCAGGTCGCGCAGCCGCTGCTGCTCGTCGTCGAGCAAGCGCTCGATCGGCACGCCTCCGAGCACCGCGACCGAGCGCGCGACGTCGGCGCGATCGACCACGCTGTGCCCGCGCCGACGGGCCTGCGCACCGGCCCGGTCGAGGACCGCGACCGCCTTGTCGGGCAGCGCGCGGTCCGGCAGGAAGCGACGGCTCAGCTCGACGGCCGAGACGATCGCCTCGTGGCTGTAGGGGATGCCGTGATGCTCGCCGAAGGTCGGCGCGAGGCCGACGAGGATCTCGACCGCCTCGCTCACGCTCGGCTCGGGCACGTCGATGACCTGGAAGCGTCGCTCCATCGCGGGGTCCGCCTCGATGAAGCGCCGGTACTCGGCGCGCGTGGTGGCGCCGATCAGCGGGAAACGACCACGCGCGAGCGCGGTCTTGAGGTCGTTGGCCGCGTCGAGCGGCCCGTCGCCGGCGCGGGCCCCCATCAGCGTGTGGATTTCGTCGATGAAGACGATGATGCCGCCCTCGGCAGCGGCGACCTCGTCCCGCAGCGCGGCCATGCGCTCGGCGAAGGCACCGCGCAACGACGTCCCCGCGAGCAGGCTCGAGACCGGCAACTCGATGATGACGGCCTCGGCCAGGCGGCCGTAGCGGTCGACGTCGCCGGCGATGCGGGCTGCGAGCCCCTCGACCAAGGCGGTCTTGCCGACGCCGGCTTCGCCGACCAAGCACGGGTTGTTGACCCGCCGCATCAGCAGAACGTCGATGATCGCGTCGACCAGGGCGTCACGGCCGACCAGCGGCGTCGTCTCTCCGTCGAGCGCCGCGAGGGTGAGGTTGCGCCCCAGCCGGCTCAGCGTCGGGAAGCGCTCGGGGTCCAACTCGAAACGCGCCCGGTCGGCCGCCGATGGGGCAGACGCCGACGCGATCGACGGAGGGTTCGGCGCCGGTACCGGGCCGGTGGGCGCCGCCTCGACGGGCTGGGCGGCCGTCGGCAGCGTCGCTGCCGGTAGGGGCGTCGTCGGCAACGCCGTCGTCGGCAAGGCCTGCGTCGGGAGCGAGGCAGGCGACGCGGGCGGCGGCGTGGGCGTGCGGGGTGGCGTGACAACGGCCGGCATCCCGGAGGGCGGCGTCAGCGGCGAGGGCGCGTCGACATAGCCAGCCGGCAGCACCGGCGGCAGGCCGGGATCGGTGTCGCGGGGCGTGTGGCGCGGGCGGCGCGGCGTGCGCTGACCGTCGAGCAGCGCCGCCGGAATCGGCAGGGGCCGTGGCGTCGGATCGCGAACCACCGGCAACCCGGGGTCGGTCTGCCCGAGGAGCACGCCCGGCATCATCGGGCGCGACGGCCGCCGGGCAGCTCGCCCTCGGACCGATCCGAACTCGTGATCGTGGACGATCGAGCCGATGACGCGTGCCCGCAGCGAGGCGACGTCGACGCCGACGCGGCGCAGCAGATGGGGCGCCGCGGCACCGCGAATGCGGAGCAAGCTCGCGAGCAAGCACGCCCCGTCGACCTCGCCGACCGCCGAACGAGCGGCGAGCGCGTCGGCTTGCTCGAGGATCGCCGCGAGCGTCTCGTGCGGTTCGGCGTCGAGTACGCCCTGCCCCGATTGACGGAAATGCGTCAGCAGCGTGCGGTGGTCGAGCCCGGATTCGTGCAGGAGATCGCGAGCGAGGCTCTCGCGGGTGAACAGGGCCAAGAGCAGGTGGACCGATCCGCAGGCGTGGCCGGCACCGCGCGCCAAATCCTCCGCACAAGCCAGCAGGCGCGTGCGCTCGGTGATCACCTCGGCTCCGCTTCCGTTCACCCCGCCCCCTCGACATGCCGACGCGCGCGCGCGACGGCGGCAGCCTACCGCACCCGCGCCCCCTGCCAAGAACATCGCGCCAAAACGCCGAACGGCGGCCCCGGAGGGCCGCCGTTCGGAAGAGTGAGCGGGGTGGGAGTCAGCTAGGATGGGACCATCGACTCTTCGATCACCGCCACGAGGGCTCCGGCGCACGCACTCCCTAACGATGCGAGGTCCGGCGATGGTGACCGCTTCTGTCGCGGCCTGGGGACGTGCCGCGGCGAACGCGACACGAGCGGAAGCAGTGTTGATAGGGTGGTCAGGGAAGCCATAGG
>JBEARB010000336.1:0-10101 GCA_041163625.1 Pseudomonadota bacterium | reverse complement strand
CAGCGCCGCGAAGACCGCCGCGGTCAGCGGCTTGGTCGTGCCGATGCGGTACGCGAAGCGCCCGCCGGTCACCGTGACCTCGACCGGGCCTTCGACCCACACCGCGCTGCCGCCGCTCTGCGCCTCGTAGAGCGAGAACGTCAGCGCGTAGGGGCCATCCGAGACCGGACCGCCGCCAGCGCTGGTCAACACGCCTTCGAAGAGGGTGGCCTGCGGCACGGCCGCGGAGGCCGAGACGGCGACCGCAGCGGCGACGACGATGGCGAGGAACGCGCCGAAGCGACGGACCGCGAGAGGGGGTGAGCTGCGCATCAATACCTCCGTAAGCGGCGCAGGCTAGCGTCTACCGGGGCCCTCGGGCAAGCGCGGATGCTCGATTCGCACACCATGTAGCTGACTTCGGTCAATCGCGAGGCGGAACGGCCGGCCGTCCTCGCCGCGCAGCGGAGCACTCACCCCCTGTTCGAGCAGCCCCGGAAGGGCGCCCTGCACATCGACCCCGTGCAGCGTGAACTCGACTTGGAAACGGCATCCTTCGCGCCAACGTGCGCAGCCGTAGGCCGCTCGACCACGGATCAGCCGACCGCCCTGGTCTGCGCATAGGGGACATGGCCGGCCGACGACGGCGCTCGCTGTCACGCCCTGCCCGGCGGGCGCGGGGCGACCGCCGGCGGGCGGCTCGCGCGGGACTTCGCTGAAGTCGAAAACCACCCCGCGCTCGGGGTCCAGGCGCAGCGCGGCGCTGAACTCGTTGCCCTTCTTGCTGCGAAACCCCTTGACCACGTCGGTGGCGCCGCTCGTCAGCAGGGCCTTGGCCATCTTGGCGCTCACCGTTCGCTTGGCGACCTTGTCGGGGATCCGGAGGCCGCAGCCGCTGCACGACCAACCGAACCGGCGGCTGCGCACTTCGGCCTCGCATCGAGGACACCTACCCAAGAGGTCGCCGGAGGCGTTGGCTTCGGCCGCCAGCGCCTGCGCAGCTTCGGAAGGCGCCGCGCCGAGCACGTTGCGACAGACCTCGCCGACAAAAGCGCGGACGTCGCGGGCGAAGGCGTCGTAGGACTCGCGCCCCTCGGCGATGGCGACAAGGCGGGCTTCCCACGCGCCGGTCAGCTGCGGCGAACGGAGCGCCGGCTCGGGCAGGATCGCCAGCAACCGGCGTCCCTGCTGCGTCGGCACGAGGTGCTGCCCATCTCGGACGATGTAGCCGCGCTGCAGGAGCGTCTCGAGGATCGCCGCGCGGGTCGCGGGCGTCCCGAGCCCGCGGGCCTTCATCGCTCGGGCGAGCTCTTCGTCGTCGAGGGTCTCACCGGCGCGCTCCATCGCGCCGAGCAAGCTGGCCTCGCTGTGCCGCGGCGGCGGGCGCGTCTTGCCGTCGTGGACCTTGGCCTTGCGCACCTTGGCCGGCGTCCCGACCTCGACCGCCGGCAGCAACTTCTCCTTGCCCTTGGTGCGGGGCGGGTCGATGGCGCGATACCCCGGCTCGACGAGGGTGCGACCGCGCGCGTGCAGCCGGTCTTCCCCGACGGCGGCGACCACGTGGGCGGTGGCGAAGACGGCGTCGCCCGCGTAGGCGCCGAGCAAGCGCCGCGCGACCAGGTCGAAGACCAGCTTCTCCTCGCGGTCGAGGTTACGGCTGCGCGGGTCGACGCCGGTCGGGATGATGGCGTGGTGGTCACCGACTTCGGCGTCGTCGACGAAGCGACGGCCGAGCGGCGCTGCGGACAGCGCATGGTCGGCTGCCTCGCCATAGGGTCCGAAGCGCAGCGAGCGCAGCACGTCCGGGAGTGTCTCGGCCACCGCGGTCGAGAGGTGGCGCGAATCGGTACGCGGATAGGTCAGCAGCTTGTGCGTCTCGTACAGCGATTGAGCGATCTCCAGCGTGCGCGCCGCCGACAGCTTGAAGCGCCGATTCGCTTCGCGTTGCAGTGCCGTGAGGTCGTAGAGCAGAGGCGCGCGCTCGCGGGCCTCTTTGCGCGCGACGTAGACGACCTCGGCGTCCTTGCCCTTGAGCCGCGCGACGACCGCCTCGGCTTCCTCGCGCGTCGCGAGTCGGTCGCGACGACCGGCGACGGGGCCGCTGCCCTTGTCCCCGTCGGCGTCTTCCTCCTCGTCCTCGCCGAGAGGTTCGCCGCCTTCCTCGGGCTTCGTGGCCTCGGCGGGTGCGACCCAGATCGCCTCCCAACGGCCGGCGTCGGCCTCGAGTTCGGCTTTGACCTGGTAGAAATCCTCGACCACGAAGGCCTCGATCTCGACCTCTCGGTCGACCAGGATCGCGAGCGTCGGTGTCTGGACGCGCCCGACCGAGAGCAGCGGGCCGTCGGGCGTCAGGGCGCGCACGTGCAGCGTCATCGCCCGGGTCGCGTTCAGGCCGACGAGCCAATCCGCCTCGCTGCGCGCCCTCGCCGCCGATTCGAGGGCAGCCAGCTCCGTCCCGGGTCGCAGCCGCGCGAGCCCGTCACGCAGCGCGCCGTCGGTCATCGACGAGACCCACAACCGCTGCACCGAGGCCCGGCAGCCGGCGAGTTCGTAGGCGTAGGCGAAGATCAGCTCGCCCTCGCGCCCGGCGTCGCACGCATTGATGACCCCGCCGAGCTCCTTGTCGCGAAGCAATTTGCGTAGCGCCTTCCATTGATCGCCGCCTTCGCGGCGCGGCTCGAGCTCGAAGTGCGCCGGCAGCATCGGCAGGGTCTCGGCACGCCACGCCTTCCACGCAGGATCGTAGCGCTCGGGCGGCGCGAGCTGCGCCAGGTGGCCGACGCACCAACTCACGGTGACGTCGTGCCCGTCGAGCTTGCCGCCGGTCAGGCAGCCCTCGCCGCGACCCTTGGCGCCGAGGACGCGCGCGATATCGCGGGCGACGGACGGCTTCTCGGCGACGACGAGCAAAAACGACATCTCGACTCCAGCGGCTGAGGCGGGCGAGGCCGCATCGGCGCGCGCCCTGCCCTTCTCTCGTTATCGTGCGTCGTACCAAGACGCGTCGCCGGCGACGCCGAACAGGGTCGGCAGCAGCGGTGGCTCCCAGGTAGCGCCGACGGGCGGCGGCGTAAAGGCCTGCCAGCCGGTTTCGTTCGGCTGCAGGAAGCGGTAGCGCGCGGACTCGAGCGGCTCGGCGAAGACGAAGCGAGCGGCCACCACACCGAAGCGGTCGGCGCGATCGATGTGGACCTTCAGCGCGCCGAGATCGCGCACTTCGCCGGCAGCGGGCAGGTGCGCGGGCCCCGCGAGCAGCCCCTCGACCATCGTCCCGAAGAGCGGCAGCTCGGGGCTCTCGACCTCCAACGTGCGCGAATCGGTGCGGCGAAATCGCAGCCCGGGACGCTGCAGCGCCAGCGTGTGCCAGGCCGCAGGGCCAGCGAGCCCCTGCCGACGACGCGAAAACGGCGGGTAGATTCCGACCGCCAAGTCGGGCGCAGCGGGGATGATCACCACCTTGTCCGCAACGCCCTGCAGCGCCGGGCCGTCGTCGAAGCCCTGCGCGTGGTGGTTCAGCGTCGCGGCGAGGACCAGATAGCCGACGCCGGCGGTGGCTCCGATCGGGCCGTGCCACGCCCAGACGGCCCGTCGGAGCCAGCGCACCGACGCCCGAACATCGGCCTCGAGGGCGACGAGCAACCACCCGACCAAGGCCATCCCCGTCGCCGCCGGCAACGTCAGCACGCGCGTCGTCGGCGGGGTCGCACACGAAGGCACCAGCATCAGCGCCGTGGCCATCGCCAGCCAGACGGCGTGCACGAGCGGCGGCCCGTCGGCGTCGGCGCGACGGTGCGCGGCTCGCAACCAGACCGCGAATCCGAGCGCCACGACGACGCCGAAGCCGAAGAACGCCACACGAATCCCCGGCAACGTGGCCCAAGCGTCGGCCGGGGCGTTGACCAGCAGCGCCGAGAGCAGCACCGGCAGACGCGTCGGCACGGCGACGACGAAGGCACCGAGTTCGCGCAAGGGATCGAGGTAGGCGCCGCTGTTGCGGGCACCGAAGCCACCGAGCGACCAAGGCACCGCCCAGACGACGACCACCGCCGCCGAGGGCAGCAACAGCGCGATCCGTCGGACGAGCGGGGTCCCCCGGGCGACGCCGCCGAGGTCCGAGAACGCCAAGATCGCGTAGAGCACGGCACCTGCCACCGCGGGCTCGCCGCCCAGCAGACCGATGCCCAGGCCGATCGGCGCCCACCATCGGCCGGGACGCCAACCCTCGCGCTGCCAGCGAACCCAGGCGATCGCGCCGAGCAGGACGGGGGCCGTAGCGACCAGCGCGTTGCGATTCGCCAGCCAGCCCGCCGGCATCCACCGCGCGTCGTCCAGCACCCAGAGCAGCGCGCCGAACGCAGCCACCCGGGTCGGCAGCAGGCGATGCAGCAGCGCCCCGACCGCGAACGCCGTGAGCGCCGACCAGCCGAGGCTGTGCAGATGGTGCAGCGCGGGGTGGTCTCCGAAGACGGCGTGATCGAGCCGAATCAGCCCCGAGGAGAGCGGTCGCATGAAGCACAGGCGCAGTTCGGGCGACATCCACCACCCGTATCCGGCCCGGGTCAGCGCCTGCCACGATTCGACGTCCCCCGGCGCGAAGCAGAAGAGATCGGTGAGGCTGCCGCTCATCGTCGGATGGCGCCCACGCAGGGCCGCGACTTGGACGTGATCGTCCGCGACCCAGTCGAGGAGCAGCGCGGGCAGCCCGAGCAGCAGCGCGGCGAGCGGATAGGTCCAGGGTCGATCCCAGCGTGGCGCGCGCTGCCAGAGCGAGTCGGGCGTCGCCGTCGGCTCGTTCACCGCGCCACCGCCAGCAGCTCGACGACGTGGTGCAGCCCGGGACGACGCGGCCAATCGACCAAGTGCCGCGGCAGATCCGGCGCGATATCCGTCAGCTGGTGATCGAAGACGGCGATGGCCTCGCCCTCCTCCACGTGGTAGCAGCGCTCGGCCAACGCCAAGCTGTCGAGCTCGGCGGGGAGCGCCAAGACCTCCTGCGCCGGGGCGCGGTCCGAGGACAGCCGGTCGTGGAAGCTGGCCCACGAACGCTCGCTCAGCCGCTGCCGCAGCCGCCGCTTCCAATCGCGGAAGCGCGGCGTGTCGGTCGGCGGATCCGAAGTCGCGCCCGTGGCTTCGGGGAACAGACCCGGCAGCTGCGAGAGCACGTTGCAGAAGAGCACGGCGTGGTCGGGATAGGCGTCGAAGAGCGCGTCGAGGCGGTCGATGCGCAGGGCGTCCTCGCGGGGGCCGAAGTAGTCGTCTGCGGAGAACGCGACCTGGGCTTGACGGAAGCGCCGCCGGAACAGCCAGGGCGAGAGCGGGTCGGGGTCGAGCGCGACGACGACGTCGAAGCGATCGAAGAGCCTGCGGTCGAGCACCCAACCCGCCGATGGACCCACCAAGAGCAGGCGTCGCTCGCTCGGCCTCCAGCCCTCGAGCCAGCCACGAATTCGGCGGCGGTACGCGCGCCAGCGGCGACGCGAGAACCGCCAGGCCTCCAGGTGCCAGAAGACGCCGCCGGCGGCGTTGAACGCCGCTCGCATCCACGCCAGCAGGGATCGCGACGCGGCCACGCTCAGATCCCGAACAGGCCGCGCATCTTGCCGAAGATCTGGTCGGCAAGCGAGCGCGTCTCCTCTTCGGAGGGCGGCGCGGCGTTGGCAGCCTCGAGCCGCGCTTTGCTGCGGAGACGGCGCTCCGCGACCTTCTCGGTGATGGCGGTCGCCAGCTCCCGACGGGCCGCGAAGAGCGGCTCGAGATCGGCCTTGCGGATTTCGAATGCGACGATCTCCGTGGCGGCCCGCACCGTCGCCGAGCGCGGCTCGCCGGTCAGCAAGCTCATCTCGCCGAAGAACTCCCCGGCGCGGATGCGACCGACCAGCACGTCGCCACCGTCCTCTCCGGGCACCAGAACGTCGAGCAGACCCTCGACGAGGATGTACATCGAGTCGCCCTGCTCGCCTTGCCGGACGACGTCGCTGCCACGCGGCACCCGCACCTCGCGCATCGACGCCGAGAGCGTGGCCACCTCGTGGTCCTGCAGATCGGCGAAAAGATCGACGCGGTGGACGATCTGCTCGCGGTGGCGGCGGATATCCAGGGCCCGTGGCGGCATCGCCGCTGTGAAGACGTCGTGTTTCTCGTAGGCGAGCGTGAGCCCCGCGCGATGCAGCTGGTCGAGGACGGCGGTGGCGAGCGCGTGGCGCCCCTTGCTCGGCGAGGTATCGGCGCAGAGCAGCCAGTAGCGGATCTCGTATTCGACGCCGGTCCGCGTCGGCCCGACCACGCGCACTTTCGGCGCCGGCGCGTCGAGGATGCCCTTCGCCGTGCGGACACCCGCCTCGAGGATGCGCAGGGCGCGGTCGACCGGGACCTCGAAGTCGAGGCAGAAGCGCATCTCGAAGCGGCTCTCGACCCGCGGGCGGGTGAGGTTCGTCACGATGTCGCGGGCGATCCAGCCGTTCGGGACGACGACCAGCGTCCCATCGACGCAGCGAATCCGCGTACTGCGCCAATTCGACTCGACGACCTCGCCGATGATGATCTCGCGCGCCCGATTCGAGAGCCGAATCCAATCGCCGATCTGGAAGGGGCGGTCGACGTTGAGCGCGATGCCCGAGAAGACGTCGGCGATCATCGACTGCAGCGCGAAACCGAGCACCAGGCCGACCACGCCCGACGTCGCCCAGAAGCCGGTGACGTCCAGGTCGAAGACCAGGGCCATCACGCCCGTCACGGCGAGCGAGAAGATGGCGACGGCGACGACGTCCTTGAGCAGCCCGGGGACCTTGCCGCCGAGCCGAGGCGCGACGATGGCATCCCAGAAACCGACATCGACCAAGCGGATCAGCAACCACGCGCCGGCCAGCCAAATCGCGGCGGTCAGGCCGTTGCGGGCCATCCGGGCGGTCGAATCGAGCGCGCTGCCGAGCTGCTCGAACAGCTCGGGCCACACCAACGTCGGCGCCAACAGGAGCGCCAGGACGAGGAGCGGCCAGCGAAGTCGGGTCAGGGCGCTGAACATCGGCCGCATCCAATCACGGAGCGGCGCGACCGTACAACTCCCAGGTTGCCCAATTGTCCTTGCCGCAGACCGAGAGCGGGCCGGTCGTGGCGGCCGCCGACGGCGTAGAGCAGGCGTTCGGCCCCGTCATGCCCGAGAGCAAGGACGGAGCGCCGGCGCCGGGCGCGTTCGCGCAGCCCCAGCCGGAGCCGCACGGCAGCGCCGAGAAGCTCGCGTCGGCGCCGTACGCGATGGCCTTGCCATCGGCCGTCCAGGTGCCGGCGACGGCGGCCTTCTTGGCCCACGACCACGGCGTCGAGGTCAAAGGCGAGGCGACGTAGGAGAGGCTGGCGCCGCCGCAACGTCGCAGGACCTGGCCCTTGCCGTCGAGCAACTTGTTGACGTCCTCGGCGGCCCAAGACTCCGAGAAGCGCGTCCAGCCTCCGCCGGCGGTGGTGTGGTCACAGCTGCTCAGGTAGGCGTCGTCGGGGGAGCCCGAAGCGCAGAGCTTGCCGGCGCACGCGTCGGATTCGGTGCAGGCGTCGCCGGCGTCGCAGGGCGCCTTGTTGGCGACGTTGACGCGGCCGAGCTTCGGGTCGCAGCTGTCGTCGGTGCAGGGGTTGGCGTCGTCGCAGGGCTTCTGAGCGTCGACGTTGGGGTTGATGCAGATGCCGCCCTTGCAGAGCGTCTCGAGCGTGCACGGATCGCCGTCGTCGCAGGGCAGGCTCGCGGGTTTGATTTGGCACTCGGTGTCGTTCACGTTCGGGCAGGTGATCACCGTCGACGGCTTGACGGCGCACGACCACGGCACCTTGGCCTTGTCGCAGAAGAGCGTGCCGTTGCAGACGTTGCCGTCCTCTTGGCCCTTGCAGTCGCTGCCTTGATGGCAGAGGCAGACATCGCCGCCGGGCTTGCAGGAGCCGTTGTCGCAGACGTCGCCCTTGCTGCACGGGTATCCGGAGACGGTGCGCTGCGGACGACCCCGGCGGGCGACCGAAGGCGCTAGCCGAGCGCCATGGCGCCCGCGTTCGGACCGACGTAGCCGGCAGGGAGCGCATCGTCCTGGGCGAGCAAGGCGGAGCCGGAGCGCTCGTGGCCGATGTGGCCGTCCGCGCGCAAGTCGATGGCGTCCGATGGTAGACCGGCAAACACCTGACGGAGACCGGCGAGCACGCCCTCGATCTCGGGCTGCCGCAGCACGGCAGCGCGCGCCGCCACCGGATCCGGCGCCGCCCGGACGATGTAGCTACACCATTCCTTGAGCTTACCGATGACGAAGCGATCCTTGCCAAAGACGCCGCGGTAGCGCTCGGTGACGTCGTGCAAGAACTCGACGACGTCGTCGCCGGACGGCGCGAACGGCTCCACGCCCCGCTCGATTGCTTCGATCTGGCGGAAGATCCAGGGATTGCGCAGCGCGGGCCGGCCGATCATCACGGCGTCGCAGCCCGTCTCGGCCCGCATCCGCGGGGCGTCGACGGCGTACCAGACATCCCCGTTGCCGACGACCGGGATGTCGAGCGCCTCCTTGAGCGTGCGCACGATCCGCCAATCGGCGACGCCGGCGTAGTAGTCCGCGCGCCGACGCGGATGGACCACGATGAAATCGGCCCCGGCGCGCTGCACCGTCTCGCCGATGGCGAGAACATGCGCCTTGTCGTCCCAACCGGCGCGGATCTTGGCAGAAAGCAGGCCCGGAACCTGCGCCCGCATCGCCGACAGGACCCGCTCGAGCAGATCCAAGTCCTTGAGCATCGCCGCGCCAACGCCCTTCTTGACGACCTTGGGCACCGGACAACCGAGGTTGATATCCACGATATCGGCGCCGTGCGCGGCGACGGCACCCGCTGCGTCGGCCATCTGCTCGGGGAGGTTGCCCATCACCTGCACCGAGAGCGGCACGCCCTCTGCGAATCGGACCTCACGCCGCAGCACGCTCGGCGCGAGCGGCTCGGTCGTCACTCGCACGAACTCGGTGCAGACACAGCCCAAACCGCCCTGCTCCGCCAAGATCTCGCGGAACGTCGGGTGGCTGACGCCCTCCATCGGGGCGAGCATGGTCGGGTGGAGAAAAGGCAGACGCTCGAGCGGCGTGCGGTCCTGCCGGCGGTCGATCATGGAAGCTTCACCTCACGTTCGGACGCCGGCTTCAGGGTGCCGAGGTCGACGTAGGCGCGATCCTGCATCACCACGAAGGGATGGTCACCCATCCGCAGCTTGCCCTTGCCGTCGGAGTGTAGGCTGAGCACGCGGCCCATGCCGAACCCCATCGGGCCCTGCCGGTAGGAGTGCACGAAGACGCGGAACTCGGGCGAGGACGCCGAGGTCGCGAAGCACTCGGGGCCCCAGCCGGTGGTGACGTCGGCGAAGATCCGGCCGCCAGCGGCGATCTTACGGCGGAACGAAGCGTGCGAGAGCCGCTTGTCGAAGACATGCAGGTCGACGTCGTTGGCGTCGTTCTCCCACGTGAGCAGCAGCCGCGTGCCGGCGCGACGGTCCGGACGCGTCCCGTGGCGACGCAGAATCTCGATGAGGCCGTCGGGGTCTTTCTCGTCGTCGCGCGTGGCCACGCCCGCGAAGACCGCCATCAGCTCCTTGGCGGTGCGCTCCCAGGCCGGGAAGTTGCCGCTGCGACGCGGCGCGCGCAGCCCGGCGTCGAGGGTGCGGATCGCATCGGGCAGCCGACCAGCGCGGGCCTCGGCGAGCGCTCGCATCAGCCAGCCCGTGGGGTGGTCGTTGCGGTCCTGCACGGCGACGGCATAGCTGTCGAGCGCCAACGCGCGTGCCGCATCGTCCGGCGTCGCCTCGAGCAGGTTGCCGGCGAACCGGCGCATATCGGCGCGATCGGGGAACAGGTCGATCAGCGAGCCGTAGGCGCGGGCCGCATCGGTGTGCTTGCCGTCGCGGCGCAACGCGTCGCCGAGCGCAACGTAGCCGAGCAGGTCGCTCGGATGCGAGGCGACGTGAGCGCGCGCGAATTCGACGGCGTCGCCGGGCTTGCTGCGGCCGGCGGCGTCGGCAAGGACGCCGCGCAGCGCCGCCTTGCGACGGACTTCACGCTCGAGCTCGCGCAGCTCCGCGGCGTGCGTCTCCGGACGCGGCGGCGGCCGCCGGATGATGGG
>JBEARB010000335.1:0-5924 GCA_041163625.1 Pseudomonadota bacterium | reverse complement strand
GATTGCGACGAACGCTTCTGCCCCTCGCTGTAGTCGTCCCGGCGCGGGCTGCGGGCTCTTGACGCCCCCCCGTTCGCCACGCATTCTCCGCCACATCGGGGCGTAGCGCAGTCTGGTAGCGCATCTGCTTTGGGAGCAGAGGGTCGCAGGTTCGAATCCTGTCGCCCCGACCCCTTCCCCCCTCTCCAGAATCGTGGTCGGCATGACGCGCTGCGCCTTGCAGTCGCGCGCTGCTCGCGGTAGGTCGCCGCCGCGCCGCGCTCGCGCCGGGATGGCCGGCTGCTGCGGCGGGGAGGGCTGCGATGCACCTGTTCGAAGAGATCGCGAAGAAGAGTCACGAGCAGCTGGTCTTCTGTCACGACGAGGTCAGTGGTCTGCGGGCCATCATCGCCATCCACGACACCACGCTCGGCCCCGCGCTCGGTGGTACGCGCATGTACCCCTACAAAAGCGACGAGGACGCCATCATCGACGTGCTGCGGCTGAGCCGTGGCATGACCTACAAGTCGGCGGCGGCGGGCCTGAACCTCGGCGGCGGCAAGGCCGTGATCATCGGCGATCCGAAGAAGCACAAGTCCGAGCAGCTCTTCCGCGCCTACGGCCGCTTCGTGCAGAGCTTGGCCGGCCGCTACATCACCGCCGAGGACGTCGGCACGACCGTCCGCGACATGGAGTGGGTGCGTCACGAGACCGACTTCGTCACGGGCATCAGCCGCGCGCTCGGTGGCTCCGGCGACCCTTCGCCGATGACGGCGCTCGGCGTGTTCGAGGGCATGAAGGCCGCCGCGAAGTTCCAGCGCGGCAGCGAGTCGCTCGAGGGGCTGCGCGTCAGCGTGCAGGGCGTGGGCGCGGTCGGTCGGCATTTGGTCGACATGTTGGTGCACGACGGCGCGCGGGTGGTGATCTGCGATGTCGACGCGGACAACCTCGCCACTGTCACCCGCAAGCACCCCGAGGTGCAGGTCGTCGACATCGACGCGATCTACGACGCCGAAGTCGACATCTACGCCCCGTGCGCGCTCGGCGCGACCATCAACCCCGACACGATCGGCCGCCTCAAGGCCAGCATCGTCGCCGGCTCGGCCAACAACCAGCTCGCCGAGGACGAGCGCGACGGCGCCGCCCTGGCGGCCCGCGGCATCGTCTACGCGCCCGATTACGTCATCAACGCCGGCGGCCTGATCAACGTCGCCAACGAGCTCGAGGGCTACAACCGCGACCGCGCGGCGCAGCAGGTGGCCGGAATCCACGACATCATCCGCGACGTGTTGGCGATCGCGCAGGGTGAAGGCAAGCTCCCGCACGAGGCGGCCGACGCCCTGGCGCTACGCCGCATCGCCGGCATCGCCCGGATCAAGAGCCACTACATCGGGATGCCGACCAGCCGTCGCGCAGGTTCCTGAGGGAGAGCGAGTCGATGAGCGAGACCACGACCGGTATGCCAGCGGAGATGCCGTCGCTGTTCAACAAGCGTTCGGTGCCGACGCTGGCGGCCATCGCGGCGCTGGTGTGGGTCTCGGCGGCGATGATCGGCACTTGGTGGGCCTTCGTCGGCGCCGGCGTGCTGACCATCGCAGGTGCAGGCGGCATCTGGTGGCTGTGGCGCAAGACGCAGAAGCAGACCGAGCTGATGCAGCTGCTGCAGCAGGCGCAAGCGTCGCCCGAGGCCCGCGAGGCGGCGCTGGCCAAGCTCGCGGCGCAGCAGGGCGACAAGGACGCCGACGTGCTCGCCGGCCTCGCCAAGGCGCAGCTGCAGGCGCAGACCGACCCCGACGGCGCGATCGAGACGCTCTCGGCGATCGACCTCTCGAAAGTGCCCGGCGATGCGGCCGATCAGGTGCGAACCTTCCGCGTGCAGCTGCTGTTGCTGAAGAACCGCGTCCGCGAGGCGCGCGACGTCGCCGACCGCATTGTCGTCGGTAGCAGCGGCCCGATCGCCGCCCGCGCGATGACCGCCGCCGTCGTCGGCGAGGCCTACGCTCGCTCGGGCGCGCCTGCCGACGCCGTCACCACCATCGAGCCCTTCGATCCGGGCAACGCCGAGCTCGAGCAGGTGGCGCCGCTGCTGCTCTACGCCCGCGTCTTCGCGATGCACGGCACTGGCAAGAAGGACAGCGCCCGCAAGGCGATGCGTCAGCTGATGGCGATCGACCCGAACCTGCTCGCGCGCTTCGTGGCGCCGGGCCCGGGCATCCACCTCGAGCTGCGCAAGATGGCGACCGAGCTGCTGCGGGTCGCGCCGGGTGCCAAGAAGATGGCTCGCGCGCAGCAGCGCCCGATGCACCGCCGGATGCGCTAGCCCTCGGGGGAATCGGCCGACGGCTCGCGCAGGGCGCGGGTGTCGCCGTCGTAGCGGCCCTTGAGGCGCTCGGGGCGCCAGGCCCAGGTCGTCCAGCCGCCGGCGACCAGGTGTCCGAAGGCGGTCGCTTCGAAGGTCCAGCGCGGCCAGATCGTAGCGATGGCGAACGCGACGAAGTAGCCGACCGACGCCGGCATGATGCGCGGGTCCAGCGACGCGCCGAGCGTGCTGGTGAAGCCGGCGAAGAGCAGCATCTGCCAGGCGATGACGGCGAGCGGATCGGCGTCGGCGATCCAGAGCGCGCCGATCATGCCGAGGTTCAGCGCGGCCACGTGGCCGAGCGCGCGCACGACGCGACGGTTGAAGTCGGTCGCGGTCAGCGTGTCCTTGGCCCAGCGCCGGAACCACTCGAGCAGCACCGCGAACGACGCGCCGACTGCGAAGTTCCAGCGGTTTTCCCAATGCAGCCAGCCCGTGCGGACCGCGACGCCGGCGCCGATCGCCTGCAGGCCGAAGACGACGGCGATGATCAGCGAGAGGAAGGCGCGGGTGCGCGTGCCGTAGCGCTGGTCCATGTCGCGGACGGCGCGTTCGCGGGCCCGGGCGAGCTCTTGCTCGGCGCGCAGCCGCTCGCGCAGGGCGTCCAGGCGGGTGCGGACGCTCGGATCGGGCGCTTCGAGCTCGGCGGCGATCATCTGCGCCGCGTGTAGGTCACCCCGCTCGAGCTCGTGCTCGAACATCCAGCCGAGCGCGCGTTCGCGACCGGTGCGTGCGACCTCGTTGCCGGGCCAGCTCTCGAGCGCGAGCTGGAAGCCGAAGCGTGCGGCCGAGAACGCCGAGGCGATGGCGGCGAGGCGCTCATCGCCTTCGAGGTGGCTCGGGTCGCCGGCGGCGTCGGCGGTGACGGCGTCCAGGGTCGGCGCGGCGAGCGGGTCGTCGGCGTCGGGGGTGTCGCGCGCCAGCAGCTGGCCGAGGCGTTCGAGGTGGCGGCGTGCCTTGCGGGTGACCTCGAGCGAGTGGCGATGCTGCAAGAACGCCGCGATCGCGGCCCGGAAGCTGGCGACATCCTCGAAGCGGCGGGAGGGGTCGGCGGCGGTGGCGCGGTTGCAGATGGCGCCGAGCTCTTCGGGGATGGCGACGTCGTAGCCGAACGCCGGCGAGCGCCACGCGGCGGCCAAGATCTCCATCGGCGTGCGGCCGTGGTGGCGCGGCTCGCCGGTCAGCACGAGGTGCAAGATCGCGCCGAGCAGGTAGATATCGGTCCGCTCGTCGATCTGGCCCGTCGTGACCGCCACCATCTCCGGCGCCATGAAATGCGGCGTGCCGGCGATGCTGCGGATCTCGGTGCTCGCCGGCAGCCGCGGGTCGCCGCCGGGCAGCGCCACCGCCAAGCCCCAATCGAGGACGTAGACCTCGCCGAACGCGCCGATCATCACGTTGTCGGGCTTCAGGTCGCGGTGCAGAACCCGGCGGCTGTGCGCGAACGCCACCGCGTTGCACACCGCCATCAGCACCTCGAGGTGAAAGCGCAGCGGGTCGGCGCGCGCCTCGTCCGGCAGCAGCCCCGGGTTCGCCAGCAGCTCGGACCACGCCCGACCGACGATGCGCTTCATCACCAGCAACGGCGCGCCATCGTCGGCGCGGCCCAGCGTGTGCACCGGCACCACCGATGGGTGCTCGAGCTGCCCGGTGACCCACGCCTCGCGCAGCAGCGCCAGCGTCGCCTCGCTCTCGCGTGAACGCGTGCCGGCGTCGCTCGGTCGCACGCTCTTGACGGCCACCTCGCGGCCCAGCGCGACCTGCGCCGCCGCGCGCACCACGCCCATGCCGCCTTCGCCGATCAGCTCGCCGAGCGCGAGGTCCACGGCCGCGTCGTCGCCTTGACCTGCCGGCACCACCAGCAGCGGTCGCAGGTTGCCGAGCGCGTGCTCGTCGTGGGTGCGCAGCAGCTCGCGCGTCGGCATCAGCGTGCCGTCGGTGCGGATGGTGAGCTCGGCCGGGTCGAAGCCGATCGTCTGCCAATGGGTCTGCAGCGCGATGGTATCCGCGGTCACGATCTCCGGGCTCTGGTCGGCGACTCCGTTCACGCCCACCTTCTACCGCCGCCGGACGCGGCGCGCTATCTTCTGACCATGCGCGAACTTCCCGACGCGGCGCTGCTCCACCTCGACGCCGACTTGGCGATCGTGGACAAGCCGCCGGGGCTGCCCTCGCACGGCACCGTCGACCCGCAGCGCGACCACCTCGTCGCCGCCGCCACCCGCCTGCTCCGCCGCCTCGGCCACGGCGGCGAGCTGCACATCGCCCACCGCCTCGACCGCGACACCAGCGGCATCGTCGTCTTCGCCCGCCATGCCGCCGCCGCCGCCGCCCTCGGCGCCGCCTTCGCCGCGCACGAGGCCGTCGACAAGCGCTACCTCGCCGTCTGCCGCCTCGAACGCGCCGTTCCCGACCGCTGGGACCACACCGACCACCTGCGCGCCCGCAAGGACGGCGTCGTCGTGGCAGTCCGCAGCGGCGGCCAACGCGCCAGCTCGCGCTTCCGCGTCTGGGACCGTCGCGGCGGCTTCGCGCTGGTCGAAGCCCACCCGCTCACCGGTCGCCGCCATCAGCTGCGCGTCCACCTCTCGGACGCCGGCGCGCCCATCGTCGGTGACGACACCTACGGCGAACCCGCCTTGGACGCCGGCTTGGCGCCGCGCCTGCTGCTGCACGCCTTCCGCATCACGCTGCCGCATCCGAGCACCGGCGAGCCGCTGCACGTGCAGCAGATGCCGCCGCAGGACTATCGCGCCGCCGCCGCTCGCCTCGACCTCTTCGTCGATTGAGTCGCCGCCCCGCTTGCCTTGTGGCTGGCGTCGCTGGTCTCGGAGATCATCTCGTTGCGGCGGTACGGATGGTGATCCGATTTGGATCAGCCGCCTCGCGAATCCGGCTCGCGATTGCGAACATGCGTGGAAATCCAAGAGATCTCACAAAGAAAGGCGTGAATTCAAGCTTGACGGCCCCGCGCGGGCGCCGTAGCGTCGAAGGCGAAGGCAGACAAGAGATTTGCGATTTCCCACCACGACGGCGGCACGTGCGCGCGTCGGCAAGGAGTGGAAGATGAACACCTGTCCCCCCGTGGAACACCGCTCTGGCAGAGAACCGCAGCGCTGGAATCCGTCGCGATTGGCGCTGGGAGTCGCTGTTGCGCTGACGTTGCACGCGACGACGGCGTTGGCGAGCAAGGATGAACCGGCGCCAGCCACGGGGGCTGCGCGGCCCGCCTTGGTCCCGCGCGGTACCCCGACGGTGAGTACGTTGGCGGCGGATACCGCGAGCGCGGCCCAGGAAGCTGCGGACTGCGAGGCGTTGGTGGCAGCCGCCAAGACCAAGAGTGAGAAGAAGCGGGCGGAGATGCTCGCTGCGTGCAAGGAGGCTCGCGACGGAACCGTGGGCTCAGGCGACGCTGGCGGCATCGAGGCGCTGGCCATCACGTATGACCCGAGTCTCGATCATTGTGTCAATGGTACGAAGACGCTCTGTGCGAATCCCGACGTCTTCCACTTCATCCACGCGAAGTTCGAGGTCACATCGAGCAATGCGCTCTCTGTCTACACGACTGATCTACAGAGTATCGCTG
>JBEARB010000334.1:0-13600 GCA_041163625.1 Pseudomonadota bacterium | reverse complement strand
CTCGCTAGCTCGCTAGCTAGCTAGCTCGCTAGCTCGCTAGCTCGCTAGCTCGCTAGCTCGCTAGCTAGCTCGCTAGCTCGCAAGCGATTTCTTCGCACGCGGTCGAGTGTTTACAAGTCATCACATATTGGATCGAGCCAAGAATCGCCGAGTCGGGCGCCGTCGTCGCAGCCCGCCAATCCGCTTGCCTTCCCGGCGAGATTCGGCTAGATCCCGCGCCCCCGCCTCCGCGGGCACCCGAACGTCGACCCGGCCGGTCGGCGATACGTAGAAGGAGCACACCATGGCCAACAGCAAGAAGGGCACCGCCCAGGTCAATCCGCCGACCCCGAAGCAGCGCGTCGCCGCCGGTTTCGGCAGCAAGGGCAGCCTGGTCGACGACATCATCCGCACCGCCGGTCTGGACGACGACGTCCGCAGCAGCCTGATGCAGGTCAGCAACTCGCGCCTGATCAAGCACCACCACGCCGTCAAGCGCATGGCGTCGCAGTTCGGCAGCAAGAACGGCGTCATCGAGGCCATCCTCGCGACCCGTTACGGCAAGCGTCAGGCCGACGAGGGCGTGCGCGAGAAGCTCGAGGGCTTCAGCCCGTGGCGCCTGATGGACCTGCACCGCCAGGCCGTCGACATCGCCGCGAAGCAGGAGAAGGCCGCCGCCGTCGCCGCCAAGGCCAAGGCCAAGAAGGCCGCGACCCGCGCCAAGATCCGCGCTCGCCGCGCCGCCCGCTAGTCGCAGGCCGCGTTCGTACGCAGCGATGGGGCGCCTTCGGGCGCCCCGTCGTCGTTTTGGCCGGTTTCTCGGGGTTCTCGCGGGCTCAGCGCGCGGATTCGCGGCTCTCGTCCGGCGCGGCCGCTGCCATGGCATCGCCGGCGCGCAACGCGGCTTCGAGCCGGGCGGCGAGCTCGCGGACGTGCGGCTGCCGAATCACCGCGAGGTGGTCGCCCGGGATCGACGCGATCTCGACGCCGCCGCGGCAGAGCTTGCTCCAACCGTAGGTCGGGTCCGGATCGACCTTCATCCAACGCGGGCGGTCGTCCACCCAACTCGAACGGAAGAGCACCGCCCCGCCGGCGATGCTGCCGGTCGGCGTGTAGCCGAGCGTCTCGCGCAGGTGCAGGCGCAGCAGCCCGAAGAGCGGCGCCATCGAGGGTTGGTCCAGCGCGACCTCGTGCGCCTCTTCCGGCAGCAGCGCGGCCATCGCCGAGCGTTGCAGCAGCCGCTCGAGCACGCGATCGCCGCGGCCGCCGATCAGCTGCGGCAGGCTGCGACCGTTGCGGCGTTGGGGCCCGAGCCCAGCCGGGCGCCGTTGTTGAGCGACGAAGCCGCGCGCAGCGGCGCGTCGAGGTCGGCCCGGACCTTCTCGCGGTCGAAAACCGGCAGCCGGCCGAGCGCGTTGGCGAGCGCGCCCTGCAGCGGGCGGAAGTGGTTGGGCGTGATGGCCTCGCTCAGCACGTCCTCGATCATCGCGATGCAGGCGCGCAGCTCGGGCTCGCCGATGCGCTCGTGGCTGGCGAGGCAGGCGGCGGCGAAGGCGCCGTCGGAGGTGCCGGCGAAGAGATCGGTGCGATCCACGAAGCCGGGGATGCGTTTCTCGAGCTCGAGCAGGCAGCGCAGGTAGGTCAGCGTGTTCGGGCCGCCGTCGAACGCGATGCAGCGGTAGGTATTCGGGCCGGCGACGTAGGGCAGCGGGCTCTGCGGGTGGTGCTCGAGGTGGATATCGGCGACCACGCCCTCGCCGGCGCGATAGCCGCCGCCGGTGGTACGGGCGAAGCTGCGGCGCTTGGGCAATTCGGGGTCGGGCTTCGACTCGTTCGGCATCGGTTCCGCCAGCGGTGCGCTGAGGGTCGCCGGATCGGGCCGGCTTTCAACTCGGCGTGCGACCCCGGCCGCGCTTGCCGACCGCGATGCCCTCACCGAGCAGCGGACGCAGGGCCGCGCCCGTGAAGCTGGTCGGGTGGGCGGCGACGTCCTCGGGCGTGCCCATCGTGACGAGCTCGCCGCCGGCGACGCCGCCTTCGGGGCCGAGATCGATGACCCAATCGGCGACTTTGACCAAGTCCAGGTCGTGCTCGACGACCAGGACGGTGTTGCCCTTGTCGCAGAGGCGCTGCAGCACCGCGATCAGGCGGCGCACGTCTTCGAAGTGCAGGCCGGTGGTCGGCTCGTCGAGGACGTAGAGCGTGCGGCCCGAGCCGACCCGGGCGAGCTCGCGGCTGAGCTTGATGCGCTGCGCCTCGCCGCCCGAGAGCGTGGTCGCCGTCTGGCCCAGGCGCATATAGCCCAGCCCCACCTCGGTGAGCGTCTGCAGCGCGCGCGCGACGGGCTTGTGCAGCGCGAAGAGCTCGAGCGCCTCGTCCACCGTCAGGTCGAGGACGTCGGCGATGGATTTGTCCTTGTAGCGCACGGCGAGGGTCGACTCGTTGAAGCGACGGCCGCCGCAGACCTCGCAGGGCACGTAGACGTCGGCGAGGAAGTGCATCTCGATCTTGAGCACACCGTCGCCCTTGCAGGCTTCGCAGCGGCCGCCCTTGACGTTGAAGCTGAAGCGACCGGGGCCGTAGCCGGCCATCTTGGCTTCGGGCAGCGTCGCGAAGAGCTCGCGGATCTTGTCGAAGATCTTGGTGTAGGTGGCGGGGTTGCTGCGCGGCGTGCGGCCGATCGGGCGCTGGTCGACCTCGATCACCTTGTCGAAGGCGTCGAGACCCTCGATGGCGCGGTGCGGTGCCGGCTCGTCGGCCTGTTGGCCGAGCGCGCGCAGCGCGGCGGGCAGCAGCGTCTCGCCGATCAAGGTCGATTTCCCGGCCCCCGAGACGCCCGTCACGACGGTCAGCGCGCCGGTCGGGACGCGCACGTCGATGTCGCGCAGGTTGTTGCCGTCGGCGCCACGCAGCCAGAGCTCTCCCGAGCCGGGGCGGCGCGCCTTGGGCAGCTCGATGCGGCGGCGCCCGCTGAGGTAGGCGCCGGTGAGCGAACGCTCGGCGGCCTCGATCGCGGCGCGCGGGCCCGAGGCGACGACCTCGCCGCCGTGCACGCCGGCGCCCGGGCCGAAGTCGACGAGGTGGTCGGCGGCGCGGATGGTGCTCTCGTCGTGTTCGACGACCAGGACGGTGTTGCCGATATCGCGCAGGTGCAGCAGCGTCCGGGTCAGCCGCTCGGTGTCGCGCGGGTGCAGGCCGATGCTCGGCTCGTCGAGGATGTAGAGCACACCGGTCAGCTCGCTGCCGACCTGCGAGGCCAGGCGGATGCGCTGCGCCTCGCCGCCCGAGAGCGTGTTGCCGGTGCGATCCAGGCTGAGGTAGCCCAGGCCCACGTCGCAGAGGAAGCCGAGGCGGCCGCGGATCTCCTTGACCAACTCGGCCGCGATCACGGCGCGGTTGCCTTGCAGCTCGAGCGCCTCGAACCAATCGCGCAGCTCGTCCACCGGCTGATGCGAGAGCGCGACGATGGTCTGGCCGCCGACGCGAACCGCCGCGCTCTCGGGCCGCAGCCGCGCGCCGTCGCAGGCCGGGCAGCGCCGCTCGACGAAAAATTGGGCGTAGTAATCGCGCATCTGGCCCGATTGGGTTTCGGCCCAGCGCCGCTCGAGCTGCGGCAGCGCGCCTTCGAAGCGCATCTTCCAGGTGCCCTTGCCGCGCTTGCCGTCGAGCCGGACGGTGACCTCACGCTCGCCGTCGCCATCGAGCAGCATCCGGCGGTGCTTCTCGGGCAGCTCGCGCCAGGGCTTGTCGAGATCGATGCCTTCCTCGGCGGCGAGGGCGTCGAGGATGCGGCCGGTCCACGCCTTCGGATCGGCTTGGCTGGCCCAGGGCACGATCGCGCCGCCGCGCACCGAGCGGCTGTCGTCGGGCACCACGCGCGCCGGATCCATCTCCAGCGCTTGGCCCAGGCCGTTGCAGGTCGGGCACGCACCCTGCGGCGTGTTGAACGAGAAGCGCGCGGGCGTCAGCGGGGCGAAACCGACGTCGTCCTTCGGGCACCAGAGCTTCTCGGAGAAGTGGCGGTGCTGCCAGGGCATCGCGTCGACCGCCAGCCCCTCGGGCGCGCCGACGACCTCGACCAGGAGTTGGCCGCCGCCTTCGCGCAGCGCTTGCTCGATCGAGTCGGTGATGCGCTGCCGGTCCGAGGCGCGCACGCGCACGCGGTCGATGACGAGATCGACGTCGTGCTTCTTGTTCTTCTCGAGCGCGTGGTCCTCGGCGATGCGCACGATCTCGCCGTCGATCCGGGCGCGCAGGAAGCCCGAACGCAGGGCGCGGGCGAGCTCGTCGGTGAAGGTGCCCTTCTTGCCGCGGGCGATCGGCGCGAGCACGAGCGCTTGTGTGCCTTCGGGGAGTTCGAGCACGTCGGCGACGATCTGCGCCGGATCTTGCGCCCCGACCGGACCGCCGCAGAGGTGGCAATGCTGTCGTCCGGCGCGGGCGTAGAGCACGCGCAGGTGGTCGTGGATCTCGGTGATGGTGCCGACGGTCGAGCGCGGGTTGCTGCCCGCCGCCTTCTGGTCGATGGCGATGGTCGGCGAGAGGCCGCGGATGTGATCGTAGACCGGCTTGTCCATCTGGCCGAGGAATTGGCGGGCGTAGGCCGAGAGCGACTCGACGTAGCGCCGCTGACCCTCGGCGAAGAGGGTGTCGAAGGCGAGCGAGCTCTTGCCCGAGCCCGAGACGCCGGTCATCACGATGAGCTTGCCCTTGGGCAGGTCGAGGTCGACGCCCTTGAGGTTGTGCTGGCGGGCGCCGCGGATCTCGATGCGGTCGCCGGCGTATACGGTCGGGCGGTGCTGGCTCATGAAGGACTCCGGGCGGGCGGCGCGCGCAGGGCGCGCGGAGCGCAGAGGCTGCGTGGGGAGGGCTGCAGGGCGCAAGGGCGGCGCGGCGGGTTGCTGACAGCCGTTGTCAGCAGGGCGGCGCGCCGGCTTCGTGTTCGGGGCCCAGGAACCACGTCTGCATCGGGCCCTTGCCCTTGATCGCGACCTCGCCACGCGGTTCGAGTTCGAAGGCCTCGCGGACCAGCGCAGCCGTGCTCGCCGAGAGCTGCACGCGGCCCGGCTCGCCGTGGCTCTCCATTCGGCTCGCGACGTTGACGGCGTCGCCCCAGAGGTCGTAGGCGAACTTGCGCTGGCCGATGACGCCCGCGACGACGGGGCCGGTGTGGATGCCGACGCGGACGGCGAAGGTCTCGCCGCGTTCGGCGTTGACGGCGTCGATCTCGGCGAGCAGGTCGCGCGCGAAGCGGGCCATCCGCAGCGCGTGGTCGGGCAGCGGGTCGGGCAGGCCACCGGCGACCATGTAGGCGTCGCCGATGGTCTTGATCTTCTCGAGACCGTGGGCGGCGCAGCGGGCGTCGAAGCGGCGGAAGATCTCGTCCAGCCGGGCGACCAGCCCTTCGGGGCCGACCCGGCCGGCGTAGTCGGTGAAGCCGCTGATATCGGCGAAGAGCACCGTCACCGACGCGTGCGAGTCGGCGATGACGCGCTCGCCGGCTTCGAGGCGCGTGGCGATCGAGTCGGGCAAGACGTTGCGCAGCAGTTGCCGCGAACGGTCACGCTCGGCCGCGAGCTCGCGCAGCTGCCAGGCGATGACACGCTCCTGCCAGAAGTCGTGGTGCGCCGTCTGCTGATCGGTGCGCGCGCCGTAGATGCCGTAGGCTCCGCCGACGAGGCAGGTCGCGGAGAGGAAGATCCAGACCACGGGATCGGCGCTGGTGTGTACGAGCTCGACGGCTTGCAGGAGCAAGAAGCTGCCGCCTGCGCAGAGCGTGGCTTCGCGCACGGTGCAACGGCCGATCAGCGCTGGCAGCGTCATCAACAGCACCACGAAGTAGCGGTAGACGACGCCGGTGGTGCCGCCGATGACAGCGCCGACCGCGAGGTTGTGCAGCGTCCCGGCCCAGGCTACCGCGATCGGCAGCACCGGCCGCAGTGGCCGCAGGCGCGGGCCGCTCGCCACCGCCCACAGCCCGAGGAAGAGCGCCGCCGTGCCCAACCGGGTCGCCAAGGCGAAGGCGCGATACGCCTCGGGCACGACCAACACGTCGATCCCCGCGAGGGCGAGGTAGGCGAGCGCCGCGCTGAGCACGTTCGGTCGCGCCTGCAACGCGTGCACCGTTTCGAAGAAATGGTCGCGGAACGCCCGTTCTTCGGCCGGGTCGCGGAAGGTCGCGAGCAGCGGATGCAGCGCAAAGGGCTCTGGACGAGCGTCGTTCAACGGGCACCTCGGTTCGCCGCCATCGTAGCGTACGACGCCGTCAAGTCACCCCTGCGGCGCCGGCGCGTCGGCCGCGTCCTGCACGCCGCCTTCGACCATCGCCTCGACGATGGCGGCCTCGAAGGCGCGCGGATCGCCGGCGAAGCCCTGCATCCGGGCCGGATCGAGGCGCGCGACGATGCGGCCGCCCGCCAACACCACGGCGCGATCGGCCAGCGCCACCGCCGTCTCGGGGAGGTGGCTCGCAGCGAGCACGGCGGCGCCGCGGTCGCGTTCGGCTTGCAGCAAACGGCGCAGCGCGCGCGCCGAGAGGATGTCCAGGCCCGTCCAGGGCTCGTCGAGGAGCAGCACGTCGGCGCCGACCGAGAGCCCGAGCGAGAGCGCGACTTTCTGCTGCGTGCCGCCCGAGAGCGTGCGTGCCGGCGCGTCGAAGAAGCGCGTGATGCCGAGCGCCTCGGCGGCGGAGGCGTACCGCGTGCGCGCTTCGGCGCCGAGCCCGCGCAGCGCGACCATCGCCTCGAGGTGCTCGGACGGCGTCAGCAATGGCGCGAGCGGCGGCTTCTGCGGCACGAAGACGAGGCGGGCGTCGGGTTCGAGCTTGACGACGCCGGCGTCCAGGGCGACCTCGCCGCCGAGTCCGCCGAGCAGCGTCGATTTGCCCGCACCGTTCACGCCGAGCAGGAAGCAGACCTCGCCGGCGTGCAGGTCGACATCGACGCCGCGCAGGACCTCGTTGCGCCCGAAGGCCTTGCGCACCGCGCGGGCGCCCAGACGACTCATGAATGACCTCCGAAGGGCAGCGCGCCGGCGAGCAGGGCCGCGAGGGTGGCAGCAGCGAAGAGCGCGCGGCCGGCGTTGCGGGTGGCGGCGGCGCCGGCGTGGCGGCTGAGCACGCGACCGAACAGCGCGCCTGCGAGCACGCCGACCGGACCCGCGACAACGGGCCCGACCCAGCCCAGGCCCAGCGCGGCCAGCAGCGCCGGCAGGGCGAGGCCGTCCCCCAGGCGAGCCTCGGCAGACCGCAGCGCGCCTGGATCTGCGCCGCAGAAGCGCGCGGCCGCGGCGACTTCCGGCTCCCGCAGGGCTTGCGCCGCGCCGCGCGTCGCCGCCAGCGCGCCAACGCCGACGCCGATCACCGCGAAGGCGAAGTCGCCCGCGTCGCGCGGCAGCAGCAACGCCAGGCCCAGCGCCGTCACCAGCGGGGCCGCGGCCGGCAGCGGATGGCGGCGCACCCAGGCGCGGCCGAGCAGCTGGCCCAGAGCGCCCGGGCCGGCCAGCCACGACGGCGGCTCGGGGCGGCTGCGGTCGTAGGCGAACGGCGTCGCCAGCGCTTCCTCCATGCGCAGCCAGGCGGTCGCGGCGTGCGGCTGCAGGCTTCGCAACCCGCGCAAGGCGAGCCACGCGTAGACGGCCAGCACCGGCGTCACGCCGCGGGCGAGCAGCTGCCAACCGGGCGGCTCCGGCAGGCCGGCCCAGGTCGCGACCAGCAGGCCGACGGGCATCATTCCGGCCGCGTAGCCGATCGCCGGGGCGTAGAGCAGCGGCGCGATCAACGCCGGACCGTAGACGCCGCCACCGGCGAGCTTCTCGAAGCGGTCGGTGCGCGCGGCGCCGATGGCCGTCAGCGCCCACGCGGTGGTGGCGACGCCGCCGAGCAGCGCGCCGGCGCTGCCGAGCAGCGCGCAGAGCGCGAAGCGTTCGAGGTCGGCGGCTTGCTCGGGGCGCAGCAGCGCGACCATGCCGATGCCCAGCGGCAGGCCCAGGCTCGCGAGCAGCGCGCGCAGGAGAAGGCGCACGGTGGCGCGCAGCCGACGCTCGACCGTCTCGCCGAGGGCCCGCCGCAGCGGCGCGTTCGGAGGCGAGGGCAGCCAAAGCAGCACGAGCAGCGGCGCGGGCACCGCGAGCAGGCCGGTCAGCACCAGCGCACGGTCCGGGCGCATGCCGACCTCGGTCGCGGCCAAGCCGAGGCCGGCGAGGGCGCCGGCGGCCAGCGCGGGCAGGCCGAGCCAAGTGGCGCGGGTCAACGCGCCTGCGTCGAGCGCGGGCGCGCTCCTTCGGACCATGTGCGGTTCTCCCGGCATCACGCGTCGAGCTTGTTCGGATCGTCGAAGAGCTCTCGCACGGTCTTGGCCAGGATGCCGCCCTGGAAGCCGTCGATGAAGCGGTGGTCGAGGGTTGCGGTGATGGTCAGCTCCGGCCGAATGACGATCGCTCCGTCCTGAACGCTCGGGCGGTCGCGGATGGCGCCGACCAGGACCAAGACCGGCACGCGCGCGAACGGCGTCGGCGGCGCAAACCCCTCGTCGAGCCCGAACATGCCCACGCTGGTGATGATGCACGAGCCGAAGGGGAAGCGCTCGACGCCGAGCGCCGGGATGCTCACGCCGAGCGCGCCGCCGAGCCAGCCGATCACGAAGAGCAGCGGCCGCAGCAGCCAGGTCGGCAGGGCGCGGATGAGGCCCTTGGACTTCTCGAAATCCGCGTCTTCCTTCTTGTGCAGGCGGCCGGCGAGGGTGCGGAGCTCGCGGGCGATATCGGCGCAGCTCTTCTTGTCGGCGTCGGCGATCTTGGCCTTGGCGAGATCGGCGCCTTCTTCGAGCGCGACGAGGTAGGTCACGTCGACGCTGGGGTAGGGCTCGTAGGCGCCGAAGAGGATGCGGCCGTTCAGCCCGGGCGCGCGGGCGAGGGCGACCGCGACGGCCTTGCCGACTACGTGGGTGATGGTGATCTTCTCGCCGGTCTCCTCGCGCTTGCGCTCGATGTACGCGAGCGCCGGCCCGGCATCGACGGTCAGCTTGCCGTAGATATTGCCTTCGCTCGGCGCGGACCAAGTCGCGATCGCGAGCTTGCGCCGGGTTGTCATCTTGCCCATCGGATCTCCCCACCGGTGGCGAGCGCGGGACGGATGCTGCCGCTGCCGGGGCGAGCATCGCCGGATCGACCCTGGCGCGCAACGGAGCATGCCGCAACGCCTTTACGCGCGGCGGAGCGGGTCGTGAGGCCAGGTGAACTTGAATTTCAATAGCATCTTTGCAGCGTTGCAATCCTTCCGTCGTTGACGATGTCTTGCGGAGCGCGCACCGTCCCTCTTCGGACGTCGCGGTCGGGTGCGCGCCGTCCGGCCGTCGGTTTCGGCCCGCTTCGCGCCGATCCCTCCTCGGACTTCGGAATTCCGCATGACGTCAAGCCGTTCGGCATCGTTGCGCCTTGGCTGGTTCGCGCTCGCGTTGCCGTGGCTGGCGGGCTGCGTGGCCGATCCGAACGAGACCGTCGGCTGGGCCGCGCTGGACCGGGCCGGTTTCGCCTGCGAGGTCGAGCCCGTGCTCGAGACGCATTGCTCGATGCCGGCTTGCCACGGCGCCGCGTCTCGGCGGATGCCGGTGCTCGCACCCGGTCGGATGCGGCTGGCGGGCGAGCTCGCCGCCGCCATCGCCGCCCAACCGGCCAGCGAGCGCGAGGCGGGCACCCACCCCCGGCTGACCGAGGTCGAGATCGACGCCAATTTCGCCGCTGCCCGCGCGATGGTCCTGCCCGAAGCGGGCGAGGCCTCGCCGCTGCTCGACAAGCCGCTCTCGGTCGCGGCCGGCGGGGGCTACCACGCACCGGACGGCGACGTCTTCGCCGCCCGCGAAGACGCCGGCTACGCGGCGCTGCTGCGCTGGGTGCGCGGCGAGGCGGTCTGCCCGTGAACCCTCGTCCTCTGCTCGCGTTCGCCGCCGTGGCCCTCGCGCTCGGCTCGGCGGGGTTCTCGTCGACCGCCCTCTTCGAGGAGCCGGCTTCGGTCGGCGGGGGTGCCGGGCTGCCCTATACCGGCTCGCCGACCGCGCACGGCCTGAGCTGCGCGAGCTGCCACCAGGGCGCGGTGCGCAGCGACAACGTCGATCTTTGGTCCGTGCCCGAGGGGCTGTTCGAGAGCGGCTATGTCAGTGGCACGACCTACACGATCCACCTGCGGCTGAGCCAAGAGCACCGTGGGTTGGATCGCAACGGGGCTTGCCCGCCGCACGCCGGTGGCTGCAACCGCAACGGCTTCGTGGCCGAGTTCTTGGCCGCACCAGGAGGCACGATGGGCGCGCTCTGCACCGACCAGGGCAGCTGGGACGAGACGGGCAGTTGCCTGGACCCGGCTGGCCCGACCACCGCGCTGATGGCCCAGAAAACCGCCATTTCGGGGCATTCGTTGGCGCAGCCGCAGGTCTGCAGTCCCAGCGTGGTCGGCGATTGCGTCGACGTCGCCGCGATGCAGGCTGCGGGCGCGAGCCAAGCCGAGATCGACGCCGCGCTCGTCGCCACCGTGCGCGGTCGTACCGCGTGGTCGTTCCAATGGCGAGCGCCGCTGGCGACCGAGAGCGCCGCCCCCTCGGGCACGTTCTATCTCGGCGTGGTCGACGGCGACGGCGGCATCAGCGTCGATCCGGCGCACAACGACTACTTCGGCGACGAGGTCGTCCTGCTGCAGCGCGACGTCTACCCGGTCGGCCATCCGCCGGCCGCCGTGGCCACCGGCTGCACTGCCGCTCCGGGGCGCTCCCGCTCGGCGCCCGCGTGGCCGGCGCTGCTGCTCGGGCCTGCGCTCAGGGCCCTGCTGCGTCGCCGCCGCAGCCATCGGCCACAGACGGCGTGGGCGAGCGCGGCGTTGCTCGCGTTGGCGCTGCTGCCGACCCCGGCGCGGGCGGCCGACACCTCCTGCGACATCAAGACCGGCGCCTCCTGCCTGTGGGGCGAGGGCTGCGATTGCGACCACGACGGCTACGTGCGCGACACCGGCAAGGCCAAGAAGTATTGCCACTTCAGCAAATGCCCGATCGACAGCAACGACAACGACCCCAAGCAGCTCGGCAAGCCCTCGGCCGACAACGCCGACGGTGACGGCTGGACCAAGAGCTACGACTGCGACGACAACGATCCCTGCGTCGGCCAGACCTGCGGCGTGAGCACCTGCGCCGTCGTCGTCGACGCCGACCAGGACGGCGTCCCCGAGGGCGAGGACTGCAACGACCAGGACGCCAACGTCTACCCAGGCGCGCCGATCGCGTGCTGCAACTGCACGATCTTGAAGGACGCCGCGCAATCGGCAGCCTTTGGTTGCAGTGGCGGCTGTCCGCTCAGCAACCCGCCGCCCGACGCCGGCGGCACCGACGCGGGGAGCGCCGACGCCGGCAGCACCGATACGGCGACGCAGCCGGACACCGCGTCGCAGCCGGACACCGCGTCGCAGCCGGACACCGCGTCGCAGCCGGACACCGCGACCGACCTCGGAGCAGGCGAGACCGGCAGCGGCGGTGGCGGCGGTGATTCGACCGTCGGCGGCGGCTTGGCCCTCGACGTCGCTGCGGACGCGCAGGTCGGCGGCGGCGTGCTCGACTTGCCGAGCCCGCCCGCGCCCGGTTGCAGCGCGACGCCCGGCACGCCGAACTCGCCGGGCAGCTGGGCGCTGATCGCCGCCGTGGTGCTCGGCTTGGGCTTGCTGCGCGCGCGTCGCGGCTGGGCACTGGCCGCGTTGCTGGCGCTGGTCGCGGGCAGCGGCGGGTGTGCCACCGTCAAGCCGTGGCAGCGCGAGAAGTTGGCGCATCGCTGCATGGTCTTCGGTGCCAACGGCGGCGAGCTCACCAACGAACAGCACGCCTTCCAGTATCGCGAGGGGGCGGCGGGCGGATTCGGCGGCGGGGGCGGCGGATGCGGATGCAATTGACGCCACGGATGCCGCGGCGTTCGGCGTTCGTCGCCTGGCTCGGCTGGATGCTGCTCGCCGGCGCTGCGCCTGCGTGGGCACAGGCGCCGACGCATGTCGCGTTGCTGCCGATGCAGCGCGACGCGGCTGCGCCCGAGGACGACGCCCGGCGCCTACACGGTTGGCTCCGCGCGCTGGTGGCGATTCGCGACGACGCGGCGCTGGTCCCGTTGACACGCTTGGATCGAGGCGCGACGCGCTCGCGGGTGGCGGCGGTGTCCGAAGCGCTCGCCGTCGACGCCAAGGACGCCGCTGCCGTCGCCCTGCTCGACGCGCTGCGCCGCGGGGCAGACCTCGGCCGGGTCCTGATCGCCCGATTGGACGGTACCCCTGAAGGCGATCGCACCCTCTGGTTGCTCTACGGCGACGGCGGCGCGCCGCGCAAGGCCGAGCGACTGCGCTTTCGCGGCCCGGTCGACGCGGTGCGCCCGAAGCTGCACGACGCCGTCGGCCGTTGGTTGCACGCCACGGGCGCGCCGGCTGCCGATCTCGGGGTTGCGTTGGTGGTGGATCCGCCGGCCGATCCGGCACCTGCGCCCGCCGCTGCGCCTGCCGTCGCCGACGCGCCGGCCCCCGACGCGGCCGCGACCATCGACCAGGGAGGCTCCCGCGCTGCCGGTGCGCGCGGCGCTGCAGCGCCTGCCGACGCGCCTTTGGTGGTGCAGGCGCGGCCGGCGGCATCGGCTCCGCTCGGCGTGAACAGCGACGCCCGCACCAACGTCTACGCCGACAACGACGGCAACCGCATCGTCACGCCGAGCCTCTCCGCCGACGCCGAGGTCGGCGAGTCGTGGAGCATCCACGCGCACGGCGCGCTCGACATCATGACCTGCGCCTCGGTCGACGTGCGCACGGCGGCGACACCCAAAGGCTATTTCCAGGAGACCCGGCGCGAGGCGGGTGGCGGCGTCACGTACGCGCACGGCCTCTCCAAGACCAGCCTCAGCGTCGTCGGTTCGCGCGAGAACGACTACGGCTCGGTCAGCGTCGCGCTCGGCTGGAGCGACGAGTTCGCGCAGCGCAACACCACGGTCGCGGTCGGCTATTCGTTCACCGACTCGGACGTCGGTCGCGCCCACGACCCGGCCTTCGACCGCGATCTGGACAGCCACACCCTCAGCACGACGGTGACGCAGGTGCTGAGCAAGACCTGGATCGCGCAGGCGAGCGCCTGGGTCGGCGTGCTCGACGGCTTCCAATCCAGCGTCTACCGCTACGTGCGCTTTGCCAACGGCACCGCCGGGCCCGAGCGGATGCCGACGCTGCGCATTCGCGAGGCTGGAGCACTGCAGCTGCGCGGGGCGCTCTCGAACGACGTCTTCGTCGCGGCCTCGTACCGTCTCTACGGCGATTCCTGGGGGCTGCTCGCGCACACGGGCGAGGTGCAGGCCTCGTGGCTGCCGGTGCGGAGCGTGGTCCTGCGCTTGCGCGACCGGGTGCACGTACAGCGCGGCTCGCCCTACTACCAGAGCCGCTTCGACCGGCCGATGACCTACATGAGCATCGATCGCGAGCTGGGCGCGTTCTGGGGCAATTTGGTCGGCGCCAAGGCGAGCTGGCAACCCGGCAGCGCGTTCGGCACGCAGCGCATCGAAGTCGACCTCAAGCTCGACGCGATGTGGCAGCATTTCGATGATTTTCCGTGGCTGCCCGAGCGTTCTTGGG
>JBEARB010000333.1:0-40533 GCA_041163625.1 Pseudomonadota bacterium | reverse complement strand
CCTGCGCACCTGCAAGGGCAAGCCGACCTGCGAGGGCGGCGAGATGGTCTGCAAGGACGCCGCGACGCCCAAGGTCGAGGCCGCGTGCGACGACGGCGACGCCTGCACCAAGGACGTCTGCGACGCCGGCACGCAGACGTGCTCCAACCCCGCCGCGGTCGATTGCGACGACGGCAATCCGTGTGCCGCCAACGCCTGCGATCCGAAGACCGGCTGCGTGCAGCTGCCCAACGCCGTGACGATGGCCTGCTACACCGGCCTCGACGGCACCGAAGGCAAGGGCCTGTGCACCGGCCGCACGCGCTACTGCAAGGACGGCAAGCTCGGCAACGAGTGCGTGGGTGAGGTGTTGCCCGCGCAGACCGAAGCCTGCGACGGGCAGGACGACAGCTGCGACGGCGTCACCGACGAGGGCTGCAAGGCCGCTGGCGTCGACGGCAGCTTCGCGACGGTCTCGGCTTGCACGGCCGACAGCAAGGCGCAGGATCTCCGCACACCGCATACCGGTAACTGCGCATCGGGCTACACGAGCTTCAATGCCGCCGACGTGAAGGGCTGGAACAATCGAGGCCACATCAGCAGCTCTGGTTGGTCGCTCCACATCGGCGGCCTCTACGGCTGGGCTCACACCGATTTACACCGCGGCTAGCTGGCGAATCGGTTCGAGGGCGAGGTCTCGAACAAGGCCGCCTGCGCATCTTCAACGCCAACTGATCGGCGTCACGACGTCGACGCCGCGTCGTTTGCGGCGTCGACGTCGGCGCGGAACGAGCGGACCGCCGCGCTCCCGAGCGGCAGGACCGCCACCGCCAGCGCCAATCCCAACGAGAACGTCAGCGTGAAGCCGAAGTGGCGGGCCACCAAGCCGCCGACGGCGCCGCCGACGCCCTTGCCGACCACCTCGAGCGCTGCGAGCGCGGTGTAGTGGGACGCGCCGAAGCGCCGGTCGACCGACGCCATCATCGTCGCGAACATCGTCGTCGTGAGCAGGCCGCCGCCCGCATGTTCCGCGAAGGTGACGACGGCGAAGGTCGCCTCGCCGACGCCGAAGATCGCGAGCAAGACGGCGCCGACCATGCCGGCGGCGCGGGCGGCCAGCGCAATCTGTAGCGAAGCGCCGAGACCGCGGTGGGCGACCAGCCAGCCGGCGACCCAGGACCCGCCGAGGCTCGCGCCCATGCCGACCACCCCGATCCACAGGCCGATGGCGCCCTTGTCGATGCCGTTGTCGACCAAGAAGGGCTTGAACATGGCGTCGGTCATCGATTCGCCGAGCTTGTAGGTCGCGACGAGCGCGAGCAGCCCCCGCGAGCTCGGTGCCCGCAAAGCCTGCAGCAGCTGGCCGACCAGGACCCCGAGCGGAGTGTGTTCGGCGCGCTCCGCGATGGCGTCGTCGCGTGGCACGGCCGCGAACGCAACCAGGAGGACCGCGAACTCCAGGCCGGCCATGGCCGGAAAGACCACGCCCCAGCCCGCGTGGCCGGCCCACCAGACGAGCAGGCCGCCGCCGACCAGCATGCCGATCTTGTAGCCGACGACCTGGGCGGTATTGCCCCAGCCGAGGGCGTCCGGTGGCAGCAGGTCGACCGCGAGGCCGTCGGTCGCGATGTCCTGCGTCGCTGCGAAGACGTTCATCGCGAGGACCGTCACCAGCAGCGCTTCCGGCTGCCGGCTGGGATCGAGCATGGCGGCGGCGACGCACGCGACGAGCTGTCCTGCCTGTGCGAGCACGATCCAGCCGCGGCGGCGCCCCAATCCGAACGGGCTGGTCGCATCCACGAAAGGTGCCCACAGGGGCTTGAGCGCCCAGGGAAGCGCGAGCGCACCGAGCAAGCCGAGCGCCTCGAGACCGACGCCCGCCTCGCGCAGGGCGACGGGGAGGGCGTGGGCCTGGTAGCCGAACGGTAGGCCCTGCGCGATGTAGAGGGTCGCGAGGAGGGGGAGGCGGGCTTGGCTCGAGGTCGACATCTGGCGCTCCGCGGTGGCGATGCGATACCCTCGCAGGCGAGCGATGCCCGATCCAGGGGGAACACGACGATGATGGAGTGTCCGAACTGCGGCGCACGCTACGCCGACAGCTTCAAGTTCTGCGGTGTCGACGGCGCCTCGCTCCAGCTGGTGCGGCAGGCCGATCCGCTGCTGGGACACGTCGTCGCCGAGACCTATCGCCTGCAGCGCGTCATCGGCACCGGCGGCTACGGCACGGTGTACAAGGCCTCGCACGAGCGGCTGCCCACCTTCGTCGCGATCAAGGTGCTGTCCAAGTCGCGCGCCAAGGACGAGGTCGCCGTCGCTCGCTTCAAGCGCGAGGTCGAAGCCGAAGCCGTCATCAGCCATCCGAATATCGTGAAGGTGCTCGACTACGGTCACGACGCCTTCGCCGGCTACTTCATCGTGATGGAGTATCTCGACGGTCACGACCTCGGCGGCAAGCTCGAAGAGGGCCTGCTGCCACACATTCTCGACACCTTCGCCATCGCGGAGATGGCTGGCGGAGCGTTGGCTGCGGCGCACCGCCTCGGCATCGTTCACCGCGACGTCAAGGCGGACAACGTCTTCCTGGTCGCCGACCCGAATCATCCGCAAGGCTTCTCGGTGCGGCTGCTGGATTTCGGGGTCGCCAAGTTGACGCGACCGGTCTTTGCGGCGGCGGGTGCGCCCGAGCGGGCGGAGCTGCGCAGCACCATGGCGAGCACGATGTTGGGCTCGCCGTGCACCGTGAGTCCCGAGATCCTGCGCGGAAAGTCCGTCGACGCGCGGGCGGATATCTACTCGTTCGCGGCGATGCTCTACGAGATGTTGACGGGTCAGATCCTGTTCGCGGCGCGCAACGTCGAGTCGATGCTCGAGCGCATCGTCTACGAGGCTCCGACGCCGCCGTCTCGGTGCAGCGGCGCCGATTGGATCCCAGCAGCGCTCGACGAGCTCCTGCTCGCGATGTTGGAGAAGAAGTCCGACGCGCGGCCACAGACGATGACCGAGGTGCTGCGGCGACTCGAGCGGATTCGGCCGGACGTGGAGCGCGCTTGGGCGGCGCGATTCCTGGCTGGGGCCCGGCCGCCGAAGCTGATCCGCTTCGAGTTCGATCCGACGGTCCCTGGCACGGCGCCGGAGTCGCCGAACGTGTCGACCGACGTCTACCAGGATTGGCGCACGCTGCCGCAGCCAGAGCCGCGTGAGCGCTCGTTGGTCCTGGTCGTCGACGACGATCGCGCGATCCGCGGCATCGCGACGCAGCTGTGCCGCGCCGCGGGCTACGCCGCCGAATCGGTCGAGGGAGGGCGTGAGGCGCTTGCCTGGATCGCCGAGAATGGTGCGCCGGACGCGATGGTCCTCGACTTGTTGATGCCCGGGCTCGACGGCATGCAGTTCCTCCGGACGCTGCGGACGCGAGGTTGGCGCGGGCCGGTCGTGGTCTGCTCGGGGGTCGGCTCCGAGACCCTACGGCGAAAAGCCGAGGAGCTGCCGGACGTCCGCTTCCTCGACAAGGTCAGTGAGCTGCATCGCGTCGCCGATGCCCTGCGTGACGTCGGGGTTTCGCCCTGAACGGCGTCGAAGGCGGTGCGCTCGTCGTCGTGGCGGCAGCGGTCGCGGGCGTCGTGGGCTACCTCGTCGGGCGTCGGCGCGCTCCGTTGTTGTCGGCGGAGACAGAGACGCCCGCCGACGTCGCGCCGGCACCGCCCCCTGCGCCCCTGCAGCCGATTGACCTCGGAGCTGGCGGTGGCGACGACGCCGCGTCGCGGCCCGATCGCATCGTCGTGCCGCGACGCGCCACCGCGCATCGAATCTCGCGAATCGAGGTGCCGACGCTCTCGTCGCCAAGCGTCACGTTGCGCGGTGAAGCAGCTGCGGCGCCGACGACCGAGCTGCACATGGCCTTCCTCGCCCGGATGAGTCACGAGTTGCGGACGCCGATGCACGGCGTGCTCGGCATGGCCGACCTTCTGCTCGACACTCCGCTGCAGGGGGATCAGCGCGAATACGTCGAGACGATTCGCGGATCGGCCAACGCGCTTTTGCTCGTCGTCAACGATATCATGGACTTCACCAAGGCCGAGGCGCAGGCGATCCACATCGACGCGGTCGACTTCGACCCGGCCACGGTCGCGAGCGATGTCGTGCGTCTGCTCGAGCCGCTCGCCCGCGAGAAGGGGCTGGATCTGGTCGTCCTGCGCGACGCCTCGTTGCCCTCGCGCGTGGTCGGTGATCCACTCCGGCTCCGGCAAGTGTTGGTCAACTTGGTCGGCAACGCGATCAAGTTCACCGAGCGTGGTCGCATCGAGCTCGAGGTGCGGCGCTCCGATCCCGCGCGGGTGACGGAGTCGCCGGGCAAGGCGGCGATCCGGTTCGAGGTCCGCGACACCGGTATCGGTATCGACGCCCCCTCGCAGTCGCGCATCTTCCAGCCCTTCCGGCAGGCCGACGACTCCACCACGCGTCGCTACGGTGGTACGGGGCTTGGGCTCGCCATCTCGCGCCAGATCGTCGAGGCGATGGGGGGAGCCATCGACTTGCGCTCGGAGCTCGGCAAGGGCTCTCGCTTCGGCTTCGACCTCCGGCTGACGCTGGCGGCGCCGGTGGATCTCCGGTCGACGGCCCAACCGGCTGCGCTGGAGGGGTGTCGCGTCATGGTCGTGGTCTCGCCGGAGCGCAGCTTCCGCGATCTCGCCAGCGCACTCGAGAGCCTCGGCGTCGACGTGGTCGTCTCGCGCGAGGTCGACGATGCTCTCGCCACGCTCGAGGCGGCTGCCGAGGAGCGTGCCTACCATGCGGTGATCTTCGATGCCGCGGCGGCGGATCCTGCCGCGACGAGCCTCGCGCAGCGGGTCCGTGCGCGCGCCGCGCTCGAGACATTGACCCTGGTCCTGGTATCCGACGGTGAAGAGGGCAGCCTAACGGCCATCGAGGAGGCGGGATTCGGCGTTTGGCTGGCTCGTCCCCTGGATCGCGCCGTCCTGCGTGAAGCGCTCGGCGCGGCGATCGCCGGCGCCCGACCGGCGTCGCGCCGACGCCACAAGGCCAGCTTCACCATGACGCGCCATCGGGTCGTCGAGGCGCGCGAGGCGGCGCAGTTGCGCGTCCTCCTGGCCGAGGACAACCGGGTCAACCAGGTGATCGGGGTCCGGTTGCTCGAGCGGGCAGGCCTGCGGGTCGACGTCGTCGGGGACGGCGCGGCCGCCGTCGAGGCTGTCGCTCGCACGCCCTACGACGCCGTCTTCATGGACTTGCAGATGCCCGTCATGGACGGCCTCACCGCCGCGCGCACGATTCGGTCCCGCGCCGGCAGCGTTCGCCTCCCGATCATCGCGATGACGGCGAGCGTGCTGGTCGAGGACCGGGAACGTGCGCTCGAGGCCGGCATGGACGACCACCTCGGCAAGCCGATCGAACAGGCGGCGCTCGAACGCGTGCTCGCGCGCTGGCTGCCGGGGCGGGGCGAATCCGAGGCGTCGTCGGCGCCATCGAGCGCACCGCCGCGCGAGGCGGCGCCGGAGATCCTGCAGGAGGCCACTCGCTCCGGGCTGCCGATCGACGGCACGGCGCTGCGCAACCTCCGCAACGCGGGCGGCGCGAGCGTCGCGCGGATGGCGATCGACCTCTTCTTGGAGTCGGCCGACGAGGCCATTGCCGATCTGCGTCGCTTCGAGCGGGGCGGCAAGGTCCGCGCGCTGGCGGCTGTGGCGCATCGCATGAAGGGCGGCGCCGCGAGCGTGGGCGCGCAGCGACTCGCCCTCGCCCTCGAGCGTATCGAGCTCGAGCCGGACGCGGCTGCCGCCGATCGGACCTATTGCGACGCCGTGGAAGTGGAGCTCCGCGCGGCCCGCGCGGCGCTCGAATCCTACCGAACGATGGAATCGGGCGCCTTCGCGCCGATGCCGATCGAGGCCGCGGCAGCGGAGTCGGGCGGGCGTAGCGAGCGCTGAGTCGACCCGTCGGCCGGCGGGTTTTCACATCGCCGCGGCCAGCGGCATCCTTCGTATGTGGACACCGGATCGCCAGTCCTGCAAGGCCTCGAACTCGACCGCGAACGACGGCTGGTCGAGCGCGCTCGCGTGGGGGACGGTCGCGCTTTCGCCGAGCTGGTTCGCCCGCATGTGGCGATGCTGCTGCGGGTGGCCGCCCGCGCAGCGCGGGATCCCGGCATCGCGGAAGACGCCGTGCAGGAAGCGCTGGATATCGCGGCGCGCGAGCTCGACCGCTACCAGCCCGGAACGTCCGTACGCGCTTGGTTGGCACGCATCACGGCGACCCGGGCGATGACCTTGGTCCGTGGCGAGTCGCGTCGACGGATTCGAGAGGAGGTCGCCGAGGCGCCAGCCGCCATCGCCACGCCCGATGCCGTCCTGCAAGCGCGGCAGCTCGCCGATCGGATCGACGCCGTCCTCCAGGCGCTGCCCGAGAAGCGCCGGATCGCCGCGATGCTGCGGCTCGATGGTGGCATGGACTACGCCGAGATTGCCGAGGCCATCGATTCGACCGAGGCGTCGGCGCGCGCGTTGGTCCACTTGGCGGTGAAGGCGCTGCGAGAAGGGCTGGCGGAGGAGACGCGATGAGCGAGCACGATGTCGAATGGGTGCGTGAGCGCTTCGACGCGAGCGCGCCAGAGCCCGATGCCGAGGCGGTCGAGCGCCTGTTGGCCTATGCCGAGGTCGCCCTCGCATTCGAAGCGAGCGGGCCGGACGCGGCCGCCTCGGATGGCCTGGCGGCGCGCTTGTCCGCGGATGCCGTGGCCACGCGGTTTTCCCGGGTCCGCGCCGAGGACGCGGCGGCGAAAGCCGTGGCCGTCGTGGTGTCGTTGGAGGAACGCCGCCGGGCCCGCTCGCGTTCGCTCGGGTCGGGGATCTGGCTGGCGGCCGGAGCGCTCGCGGCGGCGATGGTCGTCTGGATCGCGCGCCCTCTGCCGGACGGCCACGCTCCGCACGGCGGGACGCAGCAGTCCGCGCCGGTCGCGCAGCGCCGACCGCCCGGGCCGGCGACTCCGGGGGCGGAGAAAGCCGAGCCGGCCGAGCCGTTGCAGCTCGCCGAGGCAGTTGACGAAGGGGTGGAGGCCGCCGTCGAGGTGCCACTCTGGACAGTCGACGACCCGCTGGATGTGTGGTTGGAGGATGGTTCGGATTGGGCGCTGGGCCACGACGGCGGCTGGGACGACGGAGGTCTCGGTGCCGAGGGATCGGAAGGGCTCGGGCTCGAGGGAGCGGAGTCGATGCTGGACGCGCCGATGGGGTTGCTGTGAGCGTTCTGTCGGTCGGAGGTGGAGCATGAACGAGAAGGCCGGGCGAAGGCGCAGCCCGCGCGCGTGGGGATGGCTCGTCGGTCTCGGGGTGATCGCGACGACGGGGTCGGCCGTCGCGGCCCCTCCGCCGCCTCCGCCGCCGCCGCCGGGGGTGGCCGCCGGCCAGCCTCCGCCGCCGCCGCCGCACGACGATGAGCCGGACGACGCCGTCGAAGGGGCGGACGGCGCGCGCTGGCGCGAGCGCATCCGCGCGCTGCGGGCGCGGGTCCTGCGTCAGGACGTGGGGCTGGACGAAGCCACGGCCCGGCGGGTGGAGGGCGTCTTCGATCGGGCACGGCGCGAGCGCCGCGAGGTCGAGGTCCGGGCGCGCCGCGCGATGCAGGCCATGCACTTGCTGCTCGAGGCCGACTCGGCCGACCAGGATGCGTATCGGCAGGCGGTCGACGCCGTCTTGACCGCGCGCGCGGCTGCTGCCGCCCGCCGCGAGGCCGAATTCGCGGCGCTGCGGGCGACCCTGACGCCGAAACAATCGGCCCGCCTGTTGATGTCGCTCGGAACGATGCGCCGCGAGATGGGCCGGCTGATGCACGACGCGCGGCGGGAAGCGCTCGAGCGCCGAGCCCGTCGCATGCTCGAGCGCGGCGGGCGCTGATGCGGGGCTAGTCGCGGTCGCGCAGGACGTGGCCCAGGGCCGTCCCAGCAGCCATCAGGCCGACAAAGACCGCGCCGATGCGTGGCGCCGACACCGCCACCGCGACCAGGCAGAGCAAGGCGAGGACCAACGCCAGCGCCGGCAGCCAGGGGTAGAGCGGTGCGCGATAGGGGCGCGGCAACTCCGGCTCGGTCCGCCGGAGCCGGAACAGCGATGCCATGGCGCCGATGTAGAGGACAAGCGCGCCGAAAACCGAGAGCGTGATGATCTCGCCGGTTCGCCCCGTGAGCAGCGCCGCGATGCCGACCGCGAGCACGGCGAGCAGCGCCGGTACCGGCGTGTGGCGGGTGGCGTGGGTGCGGCCGAGCACGCGCGGCAGCACGCCGTAGCGGCCGAGCTCGAGGGTGGCGCGGCCCGCGACCAGGATGATGCCGTGGAACGAGGCGACCAGGCCGAACAAGCCGACCGTGACCAGGAGGTGGTAAAGCGGGTGGTTCTCGCCGACGATGCGGCCCAGCGCCAGCGGCAACGGTCGATCCACCGCCTCGCCGGCGGCGTCGAAGACGACGCTGTGCCAGCCATCGACGCCGACCGCAGCGAAGAAGACCAAGACCGCCAAGCCGACCAGCGTGCCCATCGCGTACAGGAAGCCGCGCGGAATGTCGCGCTGCGGGTCGCGCGCCTCCTCGGCGATGTTCGCGACGCCCTCGATCGCCAGATAGAACCAGATCGCGAACGGGATCGCGGGCAGCACGCCCGCCCAGCCGTTCGGTAGCGGGTCCGCGACGAAGCGAGCGGTGTCGAAATGGGGCAGGGCGACGCCGGCGAAGAGCAACAATTCCGCGACCGCGAGGACCGTCACCACCAACTCGAAGATCGCCGACTGCTTCACGCCCCAGATGTTCAGGCCGACGAAGAGCACGTAGGCGCCGACCGCGATCAGCGTCTCGGGCATCTCCGGTACGAAGAGGTGGAAATAGGCGCCGATGGCAGCGGCGATGGCCGGCGGCGCGAACACGAACTCGACCAGCTGGGCCAAACCGACCAGCAGCCCGACGTCGCGGCCGAACGCACGGTCCGCGTACACGAATGCGCCGCCCGCCCGTGGCACCGCGCACGCGACCTCGGCGTAGCTGAGCACGAAGGCGACGTACATCACAGTGACCAACGCGGTGGCGGCGAGCATGCCGTAGGTACCGCCCTCCGGCAGACCGAGATTCCACCCGAAATACTCGCCGCTGATGACGTAGCCGACGCCCAGGCCCCAGATCATCCACGGGCCGAGCGAGCGCTCCAGGCCGGATTCGGGGGGCGCCGCGGCTGCGGCTCCGGTCTCGGGCGGGTGCGACATCGGCAGACCTCCAGCGCGGGGCGGCGCTCGGCGAGGTTGGACGAGAGCGGCGGCGGGACGCAACTCCGCGAACCGCGCGGGGCGTCCGGCCCTTGTCGCCCGCGCGCTCGCCGTGCGACGCTGCCGACCCTCGGAGGAGGTGCCCATGCTCGTTCGCCGTCAAGCGCTTCGGTTTTCCCTCAACTCGATCGCCGCCCTCGCGTTGGTCGCCCTCGGCGCAGGCTGCGAGAGCGAAGCGGGCTCCGGCGGTCCGACCGGCCCTCGCGAGGCGATGCTCGCCATCAACCAGGGGCTGGTGCTCTCGACCGGTGAGGTCCTGTCCAACGCGTCGTACCTCAAGGTCGACCTCGTACTCTACAAGAATCAGAGCGGCTTCGACCTCAAGCCTGGCAGCGAGAGCGCTTCGAATCAGATGGCGATGAAGGTCTTCGCGTCCGGTGGGGTGGAGAAGATCTACGGCAGCCTCGACGAGGTACCCACCTCGCTGCCCGGCAACGTCGATATCGGCGCCTACATGTCCGATGTCGGCACGGGATGGGGCGCGGTGGTCCAGCACAATATCGGCGACGGGCACTCCAAGATCTGGATCAAGCAGGCCGTCGCCGCGGCCGGCAAGATCGTCGTGCAGTGGGAGACCCTGCCCAACTAGCTTCGTCCACCGGTGCCGCCGTCGCGCGGACGCCAAAGAGATGCAGACCATGCGGAAGAGCGTCGCCCTGCTGACGGGGGCCAACGGAGAGATCGGTCAGGGCCTGCTGCATGCGCTGGTCGCGCGCGGCAAGGCGGTGGTCGCGTTGGACCTCGCGCCGTTGCCCGACGAGACCGCCGCCCTCTGCGAGGCCTCGCTGGTTGGCGATATCCTGGACCGCAACCTGCTCGAGCGCCTGATTTCGGAGTATGCCGTGCGCGAGGTCTATCACCTCGCCGCGCTCCTCTCGACGCGGTCCGAGTTCACGCCGGACACGGCGCATCGCGTCAACGTCGGCGGAACGCTCGACCTGCTGCGCCTCGCCGCGGATCAGGCGCGTCGCGACGGTCACCCCGTGACCTTCGTCTTCCCGAGCAGCATCGCGGTCTACGGTTTGCCGGATCTCGACGCCAAGGCCGCTGCGGGGCGCGTGCGGGAGGAGCAGTTCAACCGCCCGACCACGATGTACGGTTGCAACAAGCTCTACTGCGAGCACCTCGGCCGCTATTTCTCCGAGAACTACGGGCAGCTCGACGCGAACTTCCAGCCGAGCGGCGTCGATTTCCGCGCGCTCCGCTTCCCGGGGCTGGTCAGCGCCGTCACCGTTCCTTCGGGCGGCACCAGCGATTGGGGGCCCGAACTGCTGCACGGCGCCGCCTCGGGCAAGCCCTACGCCTGCTTCGTCGGCCCCGACGCGCGGTTGCCCTTCATGGCGATGCCCGACGCGGTGCGCTCGATCGTCGAACTCGCCGCGGCGCCGGCCGAGCGCTTGAGCCAGCGCGTCTACAACGTCGGCAGCTTCAGCTTGTCGGCCGCGGAGATCCGCGAGCGCGCCGAGGCCGCGTTCCCGGGCGCCCAGCTCAGCTACGAGCCGCAGCGCGCGCGCGCCGCCATCGTCGACACCTGGCCGGCCGACGTCGACGACGACCCCGCCCGCCGCGACTGGGGGTGGGCACCGGCCTACGACGTCGACCGGGCATTCGACAGCTACCTGATCCCCGAGCTGCGGCTGCGTTACGCCGACTGAGCGGCCGCCGTCGGATTCAGAACGCGAGCTCGCTGCCGTCCCATTGACGGAAGCGGCCGGCGTCGGCGGGTCCGAGCCCTGCGACGACGGCGAGCATCCCTGCGACGGAGGCGTCGGCCGTGAGGTCGGCGCGGGTGCCTCCCATGTCCGTCTGCACCCAGCCCGGGTTCATCAGCACGCTCATGATCTCGCGCTCGAGCAGGTCGAACGCGAGGGTGCGTCCGAGCATGTTCAGCGTCGCCTTGCTCGCCGCGTAGCCGTAGTTGCCGCCTGACCGCTTCCGCGCGATCGAGCCGAGCCACGACGAGACGTGCAGCACGCGTGGCGCGGCTGCGTTGACCAGCAGGGGCACGAGCGCCTGTGTCACCAGCAGCGGACCGACCGCGTTGACGCGCACCATCCGCAAGATGCCCTCCGCCTCGAGCTCGCCGAGCCGCAGGTTGCGCTGCTGTTCCGGGACGCCCGCGCTGTTGATCCCGGCGTTGTTGACGAGCAGGTCGACTGATCCGTCCGGGCGGCGACGTGGGCGTGCATGGCGTCGATCGACACCGGGTCCGCGACGTCGAGGGCGACCAAGTTCAATCGGTCGCCGTGGTGAGCGGCGAGCCCGGTGAGACCCGGGCTGCCCGCGGGGTTTCGAGCCGCGGCGAAGACGTGGTCGCCACGCTCGAGCAGTTGGCGGGTGAACTCGAGGCCGAGGCCGCGGGAGGCGCCCGTGACCAGGGCGACCGGCTCGTTGCGATGAACTCGGGACATCTCGACCTCCGGAGTGACGCTGGTGTCCAGCGCGCTGCCACGGCATGCTCGGCCTGCGATCGCGCGGGCGCCAGATGCGTCTCGGTGCCGTGGTCGCGACGGAGCCCTCGATGCCCATGTTCGTCCGTTTGGTCGCCTCGCTTTGCCTGCTCGGGCTCGCTGCCTGCTCGAAAGGCCCGGGAGGCGCCGCGTCGAGCGAGTCCGCCGCGGCGGCCCCAGCGGCACCAGCGCCGGCGAAGGAGCCTGCCGAGGCCGCTGCGGCCGATCCGAGCGTCGCTGCACCGGCGGCAGCCGATTCCGCGGCGGAGCAGGGCGAAGCGGCATCGCCCGAGCCGCCCGCTGGCGCGGCCGACGCTGCCGCGACGACTGCCGTCACCCACGACGCGCGCTTGGTCCGAGGGATCGTCGAGGCCTACGACACCCTGCGCACCCAACTCGCCGACGGCGATTTCGAGGCCGCCAAGCTCGCCGCCATCGACGTCGGCGTGCGGGCCGCCGGCGGCCGGGGCACCATCTACGTCGAGATGGCCGACGCGGCGCGAAAGGTCACCGAGCAGCGCTCGATCGCCGAATCCCGCAAGGCGTTCGCCGTGCTGAGCCAGCGACTCCGCGGGGTCGTCGCGGACACCCCGGTGGTCGCGGGACAGGTCCATGCCTTCCGTTGTGCGCAAGGCGCCGGCGCCGGGGTCTGGTTGCAGCTGGGCTCGACGCCCCGCAACCCCTACCAGCAGCACGGCGGCGGGCCCGTCTGCGCGCAGCCCATCGCCGTCCACCCCTAAAGACGCGACAAGAAAATGTAGGTCTGCATGTTCTGGTCGGTTCTCTCGTCTGCTGTCTCGGGCGCGTCTCTAGTCGACCCGCTCCGGCCCATCGCGAGGGGGCGGTCGGCGCAGCGGCGGCGCGCCGGCACGGGCGCGGATCGCGTCGATGGCTCGGAGCATCCAGGGCCGCCCGGCGATCCAGCGTTCGACGCGATGCTTGCCGGGCACGTCGGTGAGCAACACACCGACGAGCATGGTCAGCAGACCTTGGCCGGGCAGCACCAGCATGGCGACGCCCGCGAGCAGCAGGAAGATCCCGACCGCGTTGCGCAGGATCCACAGGAGCCAGCCCAGCGGGCCGCGTCGCGAGGGCAAGCCGAGTTGCTGGCGCTCGTCACGCGTCAGCCAATCCTCGGGCAGCCGTGCCAGGAAGAAGGGGACGCCGGCCAACGAAAGGACGAAGAGCAGCACGCTCGAGCCGGCGAGCACGCCGAGTACGGTCGGCTCGAGCAGCCACCCGAGCGGGCTCTCGCGCAGGGCGTCGAGCATCCGCTACTGCAGGTTCATGCCGCCAGGGTAGCCGTAGGCGGTGGCCGATCCGTAGCCGTGTAGCGAGAGTCCGAAGGCGACATCGCTGCTCTCGAACCGGTGCAGACCGGGCTTGACCGCGACGTACGCGAGCTCCCACTCACCGTTGCCGACCGGGCTGAAGTCGCTGGCGGGGATGGCGTTGCCGTCGACAGAGACCGCGGCGCCCTTCACGCGCAGGACGGACGCCCAGTTCTGGCTGTACCCGATGGGCGTCATGATGAAGTAGTCCTTGCGCATCTGATTGATGGGCGAGTGCACGATCATGGTCGGATCGCCGGTGAAGGAATCGGTCTGCCCCTGGCTGACGATGAACTGCGCCACCTGCACGGGGCCATTGGTTTCGAGCACGAAGCTCTCCTTCGTCTCGACCCGCAGCCACTGACCGCCGCCCGCGAGGGTCTTGCCGTCCAGCCCCGGGATCGACGGCGTGGTCTTGATCTGCGTGCCCGGGAGCGAAGCCATCACGATCCAGATATCCGGCTCACCACCGCGCGACTTGGTCTTGGGCAGGACGTACTTCGTGCCCCACGCGTTGACCGGGAGCAGCTGCTCCTCGACGTGTTCGGCGCAACAGGTCTCTTCCGGGCCGTTCTCGTAGCCGATGACCGCCTCCTCGTGACCGCCGAATACGGCGACCGGCTGCGTAGCGACGATATGGCTGCCGGTCAGATCGGCGACGTTGAAGCCGGCGCTGTAGCCCTCGAGGTTGAGGACGTCGTACTGCTTCAGCTTGAACGAGACCGTCTGGCCCTTGTTGATCGGCAGCTTCGTCACCGGGTTGCTCTTGACGTAGCCCTTGCCGGAGATCGTCACGGTCACGGTCGTCTCGCCGGGCATCGCCGCGACGACCGTGAAGTAGCCGTTCTGCGAAGGGATGTTCATGCCGGGGATGCCGATGTCGGGGCGACTCCCCAAGGTGATCGCGTAGTACTCCTTGCCGAGCGCGTTCTGCGGTAGGAGCAGCGAGCCGTCGTTCGAGAACGCCTTCTCGGCGTTGAACGGGTTGAACTGGTACGCGACCACCGGCTGCGTCGACTTGAAGTAGATGCCCTTCGCCGAGATCGAGTCGCCGTCGACGTTCATGACCGGCATCTTGAGCTCGACCGATTTGCCGGCCGGCACGACGTTGCTCGGCAGGGTGATCTGCCACGGCGGCTGCACGAAGAACGTCAGCTCCGCGTCGTAGATGCCCGGGTTGCTGACGACGACCGAGTGCGGGACGTTCATCGGGTTCTCGGACAAGCCGGGTAGACCCATGTTGTCGTCGGCGTTGTCGAGATCGACGGTCCAATAGTCGCAGCCGACGTTGCTCGCGACCTTGTTGTTCTGCTCGCAGAGGCTGACGCACGTGCCGCCGAGGCAATAAGCGCCGGACTTGCAGTCGGTGGCGTCCGCCCAGCCCTCGCCGTCTTCCTTGCAGACGCGCACCTGGCTCTCGCTGGCGCATTCCTTGGTGCCCGGCACGCACGCGACGACCTTGCACTTGCCGAGGACGCAGAGCTCGCCGTCGGCGCAGTCGACCGGCTTGTAGGCTTTGCCGTCCTCGGTGCAGACGTTGAGCTGGGTGTAACCGTAGCAGCCGTCGACCTCGCCGGGCTTGCAGTCGGCGACCACGGCGCACGCGCCTTCTTTGCAGACCAGCCCGCCCTGGCAGAGGTCGAGCAACTCCCATTTCCCCGCTTGGCACCACTTCACGGCGACCGCGCCGTGGCACTGCTTCTCGCCTTCGGTGCAGGGGCCGGCGTCGGCGATGGTGTCGGCCGCGTCGCCGCTGCCGTCGGCGCTCTCGCCGTCGCCGAGCGAGCCGTCGCCGAATTGGCTGCCGGTGCCGTCGGCGCTGCCGGAGGGCGTGCCGGAGGAGGGGGTGGAGCAGCCGGCCGCGGCCACGGAGCAGAGCAGCAGGAAGGAGACCCATACGCGCATTTCGGCACCTCCGACGCCCTCGAGAGCGGGGCCGGGAGGATGCCACGCCCCCGGCGGCGACTCCAGGCCGAATTCGCCGGCGAATGGGCGATTTCGCTCGAAGTCGAGCCGGTGGGCGGCTGCTACGGACGCTCGGCGATCCAGGAGCGGTGGATGTGGCGATCGCGGAAATCCGGCGGGACGGTCTCGTCGCTCGTCTCGCGCCACAACAGCCCGTCGAAGACCCGCGCGTCGAGCTCGAAGCGGCGGCTGTTGGTGGAAAAGAGCAGGGTGCCACCCGGCGCGAGCAGCTCGAGGGTCCGACGCAGCAAGCCGGCGTGGTCGCGGTCGACGTCGAACGTGGCGCGAGCGCGCTTGCTGTTCGAGAACGTCGGCGGGTCGCACACGATGAGGTCGTAGCGGGCGCCGGCGCGTCGGGCGCTTTCGAGCCATTGCAGCACGTCGGCGGCGACCACGGCGTGCGCGTCTCCCGCGCGGACGCCGTTGTGGCGCAGGTTCCGCTCGGCCCAGGTGCAATACGTGGTCGAGAGGTCGACGCTGGTCGTGGTCGAGGCGCCGCCCAGGGCCGCGTGTACGCTGAACGCGCCGGTGTAGGCGAAGAGATTCAGCATTCGTCGACCGGCTGCGGCGGCGCCGACGCGACGCCGCGCGATCCGATGGTCGAGAAACAGCCCCGAGTCGACGTAGGTGTCCAGGTCGACCTCGAACTGCAGCCCGGCCTCACGCACCAGCAGGCGCGTGGGCTCGCCGCGGTCGCGGCGCTCGTACTGCGCGGTGCCGCGTTGCCGTGCGCGTTCGCGGACGTGTACGTGGGCGTCCGGGACGCCGAGGCCGTCGGCCAAGCCGATGATAGCGGCGGCGATTCGGCGTTCGCGCAGCTCTGGGTCGCGCTCGGCGCCCCGGCTCCAGACGGCGATGTGCAGGTGGTCGGCGTAGCGATCCACCGTCAGCGGCACCTCGGGGATGTCGCGGTCATAGACGCGGTAGGCGTCGGTGTCGGCCTCGCGCAGCGCACGCGCCAGCCGGCGCTCGTTCTTGCGTACGCGCGCGAGCAGCCAGGCGCCGTGTTCGCGCCCGACGGCTTCTGCCTCGGCCCGAGCCTCGCTCATCACCGGCCTCCTACCCGCGTACGCACGTCTTCGAGGCGCAGTTCGACGCCCAGGCGCATCAGTTCGCGTGCGACGCGGGCGATGGTGCGGGCGTTCTTGACCTTGGAGTGGCCCGAGCGCCGTGGGCGCACGTGGATCGTCGTCTCGCCGGCGCGGGCACCCGCGCGCAGCAGCCGAATCGGGTATTCGAAGTTGAAGAAGAAGCTCTCGGCGCGCACCTGCACCCGATCGAAGAGCGCACGTCGGGCCAGGTACACCCCGTCGAAGCGCCGTCGCACACCGGTGGCGGCCCACATGACGGCCTTGAGGCCCTCGCTTAAGACCTTGCGATCGAGTGAATCGGCCTCCTCGAATCGATCGGGGAAGTGGCAGGTCACCAAGTCCAGGCTCGGGTCGGCGCGCACGACGTCGAGCAGGCGACCGACCTCGGCGGGGGCGATCTGCCCGTCCGCCGGCAACTGGGTCACCCAAGGCCGCGACGCGGCTTCGAATCCGGTCTTGAGCGCGCCGCCGATGCCGCGGTTGGGCCGATAGGCGACCACGCGCACGCGCTCGCCATAGGGGGCTGCGGCCGCGCGGGCGGCCTCGGCGCAGCCGTCGGAGGAGCCGTCGTCGACGACCACGATCTCCCAATCATCGACGTGGTCCTGCAGCCACGCGGCCGTCTCCACCATTGTGGGGCCGACGTTCTCGGCTTCGTTGTAGGCGAAAATGACGATGGAGAGGGCGGGCCAGCGCATGGGACCGCCAGCATGCGCCGCGAATTCGGGGCTCGCAAGGCGCGCGGCTTCCGCTATCGTGGCGCGTGGGAGGGCCAGCATGATCCGTCGACTCGAATCCCCGATCCACCATCGCGCGCTCTGGGCCGTGGCGCTCGTTGCCGGCCTGCTGACGGCCGCCGGCGGCGCGGTTGCGGGGCCACAGCGCGCGGGGGCGGACCGAGCGGGAGCCCCGGACGCCGAGCTTCTCGCCACGGTGCGCCGCGCCGACGCCGTCTTTCTCGCCACCGTCGCGGATCCGGCGACGCGTCAGCGTCCCGTGCGGACCGGGGCCGGCGCCGACTTCATCCGCCTGCGGTGGCGGCTGCGCGAGCTCGCGTGGGTCGCCGGCGACTCGAAACTGCCCGCGGACCTGTTGCTCGACGAGCACGATTGGCGCGGGGACCTGGCGGCCTGGACCCGCTGTCGTGGTGACGCCGGCTGCGCCGATCGGCGCAAGCCCGCGCACGCGACGCGCCTGACGCGTCCGCCGCGACCGGGGCAGCGGGTGCTGGTCTTCGCGCGCATGGGACCCGACGGGTGGGAGCTCGCCGCCGAGCGGGCGTTCGACGACGCCGACCGCGCCGAGGCCGCCGGACGCGCCTGGAGCCGCCGATGACGCGCTCGGCACACCGCTTCTCGTCGCGATCCCTCGCCGTCGCTGCGGCCGGATGGCTGCTCTCGCTGTTGGCGGTGGCGCCCGCGGCGTTGGCCAAGACGACGGTCTGCCCGGGCCCGGTCACGTTGCACGGCCTGGACGTGTCGTATTGGCAGCTCGACATCAACTGGGACAAGGTCAAAGCCACCGGCCAGCAGTACGTGATCATGCGCGCGGCGCACGCGCTGAAGGCGGACACCAAGTTCGCGTACAATTGGAAGCGTTGCCACGAGGTCGGCCTGCGCTGCGGCGTCTACCAATACTTCGAGCCCGATGTGGATCCCGTCGCGCAGGCGAACCTGATGCTGCAGATGATGGGGACGCTCAAGCCGGGCGATCTGCCGCCGGTCATCGACGTCGAGTCCAAGGGCAGCGCGACGCCGGCGCAGCTCGCGGCCGCGGTCGGCAAGTGGATCGCGCACGTGCAGGCCAAGACCGGCCGCGTGCCGATGATCTACACCGGCGCGTATTTCTGGGAGGACTACGTCAAGAGCAGCGCGTTCGTGAACAACCCGCTCTGGCACGCGCAATACTGCACGAACTGCTGTCCGAAGATCGCGGATCCGTGGAAGAAGTGGTTCTTCTGGCAGTACAGCTCGACTGGCAAGGTCGATGGTATCAACGGCAACGTCGACACCAACCGCTGGAACGGAGACCAGAAGGCGCTCGACGCCTTCGCTGCGATCAAGACCTGCACGCCCGGCTGCAACGGCAACAAGATCACCGACGCCAGCTGCAACGTCGGAGATTGTGGCGCGTACGGGGCCTATTGCTCGACGGTGGTCAGCCCGAGCCCGAAGTGCGTGTCGGCGTTCTGCACCAGCGCGGCCAACGTCGAGCCGACCGCGGGCGACGTCTGCCTGCCGGACGGCAAGCGCTACACCTGCGACAGCAAGGGCGACATCAAGCTCAAGGCGTGCCCCGCGGACACCATCTGCAAGGGCACGCTCGGCAAGGCGACGTGCGAGCCGACGACCTGCGCGCCCGGCTGCAAGGGCACCGCCATCGTGGCCAAGGACTGCTCACAGACCGATTGCGCCAAGCTCTCGGGTGCCAACGCCGGCACCTGCGTGAACGACGCCGATGGCCTGCGGTGCGTCTCGAAGCATTGTCCGCCGAGCGGCGTGCAGGCGATCTGCGTCGCGGACCTCGGACCGCTTGCCATGGGCCTGTGCAACAAGGGCAAGATCACGATCTCGAACTGCTTGGCCGGATCGCAGGTCTGCGCCACGGCCGAGGGCGGCATCGCGGCCTGCGCCGACCCCGCCTGCGCCCCCGCTGCCGGCAAGACGCTGCAGGCGCACGCCGACTGCGTCGACGCGGCCACGGTCGCGCATTGCGACGCATACGGACAGCGGACGCTCGAGACTTGCCCGTCCGGGACGATCTGCAGCGGCGACCCCGGAGAGGTCGCTTGCGCGGTCGTCGACGTGCCCGACGCCGGTGGCGGGACCGATGCCGGAGGCACGGACGCGGGGGGCGCCGACGCCGCGAGCGCGGATGCGGGGGGGGCCAGCGCCGACGCCGCGACCGGCGACGACGGTGGGGCTCCGGTGGACGGCGACGCCGGCCCAAGCGAAGACGGCTCCACGCTCCCGGTCGACACGCAAGGCGGCGAGACGGTCGCAGGTGCCGACACCGGCAGCGGAGCCGAGGACGGCAGCGACGGCGGCCTCGATGGTACGGGCGTCGGCGGCGACGACGGCCTCGGCACGGGCTCGGCCGGCAACAACCTCGCGTCCGCCGCCCCGAGCGGTTGCAGCGCGGGCACGTCCGCGCCTGCTGGCACGGGCGGTTGGCCGTTCGCGCTCGTCCTCGCGCTCGCAGCGCTCCTGCGCAGGCGTGCAATGCGCGGGGCGGCAGGGTAGCTTTTCGGCCGGGAGGTCGGATGCACTTGCGGGCGAAGACGGTCACGCGCGATGTGCGAGCGGTGCTGCTCGGGTTGTGCCTCGTGGTCGGCGCGAGCGTTCAGGCGCAGCAGCCGAACGCGTTGCGCCTGCCCGATCCGTTGACGCGCGCCGCGGCGGCCGCCGGCCTGCCCGTGCCGGCGACATCTGTCGCGATTCCGGAAGCCGCAACGCCCGCCGGTCGCGCCTTGCCGACCGCACCGCCGACCGACGATCCGAGCGCTTCGGCGTTGGACACGGCCCGGCTGAGCTCGCAACTCCAGGTCGCGGCCGCAGCCCAGAGCGTCCGCGAGGCCGAAGCCGAGGCTGCACGCGCCCAGCGCGCACAGGCCGACGCGCTGCTGCGCGCCGAGCAGGCGGCCTCGGAGGTGGCGCGCGCGGTCGCCGCCGAGCAAGCCCGCATCGAGGCGCAACGCCTCGCGCTCGCGCAGGCCCAGCGTGCGCTCGCGAAGCGACAGCAAGAGCAGGGCGGCGCGATCGGTCGTTTGGTCGAGCGGGAGGCCGTGCTGGTCGCCCGTGCGCGCGATCCGCAGCTGCGTTCGCAGCAGGCCGATGCGCTCTTCCACGAGGTCGTCGGCGCGCTCGAAGAGGGACGCGACGCCTTCGCCGAGGCGCTCACCAAGGTGCGCGGTGTCGAGAGCCAGCTGCCGGCGCCTCTATCCCCGCCGGCGCTGCTGACGCCGCCGTTGGACGGAGCCGACGAGGCCGAACGTCGCGCCCTCGCGCTGGCGCACGACACCCTGGACTCTCGCCGCGCGAGCCTGCTCGCCGACGAGCGCCATTTGGTGCAGGGCGGTGCGGCGGAGCTTGCCGACCATCTGCAGCGCCTCACGGACTTGCGCGCCGAGGTCATCGCGAAGATGAGCCCGGACGTGCGCGACGAACTGTTCGGGTTCACCGGTGCCGGCGTTCGGCAGCTCCTGCGCGAGCTGCGCCACCTGCGCCTGATGGCGGAATGGTACCCGACGTCGCGGCTGCGTTTGCTCGAGATCCCGGACTCCTTCGACACCCTTCTGGTCCGCGTCGGCACCATCCTCGGCTCGCTGTTCCGCTTCCTGCTCGCGGCCTTGGCCTGGCTGCTGCTGCGGCGGCGCTGGCGTCCGCTGATCGAGGCGTTGTCGGGCTGGCTCGCCCAGCGGAAGCGGCGCAGCACGCCGGCACGACTCGGCTATTGGGCCACGCGATTGGTGCTGACGCTGGGACGCGAGTTGTTCATCGTCCTCGCGGTGATGCTGCTCTTTCGCGTCGTCCTCGGTGCCGACGTCGCGACCGAACTCGACTTGGTCTACGAGTTGCTCCTCGATTGGGCGCTGTATCGCCTGCTGCTCGCCGGTGCGCACCGCTTCCTGACGGCGGCGGCGGCCGATGCCGCGCGTCGTGAGATTTCGCCGGAGCTCTCGGAGCGCATCCTCGCGTCGCTGCGCCTCGGCGCCCGCTTCGGGCTTGCCGTCGCACTGACGCTCGCGCTCGCGTCGCACCTGCTCGGTCGCGGCTACCTGTACATGCTGGTGGTTCGCCTCTCGTGGATCTTCGCGATCCCGATCGTGCTGCTCTTGGTGCGCGCTTGGCAGCAGGATATCTGCGCCGCCTACCTGCGCGCGTACCCGAGCGGCTCGCTCGCGACCGTGGTCGAACGCAACCGCGAGCGCTCCTTCGGCGTGCTGGTCGCCCTCGCGGCGTTCTCTGCCGTCGCGGTGACGGGCATCGCCGCCTGGGTGGGCGAGATCTCCCTGCGCTTCGAGCAGACCCGCCGCGGCCTGGCCTACGTCTTCCGGCGCCGGCTCGAGCGTCAGTCGCTCGGTCTCTCGCAGCCGGTCGCCGACGTCGCTCAGCTCCCGCCGGCGCTGCGTGAAGTCCTGGCCGAGGCTCCTGTCGCGCCGGACGCCTTCATCGGGGAGCCGGAGGCCGTCGATGACGTCGTCGAGGCCGTGGTCGATTGGTCCGGCGGCGGCGGCGCGTTCGCCCTGGCCCTGGTCGGCGGCTGGGGCGTGGGCAAGACGAGCTGGCTGGACCACGTCTGCGCCCAGATCGCGGCCGTCGATGCGCCGCCCGAGATCGTGCGCATCGAGGTACCACGCGGCGTGCACGACGAGACCGCGCTGGTCGCGTTGCTCGCCGATGCGCTCGGAGAGACCGAGGCTGCCGCGCGGAGCAGCGCCGCGGCCTTGGGCGAAACGCTCGGGCACGGCGCCCGACGGCTGGTTGTGCTGGACAACGCAGGCCGCGTGGTTCGCAAGGCGATGGGCGGGATGGCGTGTCACGACGCTTTGGCGACCTTGGTGGCTCGGTCGATGCCGCGCGTAGGCTGGATGCTCGCCTACTCGGACCATGCGCACCGCCGCGTCGCGCAACTGCGAGGCGATCGGGATCTCTTCACCCGGCGCGTGATGTTGCGTGCCTGGGACGAAGATCGCATCGGCGAGTTGGTGGCCGATCGCATGCACCGCTCCGGCTTCACGGCGCATTTCGACGATTTGGTCGATCCGGACCTCGACGTCGCCGACGCCCTGGTCGAGGGCGTCCGAATCGGCGAGCGCTTCGTGCGGCTGCTCTGGGATCAATCGGACGGAAACCCTCGCGACGTGCTGCATTTCTGGGCCCGCTCGCTGGCCCCCTACGGGCCGACGGACGTCAACGTGCGCCTGTTCGCGGCGCCGAGCGTCGACGCGCTGGAGAGCCTCGGCGCGCAGGCCCGCTTCGCGCTGCACGCCGTCCTGGTGCACGACGGACTCACCGCCGCCGAGGCCGGCGCCGTCCTTTTCGAGACCGAGGCAGTGCTGGTCGGCGTGCTCGGATGGCTCGAGGGCCGGGGCATCCTGCGCAGCGAGCCGGACGAGGACGGCAAGCGCCGATTCCGCGTCGATGCCCACTGGATGCGGGCCGTGGTGCGCTACCTGCAGCGCAAGCACCTATTGGTGCGATAGGAGGGGCCGAAGCTGGGCGAAGAAGCGGCCAACTTCCTCCAATTCATCCGGCCGACAGGCCTGCTGCCGGCGCTCATGGTGCTCGCCGGCGCTTGGGTCGTCGCCGGCCTGATCGGCCGAACGGTCGAGCGCGCCGGCGTCCGCTTCACGCAGTGGCGGCTCTTGCTGCAGCAATTCGGCACGATGGCGCGCTTTGGCATCTACATCGGCGCCATCGCTGCGGCCGTCCCGCTCGCCTTCAAGCTTTCGGACCAGGCCCTGCTCGCCTTGGGCGGCACCATCGCCGTCACCGCCGGTTTCGCCTTCAAGGATCTCGCGTCGTCGATCCTCGCCGGCATCACCATCCTGATCGACAGGCCCTTCCAGGTCGGTGATCGCGTCGCATTCGGCGGCTACTACGGAGAAATCAGCAGCATCGGCCTGCGCTCCGTGCGCTTGGTGACGCTCGACGACAACCTCGTGACGATTCCCAACAACAAATTCCTCACCGACGCGGTGGCGTGCGGCAACGCCGGCGCGCTCGACATGCTGATCCAGATGGACTTCTACATCGGCGTCGACCAGGACGTGACGCGCGCTCGCCAAATCGTGGCCGACGCGCTCACCACCAGCCGCTACGCGTTCCTCGAAAAGCCCTGGGCCGTGCTGGTCAACAGCGTCGTGCACCAGGGGTACTTCGCGATTCGCCTGCGGGCGAAGGTCTACGTACTCGACCTGCACTACGAGAAGGCGCTCGAGACGGACGTGACGCTGCGCGTGCTCGACGGGCTGCGCCAGGCAGGCGTCGCGCCGCCGGCCATGCTGCATCGTTCCCTCGGCGGGGCGTCGGTTGATGGTTCGGCGGTGCTCGTGGCGCGTGTCGCCCAGGAGGAGCCGGCCGCGTGAGCGAGGACTGGGACGACGAGGAGCCGGAAGAGCCGCACCACTGCGCGACCGGAGCCGCCTCCGCCGACGGGGAGCGGCCGCCGCATCCGCTCGACCTCGCGGTGCAGTGGCGGCGCTACCAGGAGTTGGCCATCGCGCGACTGCTGCGGGCCGCCCAAGAGGGTGAGCGTCGGCTGCAGCTCGTCGCGCCGCCCGGCAGTGGCAAGACCCTGATGGGCCTGTTCGTGGCCCTGACACTCGGGCGCCCCATCGTCGTGCTCGCCAACACCCGCACCATCGCGGCGCAGTGGCGTGAGACCCTGCTGCACTTTGCCATCGACTTCGGCGGCCACTTCGGCGGGCGCCTCGCCGAGCGGGTCGTCGACGAGTTGCCGAGTGAAGACGAGCGGATGCCGTTGCTCCTCGTCACCACCTATCAAGCGTTCACGCGCCAGCGACCGAGCGCCTTGCAGCGCGGCGAGGATGTCGCCGAGCGGCTCGCGCCCGCCGTCGCCCGACTCCACGAGCGCTACGCCCGAGCCGAGCCGCTGCTCGTGCTCGACGAATGCCACCACCTCACGGCGTGGTGGGCCGAGGCGATCGGCGCCTTGCTCGACGCGGCTCCGGGGACCGCCGTGCTCGGCCTGACGGCGACGCCGCCGGAGGACGCCAGCGCCGAGGAGCGCCGCCGCTTCGAGCGCTTGGTCGGATCGGTCACGCACGAGATCCCGCTGGTCGGGGCGGTCCGCGAGGGCGCACTCGTGCCGTTCCGCGACCTCGCCGTCTTCGTGCGGCCGGAAGAGGCCGCCGAGGAAGCCATCGCCGGCGCTGACGCCCGCTGGTCCGCGTGGCTCGACGCTGCCCGCGACAGCGTCGGCGAGGGGGCTGACACTTGGGTGCCGGGGCTGCTGCATCACGCCCGCGAGCGCACGACCATCGCGCCGGGCCGGCGCGAGCGCGGCTACGACGACGTCCTGACGTTCTTCGACAAGGAGGCCGACTTCGGCATCGGCCTGTGTCGCTACCTGCGGCGTGAAGGGCTCGAGCTACCCGCGGACGTGTACCCGATGCCGGAGATGTCGTTCCCGCCGACGCGCGCCGACCTCCACGCCCTGGTCGACGACTACGTCGTGCACGTCCTCACGCCGACTGCCGAGGCCTCGGACCGGCCGGTCGCTGCATCAAGCGCACGCGCCAGCCTCGACGCGCTCGCCGAGGCGCTGCGCCCGTTGGGGATCCGCGTCGGACGCCGTGGGCTCCGCGGTGGCGAGGACGGCGGCGAGCTGGCCGACCTGTTGGCGGCTTCGCGCACCCGTATCGTCGGGATGCTCGACGTTCTGCGGCGGGAGTGGCGCCTGCTCGGGGACGAGATCTGCGCCGCGGTGATCTGTGACTTCGTCCGCACCGCATCGGGCGGCGCAGGCGGTCGGCAAGACGACGACGCCGAATTCGTCCCCGGCGCGATTGGCGCATTTCGTGCGATCATTCAGGATGAAGAGCTTTGCGACTTGCTTCCGATCCTCGCTACAGGTGAGGAGAAATGGATTGCATCACAGCTGCTCGCGGCGTTGCGTGATCGGCTGGGTCCGCTCGCCGTCGGTCTGCATGTCGAGCCGCTCACCGCCGAGCAGTTGGGCGGGGCCGCGCCCTACGTCCGCGTGCGCTTGCCCAACCACGAGGGCGTCTTGCTGCGCGCCCTGACCGGGCTGCTGGAGCGAGACACGGCGCACGCAATCGTGGGCACGCGGGTGCTGCTCGGGGAGGGCTGGGACTGTCGCGCGCTCGACACGTTGGTCGATCTGACCTCGGCACGCAGCCACGTCGCCGTCAACCAACTGCGTGGGCGCGCGCTGCGTCTGCACGACGAGCGCCCGGAGAAGGTCGCCCACCTCTGGGATGTCGTCGCGGTGCCCGCGGTCCCGAGCGCATCGGAGGTAGGACTTGCCGATTTGCGGCGCTTCCTTGCGAAACACGAGCGTTTTCATGCTCCGTCCATCGATGGTTCGCTCGAACGCGGCGCCGGCCATGTCCACCCCGGCCTCCGCGGGGACGCGCAGGCCGTGGCGGGCCGGCTCGACGTCGTAGGTGCCGAGCTGTGGGCGTTGTCGGAGGCGCGCGGGCCGGCGCGCGCGCGCTGGCGGCTCGGCGAGCCGGTCGGCGACGACGAGCTGCTCGAGGTGCGCGTGGAGCCGCCGACGCCAGAGGCGCCCGAGCGGGCGGCTCCGGCCACGTCGGCCCCGTCGACGAGCGAGGCGGGCAAGCCCGCTGTGTTGCCTGCCGACCGGCTCACGGGTGCCGAGCATACGCTCGCGGACCGGGCCTGGCGGGAGCGTGTCGCCGGCCGACGTCGTCGGCGGGTGGCGCAGGCCAGCGGTGCCGCCATGGTGCTCGCCGGCGTCGCCCTGGGCGCTTCGGGCGTCGGTGTGCTCGGTGCTGCGGGGGTGGCGCTCGTCGGTGCCGTCTTCTCCGCGACCGTCTGGATGCGCGATCGGCGCGAGCGGGATGCGCTCGCGGCCTTGCTGCGTGGGCTGGCCCCGGATGCGCTGCAGACCGCGCTCCTGCAGGTGACGGTCGCCGCCGCACGCGAGGCGGGTCGGCGGCTACGGGAGGTGCGGGTCGAGTTCGAGGCACCGGACGCGGAGGGGGGCCCGGTGCGTGTCCGCCTGCGGGGAAGCGACGCGGTCGGGAGGGCACGGATGGCGGCGGCGCTCCAGCAAGTGTTGTCCGGCTCGCCGACACCGGTCTACGCGCTCGAGGTCGGCGCGGCCCGCCCGACGTCGGAGGGTGAACCGCAGGATGCGGGCGCGTTCGAGCCGATCGGGCTGCTGCCGCTTCCGATCGCGCTGGGCACCTCGCGCAAGATGGCCGAGGCGTTCGCCGCGGCGTGGCAGCGGAGCATCGGACCGGCCACCTTGGTCTCGGTCCGCCGTGAGCGTGGCAGCGGCGCGCTCCCGTACCGTGAGCCGGCTACGACCCGCTGGCTGCAGGTGCGCGGAGGTCCGGTCGTCCAGCGGACCTTGCTCGAAGGCTGAGGTCAGGCCTCCGCGTCGAGCTCGCGCGATGCGCCGCCGAAGCGCGCCTCGAGTGCCATCCACGCCGCGAGCGCGAACACCGCCAGCGTGGCGGCGGTGGTCAGCATGGCCGCGTCACCGTCCCGATCCGCGATTCGTCCGAGCAAGGGCGGCGCGATGAGGAAGCTGCAATCCCAGAGCCCGGTGAACCCCGCGAGCGCCGAGCCGCGCATCGACTCCGGCGAGCGCGACGCGACTTGGCTCGTCAACACGGGGAACCCGATTCCGTGGCCGAGCCCACCGAGCAGGCCGGCGAGCAGCACCGCCTCGCGATCGGCCGCTACAGCCAGCGCCAAGATGCCGCCGGCCAGCGCCGCCATCGCCGGTGCGATCAGGTTGTGCGGTCCGACCCGGTCCGGCAGGCGCGCGCCGAAGAGACGCACGGCCACCGCGCCGATGGCATAGCTCAGCCAGATATCGGCAGGGCGCGGGATGCCGCGTGCGTGCGCCGTCACCGTCGCGAAGGCTTGGAAGACCACCACGAGCGTGGCGAAGGCCAGCGTAGCAACCCAGGCGGACCACAGTGGCCGACGTCCGAGTGCCCGCAGCACGGCGAGGCCGCCCGGACCTTTGCCTGTCGTACGCGGTCGCTCACGGATGCCGGCGAGTGGCCACACGGAGAGCAACACCAAGACGCCGGTGGCAGGCAGGAACCAGCGCAGCGCCGGCGCGTCGATCCCGATCGTCTGCGAGAGCGGGTTGATGGACAAGGGGACGAGACCGGAGATGCCGAACAGCGCGATGCCCTCGGTGCGCCGTCGCGTCGGCACGAGATCGGTCGCCAACGTGAAGTAGCCGGTAAACACGGCGGCCGTGCCGAGGCCGAAGAGCGACCGGACTCCGAAGGCGAAGGCGTCCGGTGCCTCGATGCCGGCGACGGCGCCCATCGCCATCGCCTGCACGGTGGCGCCGATTGCGATGACCGGCCGGCGCCCCCAACGGTCGAGCAGCACGCCCACCGCCGGCCGCACCAGGAGCCCCGCCATGGCCGAAGCGGACATGATGGCGCCGATCTCGGCTCGGCTGGCGCCGACGTGGGCGAGGTAGACCGGCAGCAACAACATGCTGCTCCAGCCCAGCGCCGCCAGGGTGTGGGACGCGACGATGCGGACGAAATCGGCGTGGAGGAGGCGGTCGCTCAAGGGGCCTCGGTGCGGAGGCTGCCGTCCGCGATGGCGTCGCGGACGGCGCGGCGCAGCAGCTTGCCGGAACCGCCGACCGGCAGGCTCCCCGAGATGGCGTAGCGCGAGGGCCGCTGCCAGTCGGCGAGCCGCTCACGCAGCGCGCGGTCGATGGCGGCGAGGTCGCAGCCAGCCTCCGGATCGTGCGGCTCGAGCGCCGCGACGACGGCCTCGCCGAGGCGGCCGTCAGGGACGCCGACGACGATCGCCGCCCGGATCGAGGGCAGCGAAAGCAGCGCGGCCTCGACCTCCGCCGGCACGACGTTGTGCCCGCCGCGTAGGATCAGGTCCTTCTTCCGATCGACGACGAAGAGCTTGCCGTCCGCGTCCAGGTAGCCCACGTCGCCGGTCGCGAGCCAGGCGTCGACCGGCAGGTCTTCGCTCGTGTCCCCGAGCATCCGCTGCACGCCTCGCACCTCGATCTCGCCACGTTGCCCGGGCTCCAGCTCGCGTCCCGCCGCGACGACGCGGACCCGCACGCCCCACGCCGGCCGCCCGACCGAGCCCGCGGTCGGCAGATCCGGCGGCGCATCGACGGTGCAGAAGCTCGCTTCGGTCAGGCCGTAGCCTTGGTACACGGGGGCGCCGAGCCGGGCCTCCACATGCTGGCGAAGCGGCTCGGCGAGAGGGGCGCCCGCCGAGAGGCACCATCGCAACGTGGGCAGCGGCGACCGGGCCGCGTCGGCGAGTCCGTGCAGCAGCGTCGGGACAGCCGGGATCCACGTCACGCCGTGGCGTGCGCAGGCCTCGACGTCGGTGGCGGGATCGGGATGCGGGACGAGCACCACGCGCGCTCCGGCGAAGCAGGCGGCGAGCAGGACCATTCGGGCCCCGAACGAGTGCGAGAGCGGTAACGCGCCCCAGATCACGTCGTCCGGCCGCAGTCCGAGTCGCCCGTGGGCCAGCTCGCGCGTGTGGACGACCAACGCGCCGTGGCCGATGCGCACGCCGCGCGATCGGCCCGTCGTACCCGACGTGAACAGCAGCAGCGCGGCGTCTTCTGCGCGTCGCGGCGCGGGCCAGTCGTACGGCGGCGGCGGGGCACCCGCGTCCGCGCGTGCTTCGGAAGGAGCGGAGCGCAGCCAAGTCCGGGTGCCGTCGCCGTCGGCCACGAGGCGGCGGAGCAGGGTGCCGGCGCGTCCCTCGTCGGTGCCGAGCAGCCAGCGAGCGCCCACTCGGTCGAGGCGTTCGGCGACGGCGACCGGCGCGTCGCGCGGCGAGATCGGCATCAACGTCGCGCCGGCGGCCAGAACCCCGTAGACGTCGGCGACCAACGACAGGCCGTTGGCCCCGCACACGCCGACGACGTCGCCCGGCACGACGCCAGCCGCGGCGAGGCGCTCCGCCACCCCGCACGCGGCGGACCAGAGCGCGCCGTAGCGCTGGACTTCGCCGGTCCGCGCATCGACGAGCGCGAGCGCCTGCGGCGACGCCGCCGCGCGTTCGCGCAGCGCCGTCGCCACGTTGAGCTCCATGGCGTCAGCCGAGCAGGGCGGGGTTGAGGCTGTAGGTGCCGGTCCACGTCGCGCTCGCCAGCGTATGGCCGGCGAGCGCCGCACGCGCCGCGTGCCCGTCGAAGCGGCCTTCGAGCGGCAGGCGCTCGACGTCGAGCGCGTAGAGCGTGAACACGTAGTGATGCAGGCGGGCGTCGTTCCACGGCGGGCAGGGGCCGTCGTAGCCGTAGTAGTCGCCGGCCATGTCTGCGTCGCCTGCGAACCATCCCGTGTAGTCGTTGATGCCGTGGCGGGCGCCGGCGGCCGCGGCCGGACCGGGTTTGCCGCGGCCGGTGATGCCGTCGCACCAGCCGCCCTCGCTGAGGCCACCGATTGCGGGATCGAGGTCGACGAGCACCCAGTGGAAGAAGTCCACGCGAGGCAGATCGGCCGGCACGGTGCGGCCTTCCTGGTTCACGTCGTCGCCGCGCGAGGGGACGTCCGGATCGTGGCAGACCAGGGCGAGCGAACGCGTGCCGGCAGGGAGGTCCTTCCAGGCGAAGTGGGGGTTGCGGTTCTCCGCCAGCGCGACGTGGCCGGTGTCGGCCGGACGGCAGAACGCCAGGTGGGTCGGGATCGGTCCGTGATTGGCGAACGAGTTACTCCAGAATTTCATGCGTACTCTCCTTGTGAAATGCGAAGCGGCCGTGCGCTCGTGACCTGCGTGACGGAGCCCTCACGGTCGACCAGGATGGCGTCGCCGCGGGCTTCGACCACGACGGCGAGGGCGTCTCCTTCGAGCCGCACCGGCGTCCCGACCGGGAGTCCGCCGACGCTCAGCGTCAGGGCCCGGACCCAGGCCTCGTCGTCCGGGCCGGCGCAATCGAGCAACACGTCGAGGAGCGGCGCGTCGTCCCTGCGCTCGTGGCGCGCACGGTTCAAACGGTGCAGCAGATCCAGCCAACCCGACGCGCTGCCGTGAAAGCCGGGGCGGTCGCCCCGCGCGGCGGCGCCGAGCAGCGCAGCGACGCGGAGTTGATGCGGATCGAGCAGGCCGTCGTCCGAACGCAGCGCCGCGTCGATACGGGTCGCGGCCAGGCTGGCGGCCTCGCGCAAGGGCGGCGGCGGCTGCTCGTAGGTGCCGGTGAGTCCGAGCGCGAAGCAGGCGTGCGCCACCGCGCGATGGGTCGCCGGGCTGATGCCCAAGGCGACCCCGCACAGCGTGGCGAGTGCGACGCCCTCGGCCGCGGCGTGGCCGGCGCCCCGCGGCACGTCATCGAGCCATAGAGCGCGCAACACGCCGCCCGGCCGGCTTCCCAGCGCCTGCTCGAGCGCGTCGAGCGCCGAGACCACCGCGTCGACGGGCCAGGTGCCCGGGTCGTCCCGGAGCCGGTCGCCGAGCTCGATCAGCGCCGTCGTGGCCCCGTGCGCCCGCTCTTCGGCGCCTCGGTTCGGGAGCTTGGGCAGCCCGCCGATCGCCGAGCCCGCAGGCGCGCCGCCCGCGAGCAACGCCTCGCCGAGCGCGAGGACGCCGGCGGCGTCGGGGGTCTCGCGAAATTCGAGGCCGCCGCAGCCAGCGCGGGCGAGCCACTCTCCGAGCGCCGCGCCCGCCTCGTACGGTTCGGGCGGCAGGACCACCCAGACGTCGTCGCGGTGCACCACGGGCCCCGACCAGCGCAGCGCGAACGGCGGTTCAGCCGCCGCGATGGCTTGTGCGACCGATCGAGCGGCGGCGGTGAGCAGGTCACGGGGGGCCTTTCCGCTCTGTAGCGCGGTCAGCAAGCGCGCCAGCTCGAGGACGATGGCGCCGACGCGGGGGCCGTGATCGCGTGGCGCAGCCACGTCGATTGCGGTGGCCTCGAGGGCGGCTGCGACGCTGCCCGATTCGGCGCGAACGGCGGCGGGGGCGCTGGGCCGCGACTGTTCCGGCAGCGCGGCCGCGATCGCCGAGGGGGCCGCCGGCATCGACTCGAACAGCCCGAAGGCGTCGTCGAGGTCGCCCTGGTCCGGCAGCGCGGCGGCGTCACGGGCCGTGAGCGCCGCCATCGCCTCGTCCATCGCGTCGGAGAGGTCTTGGTCGGTCGATTCCGACACGGCCGGCATCGGAGTCGTTCGCATCGCGAGCAGCGCTTCGGTCATCCGCTCTTCCAGCTCGCGACTGGTGTCATCGCTCCGTCCCGAGCCTGCCGGCGCGGACGCTGCAGGCCCCGCATCGGGTGACGTGCTGCTGCCGACGGCGTCGAGCAGCGCCAGCATGTCGCCATCGGCGCCGATGTCGATCGACGCCGCGCTGGCCGGACCGGGCATGGTCGACTCGTCGAGATCGCCGATGCCCAACTCGTCGGCGTCTCCGACGATGCGTCCGCCGCCGTCCGCGGATGGCTTGTCGCGCTGATCCGTCACGTCAACCCCGCTTGCCGTCCTTGAGGTGCTTGCGCGCCGCCTTCAGCCGGTCCTGTAACTCCTTGGGCTCCATCATCTCGCTCACGCGGAAGCGCGCAGCTTCTTCCAGCGCGGCGTCGTCGTCGTAGAGCGCGCGCAGCGCCAAGCAGCGCAGCTTCACGTCGAAGGCCCGCTCCAACACGATCGGGACGAGGTAGCGGCGGCCCAAGCCGTGTCGGACCAGGCCGGCGCAGACATCGGGCACCATTCGGCCCGCGAAGCCGGCGCCGCGCCCGTCGAGCAGCAGCTCGCCGAGTACGCCGAGGGCTGCAGCGTCGTCGCTCGCGACCATCGCCTCGAGCAGGGGCCCGGCCCGCTCGGCGCCGCGCTCGCGCAGGCTGCGGCGCAGCGGCACCACCAAGCGCTGCAGCAGAGGCTTCGGCGCGCTGCGTAGGATCCAGGCGGCGACGCGTGGCGGCGACCAGCCGACCAAGTCCGCCCAGAGCTGCGGCGCCGCGTCGAGCTCGTGCAGCACGAGCGCGAGTCCGTGCGCGGCCGTCTCGTCGATGCCGTCCAGCGACGCGAGCTCCCAGAGCCGCTCGAGGCCCAGGCGATCCAGCACCGAGCGCAGCGCAACGGCCTTGTCGCCGGCACCTCCGCGCTCGAGCAGGCCACTCGCGAGGCCGCCGGCGAAAGCGTCTCCGCCTCGGAGCAGGGTCTCGACCTCGGCCAGCGCGGCGTCGTCGAGCGGGACGTGGCGCCCGAGCACTCGGCCCACTTGGCGCGGGGCCAACTCACGAGCAATCGTCGAGGTCCAGGCGCCCTCGCTGCCGTGAATCGCGCCGATCGACGCGGCCAGCCGCAGCGTCGGGCCGTCGGCCACCGCACGCCGCAGCCACGCCGCATGGCGCAGCGAGCTGCTCCGCTGGCGCAGGCCCTCGTCTCCGTCGAGCAGCGCCAGCTCGACGCCGAGCCAGAAGTCCGCCGCATCCGCGCCGATGCGCAACGCGCGGGCTGCCTCACCGTCGAGCGTGCCGGGACGCGCCAACGGCTCCGCGTTCGCCGCCGCCGACGCGATGCGGCGCACGGCGGCCGCGCGGCGCGCGTCGATGGTCTCGCGATCGGCAGCTGTGGCACCGGTCGCGATGTCGGCCTGTGCGTGGCTCGGTCCGAGCTGGAATACCAATCCCGGGAAGGCGTCGCCCCACGTCATCCTGCGGAGCACGGCCACGCTCCCGGCGTCGGCGCGGGTCCCGCGCAGCGCCAACACGAACGCCAACAGGTCCGCGCCGGTCGTCGCCTCCACCACCGCGGGGCCGGAGATGCCCGCGAGCGAGGCGAGGTGCCATCGACCGTCGAGCTCCTGACCGGCTTGGCCGGCAGCGCCGCCGCAGCGGACCACGCCCGGAGCCAGCGCGACCACGCCGCCGACGGCGCGCAGACGCGCGACCACAGCCTCGGCGGCGTCCTCTGCGGGGCCTTCGTCTCCGCCACGAAGGAGCCGATCCAAGCGCCGCAGCGCCTCCTCGGCTGCGGCGACACGCGCGGCGTCGTGTTCGGGCGGTCGCGCGGCGCTGGTCGCATGTCGAGTCATGCGCCGAACGATGCGCCAGGAACGCCCCGGGTTCAAGCTGCAGTCCGACGCATACCCCATTGACCCGATGCGTGCGCGCTGCGAGCCTCCCAACTCGGCCCTCATGCGCGGAGTTCTCGTGAGTCTGCAGCCACGCCCCGTGTCGTCACGCAGCGTTGCGCGCGGAGGGGTGCGTGGTTCCGTCTGGCTCGTCGTGTTCGCCCTGCTGTGCGGAAACGCGTGCACGGCAGGGGAAGAGCAGGGCGTGTTCCCGATCGAGCACGAGGAGGAATTGCGCGAGCTGCCCAGCGACCCGCCGCCGAAGTTGCGCCGCGGCGATCTCCGCGCGGACAAGGACGGACTGACCTTCGCCGCGACCCCCTACCTCGGCGAGGAAGGCACGCGCCGCGCCTTCGAGCCGATCGCAGCGGCCGCGTCCGAGGCGCTCGGCGTCCCCGTTCGCTTCCTGGTGAGCAAGAGCTACGCCGAGTTGATCGAACGCACGGCGGCGGGCGAGGTCGACATCGTGCAGCTCTCGCCGCTTTCGTACGTCCTCGCGCGATCACGGGTACCCGGGCTGCAACTCATCGCGTCCTCGTTGAGCTTCGGTACCGACGCGTACTCCGCATTCCTCGTCGTGCGCGGCGACAGCGAGATTCACGATCTCCAGGACCTGCATCCCGAGCGCCGGCGCCGCGGATGGAAGCCTCGGCTCGCATTGGTCGACGAGCGATCGGGTTCCGGCTTTTTGCTGCCCTTCGCGGCCCTGCTCGACCACGACATCGATCCGCAGCGCGACCTCGACGTCGTCTTCACCGGCAGCCACGAGGCTGCCGTCGAGGCCGTCCTCGCGGGTGACGCCGACATGGCGGGCGTCAGCTCCGGTACGCTGAATGCGGTGCGACGCGGCGACGTCATCGGCCCTGGCAACCTCCGCATCGTCTTCAAAGCTGGCCGGCTCCCCTACGACGCCTTGTGCGTGGCGCCGGGTCTGTCCGAGGAAGTGGCGCGCCGGATCCGGTCGGCGTTCGCCGGGCTGGACACCCGCAACGCTCGTGGGCGCGCGGCGTTGCGAAATGCGCGCGGCCTGACCGGCTGGGTCGCCACCGACGACGACCGCTACGACGTGCTCCGCACCACGCTCGAGCGTGTGCGCACGCGCCGCTGGTCCGCGTGGGCTCGGGATCTCGAGCCTTCCGCGGCCGGGGTGCCCGACCAAGCGAGCAAGACCCAATCGGGAGCGTCGGGAGTGCGACGTGCCGACTGAAGCGACGCGAAAGCCGCGCTGGATCGATCGGGTCGGCGACTCGCTCGGCGCCCGCCTGGCGTTGGTGAGTGCCCTGCCGGTGATCCTGATCCTCTCGCTCGCCGGTGCCGCGGTGGTGCAGGCTTGGCGCACCGAGGCCCGGCTCGCCGCGCGCGAGAGCGCCTACGCCTACCTCCACACGCTCGCCGTGCCCTGCGCGCGGAGCCTCGCTGTGCACGCGCTCGATCGCCTGGATCTCGATCTCACCGACGCGATGAACGTCGGCAGCTCCACGGTGCGCATGATCCGCGTGGCCGTGTTGGATCGCGACGGCCAGCTCGTCGCGCAATCCGGGGCAGGTGGCTACAACCGTGATACCCGAAGCGACACCTTCTTCGAAGCGGCGTTGAAGGACGCGCACGGGCATTGGCGACAGCGCCGCGGCGAAGATGGCCGGTTGTTGCTCGACGTCTCGGCTCCGGCCGTCAGTGGTCTGCGCTGGGGCACGCTGATCGCGACCTTCGACATCGAGTCGGCGGAGGCGGCGGCGCGACGGTCCGCTTGGGTCATCGGCGGTCTCGCCGCGCTGGTCGTCCTGGTTCTTTCGGCGACGCTCGCCCAATCGTTGCGCTTCCTGCTCGTGGATCCGGTCGACGAGCTCGCGCGCGCGGCAGCGGAGATTCGGCGTGGCCAATTCGGCGCCCGCGCCTGGGTGGTGAGTCGCGACGAACTCGGTCGTCTCGCCAACGATTTCAACGCGATGGCCGACGAGCTGGAGACCTATACCCACAGCTTGGAGCGCAAGGTCGAGGAGCGCGCCGCCGAGGTGCAGCGCAAGAACCGCGAACTCGAAGCCGTCAACGCGCGGCTCGCCGACGCCGTCGACGAACTCGAACGCCTCGCGACGCAGGATGGCCTCACTGGCGTACCGAATCGTCGCGTGTTCGACCAGGCGCTCGAGTTGGAAACGCAACGCGGAGCCCGTAGCCCGCATCCGTTCTGCGTGGTGATGATCGATGTGGACAACTTCAAGCACTACAACGACACCAACGGCCACCAGGCCGGTGACCGCGCGTTGCAGAAGGTGGCGCAGGTGATGCGGGATGCACTGCGCACGACCGACCTCTTGGCCCGCTACGGCGGCGAGGAATTCGTCGTCCTGCTCCTCGACACCGACCGCGCGGCCGGTCTGCGCGTGGCCGAGGCTCTGCGCCGCGCCATCGAGGCCTCGCACTTCGAGCACGGCGCCAGTCAGCCGCTCGGTCGCGTGAGCGCGAGCCTCGGCTTGGCGGCCTACGACGCCGACGGGCGTGGACCGGACGAGCTGCTCGCGCACGCAGACGCCGCCCTGTACGAGGCGAAGCGGCGCGGGCGCAATCGCGTCGTCGGCTGGGACGTCAGCCTCGGCGAGGGGGGGCACGAGGCCGGATGAGCGTCGCTCTGGTCGCCATCGGCGACGAACTCCTCCTCGGCGAGACCCGCGAGGCGAATGCAGCCGCACTCGCCGTCGCCCTGCGCCGTCGAGGATTGCAGCTCGGCTCGGCCCACGTCATCGGCGACAGTCGAGGTGCGATCGCGGAGATGCTGGCGCGATTGACGCCTTCGACGAAGCTCTTGGTGCTCTCCGGCGGGCTCGGGCCGACCGACGACGATTTCACCCGGGCTGCCGTGGCAGAGTCGGTCGGCGTCGCCCTGGTCCGCGATGCGGAGGCCGAAGCCACGCTGCGTGCCCGGTACGCCCAACGCGGTCGGGTGGTATCCGAGCCCGAGTTGCGTCAGGCAGAGCGACCCGAAGGCAGCCTGTTGCAGCCCAATCGCTTCGGGACGGCGCCCGGCTTCCTATTGCGCATCGGAACGTGTGTCGTGGTCACCGTGCCCGGCGTGCCTCGCGAGGTGCTCGGGATGTTCGGCGATCACCTCGATGCTTGGCTGCGCGAGGCGGGGTTGGCGACGGAGACGCCCCCGCACGAGCCGTTGCTGCGGGTGTTCGGCGCCGCCGAAAGCGAGGTCGCTGCGCGCGTGCGACCCCTGCCAGGCTACGATCGCGTCCATGTCCGGTCGCTGCCCCATTTTCCGGAGATCCGGCTGCGGATTCAGCCCGCCCGAGACGGCGAATCGGATTGGCGGGCGGCGGCCGAGTTCGCCGATCGCGCGGCGGAGGCGCTCGGCTGGCGGGTGTTCGCACGCGACGACGACGCGGCCGATCTCGCCTCCTGCCTGCTCGCGGAACTCGGCGCGCGCGGTCAGACCATCGCCGTCGCAGAATCGTGTACCGGCGGCCGCATCCTGGACCGCCTGACCGACGTGCCGGGCGCCAGCGCCTCGGTGGTCGGCGGCGTCGTGGCCTACGCGAACGCCGTCAAGATCGACGCACTCGGCGTGGATGGAGCCGTCCTCGACGAACACGGCGCGGTCAGCGAGCCGGTCGTCGCCGCGATGGCCGCCGGGGTCCGCGCTCGCCTCGGCGCAGATCTCGGCGTGGCGACCAGCGGTATCGCCGGACCGGCAGGCGGCACGGCCGAAAAGCCCGTCGGCACCATCTGCATCGGGGTCGCCGACGCAGCCGGCGTGCAGAGCTGGCGGCTCGTCTTTCCGGGCCTTTCGCGCGATCGCTTCAAGGAATTGGTGGTCTGGACGGCGCTCGCGCGGGCCCGGCAGCGCCTCGCGTCCGGCCGCTAGCCGAGGCCGTCGCGACCGAGGGCGCCGAGCTCGTGGAGCAGGTGCACGTTGGCCACGATCGCCTTGCGGAACACGCCGAGGTGCAGCGACTCGTTGGGTCCGTGCGCCGTTGTCTCCGGGTCCATCACGCCGTTGAGGATCAGCGGGAGGTCGCCGAAGCGCCGACCGAACAACGCCACGAATGGGATCGAACCGCCGACACCGACCTGCACCAGCGGGCTGCCCCACGCCGCGCGGTAGGCGCGATCGGCCGCCTCGAACGCGGCGCCCTTGGGGGCGTAGTGCCAGCCTTGGCCGAAGGTCGCGACCTTGCGCAGCTCGACGTGCAGCCCGGTCGGAGCGCATTCCTCCACCGCGGCCTCGAGCGCCGTGACCATCTCGTCCGCGCTCTGCCGCGGCGCGAGGCGCACCGAGAGCTTGGCGCTCGCGCGGCGCCGGATCGCGTTCTTCTCGCGACCGGGCACGGGCAGCGTGGTCGAGAGGATGGTGATCGACGGCTGGTGCCAAGCCCAGATCGCGGGCGGCACGTCGCGGGCCGGGAGCGGCTCGACACCATCGAGCAGGTGCGCGCCACGACGCACGATCTCGGCGTCGAAGGGGACGGCCGCTGCGGCGTCGCGGGTGGCGGCGTCGATCTCGGAGCGCCCGACGAGCAGGCGGCCGTCGTCGTCGCAGAGCCGCGCGATGATTTGGCACAGCGCGATCGCCGGATCCGGCACCAACCCTCCCCACAGGCCCGAGTGGACGTCGGCGTCGGACGACGCGACGGTCAGTTCGACCTCGACCAGGCCGCGCAGCGAGACCGTCAGGCCGGGCACGTCGACGCTCGGGTTCTCGCAGTCGGTCAGCACCATCACGTCCGCGTCGAAGACGTCGGGGTAGGCGTCCATGAAGCGCTCGAGCGCAGGAGAGCCGATCTCCTCCTCGCCCTCGACGATCACCTTCACGTTGCACGGGAGGCTGCCGGTCTCCGCCAGCCAAGCGGCGATAGCGGCCATGTGCGAGACCCAACCGCCCATGTCGTCGGCCGCGCCGCGGGCGTAGAGCCGGTCGCCGCGACGTGTCGCGACGTGCGGCGGGCTCGCCCAATCTTCACCAGCGACCGGCTGCAGGTCGAGGTGGCCGTAAATCAGGACCGTCGGACGATCGGCGCCGGCGTGCAGCCACTCGGCGGCGACGATCGGCAGCGCGTCGTCGAGTTCGAGGACGCGAGCGCGGTCCAGGCCGAGCGCCGCCAAGTCGTCGCGGACGAGCCCGGCGAGGCGGCGCACGTCGGCGTGGTGCTCGACTTCGCAGGAGATGGCCGGCACGGCGAGGTAGCGGCTGAGTTGGTCGACGGTGTCGTCGAAGGCTCGATCGGCGCGCGCCGCGACAGCGGCGGCCAGGGCGGAAGTCATGCGTTCTCCGGCGGTGCGGCGGGCTCCTCCGCGCGCCGCATCAGGATCTGACGACAGGGGACGCCTCGCCACGTTCCGGTCGAGGCGCGCGCGACGACGGCGATCGGATCGCCCACGTGCGGCTGGATGTGCAGCAGGAGGGGCTGCGCGTCGGGAACTTCGGTGCGGAAGCGCTGTCCGACCAGCCAGGTCGGGTCGCGCCCGTAGAGCGCACCGGCGGCGTCGTTGGCGAACACCACGCGCCCTTGGTCATCGACCATCAGCAGCGGACCGGGCAGGGAGCGGAGCAGGGCGGTGGCCTCGCGGGACCGGGCGATCGCGTCGTCGATGCGGCCCTTGCGAGCCCGCGCGGCGAGCAGCCGACGCACCAGGCTGTCCGGGCTACTGCGACCCTTTTGGACGAAGTCCTGCGCGCCGAGCTCCATCGCGGCGAGCGCGAGCTCCGGATCGTCGGTCGCCGACATCACCACGCACGCGGGGCCGGCGGCATGGGCCATCATCACCTGCAACGCCTGCAGGCCGAAGGCGTCGGGTAGCCCGAGATCGACGAGCGCGATGTGGAACGGGGCGGCGTCGAGGGAGGCCTCGGCGTCGGCCAGGCTACCGACGTGCGTCACATCGAAGCGCGCAGCGGTGGCCCCACGGAGTTGCTCGACCACCACGGCCGCCGAGGTCGCATCGTCCTCGATGAGCAGGAGTCGAACCGTTTCGTCCGCAATCGCCATCGTGCCTCATCCGCCGCACCCGCGTGCCGACGGCAAACTAGCATCCCGATCGGGGCTCGACAAATGCAGACCGGCGGTGCGACCCTCGCGTCACGATCGCGAGAGGAAGGCGGGCCGGCCGAGCCCGGGCCGCCGCCGCGCGCCGGAGGACCGATGGCTCTACCACGAACGAACCCGAGCCTCCGTCGATGGGCGGCCGTCGCGACTGCGGCGCTGCTGCTCGGTTGCGGCAAGGACAAGGGGGATGCCGACGTCGCTGCCGCAGCGCCACCGCCGCCACCGCCACCGCCGCCCAGCGCGTTGATGGCGATGGCCGATGGCGGCGGCGGGGCGGCGGATCCGGAGCAGCCCACCCCGGGCTTCGTCCGCGTGCCCGACGCGCAGACCCTGCGCGGCTCGCCGCCAGCCGAAGCCGGACGCTCCGAGGACGAGCTGCAGCATCGCGTGACGGTGCGGCGCCCGTTCGAGATGGCTGCGACCGAAGTCACCATCGAGGACTACGCCGCGCTGGTCGGCAGCAAGCCCGCCGCGCGCCAGGGATGCGACCGATGTCCGGTCGATTCCGTCAGTTGGTTCGAGGCCGCACATTTCTGCAACGAACTCTCCAAGCGGCGCGGACTGCCGACGTGCTACGTCATCGGCGACAAGCGCGTCGATTGGGTCGGCGGGGTCGATTGCCGTGGCTTCCGCCTGCCGACCGAGGCGGAGTGGGAGCACGCTGCCCGCGGCGGGGTCGCGGCCGCCCGATACGGCGAGGTCGATGCGGTCGCCTGGATCGACACCAACAGCGACTTGCACAGCCACGAGGTCGGCAAGAAGCAGCCCAATGCCTACGGGCTCTACGACATGCTCGGCAACGTGGCGGAGTGGGTCTGGGACTGGCAGGCTCCCTATCCGAAGGATGGCGGCGTCGACCCGATCGGGCCGTCCGAGGGTCAGAATCGCGTCTTCCGCGGCGGTGCGTACCGCTGGACGGCAGACGAAGCCCGCGCCGCATTTCGCAACGCCTACGGACCCCTGAACAAGGTCGAGTGGATTGGATTTCGCTGTGTCCGAACCCTCTCACGTTGAGGCCGACATCGGCTGGGCGGTTGTCGGTCTCGGTCGGGCCGGTCAGGCGCGCGTCCGTGACCTCGACTCGCTGCCGGGCCACCGCCTGGTCGCCGCGGTCGGCGCACGCGAGGGCGAGGCGGCGATTCGAGCCGCCATCGCGGATGACGCCACCGATGCCGTCATCGTCTGCTCGGACAACGCCTCGCACGCTCGGTGGGTGCGCGCCGCGCTCGAGGCCGATCGCCACGTCGTCTGCGAGTTTCCCCTCGCCGAGGATGCCGAGACTGCGCGGGCGCTGTATGCGTTGGCCTCCGAACGGCGCCGCGTCCTGCACGTCGAATTGATCGGGCTGCTCACCGAGAGCCACCGCGGTTGGTTCGCGCGACGGGGGCGCATCGCTTCGATCACGATCGACTTCGCCGGCGGTCGCTATCGGTGGGTCGACGACGCCCTGCGGGCCGGCTTGCTCGGCACCCTGGCGGTCGGACGGCTGCACGCGCTCTGGTCCCTGTGCGGTCCGCTGGAGCTCGTCGCGGCGCGTCACGACGAGCGCGACGGGGTGTCGCAGCGCGGCGTCGAGCTGCGCGGCG
>JBEARB010000332.1:0-5192 GCA_041163625.1 Pseudomonadota bacterium | reverse complement strand
GCCTCGCTCAGGCGTAGAACCGCTTGCCGCTCTCGGCCATCTCGACGAGCGTCGGGCACGGCGCGAAACGGCGGCCGTAGCGCAGCTCGAGCGCGCGCAGGCGGGCGACGATATTGCGCGCACCGAAGCGATCGACGTAGCGGAACGGGCCACCCTGGAAGGGCGGGAAGCCGATGCCCATCACCGCGCCGAGGTCGCCCGACTCCGGATCGAGCAGGATGCTCTCGCCGAAGCAGCGCACCGCCTCGTTGACGAGCGCGAGCACGAGGCGCTCGCCGAGCTCGTCGTGGTTCGGCGCGAGCAGGTTGCGCCCCTGCGGCAGGTGGTCGTAGATCGCCTCGTCGACGATCTTGCGGCCCTTCTCGGTCTTGGACTTGCCCTTCTCGTAGACGTAGAAGCCGCGGCTGGCCTTGCGTCCGAGACGTCCCTCGGCGACGAACTTGTCGATATCGTCGGGCGGGAAGTCCATGTGCGCGGAGTACGCTGCCTTCATGGTCTCGAGGACCTTCTGGCCGACGTCGATGCCGACCTCGTCCATCAGCGTAATCGGGCCGACCGGGAAGCCGATGCGGGTGGCGGCGTCGTCGATGGCGTCGACGGGGTTGCCCTCGATGGCAGCGAACGTCGCCTCGATCATGTACGGCGCCAGCACGCGGGTGGTGTAGAAGCCGGGGCAATCGCGGACCACGATCACGTGCTTGCCCATCGTGCGGGCGAGCTGCGAGATCGTCTTGGTGACCTCGGGCGCGGTCTTGTCCGTCACGATGATCTCGACCAGCGGCATCTTCTCCACGGGGCTGAAGAAGTGCATGCCGATGACGCGCTCGGGATGCTTGGCCTTGGCGGCGATGTCGGTGATCGGGATCGCCGAGGTATTGGTCGCGAAGATGCCGCCCTTGCGGGTGCGGTTCTCGATCTCGGCGACCATGTCCTGCTTGAGCGGCAGCTTCTCGAGCACCGCCTCGATGACGACGTCGCAGTCGGCGAAACCGGCGAAGTTCACGCCGCCCGAGAGCAGCCCCATGCGCTGCACCATGCCGGCCTTGGGGTAGCGCTTGCGCTTGACCGACTTGCCGTAGACGTTGCGGGCGTAGTCGAGCGCGCCGCCGATCGCCTCGTGGCGGATATCCTTCAGGCGGACGGTGACGCCCTTGTCGGCGAGCACGGTGGCGATGCCGGCCCCCATCAGACCGGCGCCCAGCATGCCGACGCGCTGCACGTCGCGGCCGGCGACGTCGTCGGTGCCGGGGCCGTCGTTCTTCTTCAGCGCCGTGATGCAGTGGAACAGGTGCCGCAGGCCCTTGGATTCCGGCGTCATCAGCAGCTGCCCGAAGGTCTCGGCCTCGGCGGCGAAGGTGCCGGCCTCGACGACCTCCAAGATCTTCAGCGGCGCGGGGTACAGCCCCTTGCTCTGCTTCATGACCATTTTGCGGGCCTGCTTGAGCACGACCTTGCGGCCGACGAGGTTGCCCTCGAGCGCCGCCTCCATCGCCATCGCCCGGATGTCCTTCTTCTTCGGCTTGCGCGCGGGCTTGCCTTCGGCGAGCGCGGCGGCCAGATCGCGGGCGGCCGAGAGCAGGTTGCGCTCGGGCACGACGGCGTCGACCAGGCCCATCTTCAGGGCCTTCTCGGCGCGGATGTTCTTGCCGGTGAGCATCATGTCCAGGGCCGCCTGCAGGCCGACCAGACGCGGCAGGCGCACGGTGCCGCCAGCGCCCGGCAACAGGCCGAGCATCACCTCGGGCAGCGCGAGCTTGGTCTTCTCCGAGGCGGTGGCGACGCGCGCGGTGCAGGCGAGCGCCAGCTCCAGACCGCCACCGAGGCAATCGCCGTGGATCGCGGCGACGGTGGGCTTGCCGAAGGCCTCGAGCCGATCCATCGCCTGCTGGCCGGCCTGCGAGAGCTCGGTGCCGCGAGCGGCGGCGGTGACGTCGTTGAGGTCGTCGATATCGGCGCCGGCGATGAAGCCCGAGGGCTTGCCCGACGCGATCACCAGGGCGCGCAGCGCGCGATCATCCGACGCCTCGGCGAAGACCGCCTCGAGCTGCGGCATCAGCGCGACCGAGAGCGTGTTGACCTTCTTGTCCGGGACGTCGATCCAGACCACGCCGACGCCGCGGCTGTCGGCGGCTTCGTAGCGGATGGCGGCCGGCGTGGCGGCCGAGGCGCGCTCTTCCAAACTCATCTGGCGGGCGGTCATGAGAGCTCCTGAAGCTGTCGCGACGCGCACGCGCCGCGGGGGATCGTGGCGTCGCGCGGGGCTAGTCGCGCTCGAGCACCATCGAGACGCCGAGGCCGCCGGCGGCGCAGGCGGTGGCGAGGCCGAGGCTGGCGTCCTGCTCGGCCATGATGGCGAGCATCTGCGCGATCATCCGCCCGCCGGTAGCGGCGAAGGGGTGACCGTAGGCGAGCGAGCCGCCCCAGATATTGAGCTTGTCGGGGTCGACCTCGCCGATCGCGCCCGAGAGGCCGAGCTCGCTGCTGCACCAGGTCGCGTCGGCCATGCACTTCAGGTTCGAGAGCACCTGCGCCGCGAACGCCTCGTGCACCTCGACCACGTCGACGTCCGAGAGGCCGATGCCGGCCTTGCGCAGCGCGCCGGGCACCGAATAGGCGTTGCCGAGCAGCAGGTTGATGCGCGGATCGAGCGCGGCGAACTCCCAGCTCCGCACGAAGCCGAGCGGCGTGAAGCCGAGCTCCTTGGCGCGCGACTCGCTCATCAGCAGCACGGCGGCGGCGCCGTCGGTCAACGCCGAGGAGGTCGCCGCGGTGATGGTGCCGTTCTTCTTGTCGAAGGCGGGCTTGAGCTTGCCGATCTTGGCCGGATCCATGTCGCCACGGATCAGGTTGTCCTCGCTGGCCGGGCCCTTCGGCGTCTGGATGGTGGTGACCAGGCCAGCGGTCTTGCCGGCCTTGGTGGCCTCGTGCGCGCGGCGATGGCTGCGTAGCGCGAGCTCCTCCTGCGAGGCGCGCGAGATGTCGAAGTTCTGCGCCATCAGCTCGGCATGCTGACCCATCGTCTTGCCGGTGTAGCGCTCGGCGATCGCGGGCGGCGAGGGCAGCAGGTCCATCGGGTTCAGGCCGGCGAGCGTCTGCAGCAGGGCCATGCCCTTCTGCTTCTGCGCCTTCTGCAGCAGGTCGATGACGTGCTTCTTGTGCACGACCGGCGCGTGGCTGGTCACGTCGACACCGCCGGCGAGGACGACCTGCGCCTCACCGTTCTGGATCATCCGCGCGGCCGAGGCGACCGATTGGAAGCCGGTCGCGCAGGCGCGCGTCACGGTGTAGCCGGGCAGGCGGTACAGGCCGAGGTCGAGCGCGATCTCACGGGCGATATTCGGCGCGGTCGGCACCGCGATGACGGTGCCCCAGACGATCTCGTCGATGACCTCGGTCGGCACCTCGGCCCCGAAGATCAGCTCACGCGCGACCGCGGTCGAGAGCGAGACCGGATCGACCTCGTTCAAGGTCGACCAGCTCCGCACGAAGGGCGAACGCAGCCCGGCGACGATCGCCACGCGCTCGGCCTTGTGATGCACCGCTGGGGCATCGGCCTTCTTGGCGGCGGCCTTGGCAGCTGCCGGCTTGGCGGCGGCGGGCTTGCGGGCGGCAGGCTTGCGCGTCGTGGCCTTCTTGGCCGGCGCGGCGGGCGCGGCAGCCTCGGCGTTGTTGTCGGTGGCGGTCTCGGGCTTGGGCTTGGTCGGCATCGTACCCTCCTTGGCAGGGGCGCTGATCTGGCCGCTTATGACGCAGCGTGTCAAGCGCCAAAAGACGCGCCGCCGCTGCGTATCGCAGCGGCGGCGGTCGGTTCGAACACGTCATGACGCAACGGGCGGGCGCTGCGCCCGCTGCGCTACTTGCCGGGGCGCGGCGGCGGCGTGTGCACGCGGAACTCCACGCGCTCGTTCTCGGCCTTGGCCTTCTTGCCATTGGCCGTCGAGATCGGCTGCTCGTTGCCGTGCGCCATCACGATGAAGCGCCCCGCATCGATCCCGGCGTCGACGAAGAACTGGCGAATCGCCTCGCCGCGCTCCTGCGACAGCGCCTTCTCGGCCTCGGCCTTGCTGCCGCCGGTGTGGACGTGAATCTCGAGCTTGATGGCCTCGAACTCGAGCAGCAGTTCGAGCAACTTCTCGAGCGTCGCCGCGGCTTTCTTGTCGAGCTTTGCGCCACGGAACTTCAGGTAGACCGGGGCCTGGAAGAGCGGCGCGATGTGCGGCGCCATCTGGTCCGCGCAGCCGTCCTGATCCTGGAAGCCGTTCTGGGTCTCGGGCTCGTTCGGGCACTTGTCCTTGGCGTCGGGGATGCCGTCACCGTCGTTGTCGATCTCCGGGCAGCCGTCGTCGTCCTGGAAGCCGTCCTTGTCCTCGGCCTTGTTCGGGCACTTGTCCGAAGCGTCGGGGACGCCGTCGTTGTCGTTGTCCGGGTCGGGGCAGCCGTCCTGATCCTGGAAGCCGTCCTTGTCCTCGGCCTTGTCCGGGCACTTGTCCTTGGCATCGGGGATGCCGTCCTTGTCGTTGTCGAGATCCGGGCAGCCGTCGTCGTCCTCGAAGCCGTCCTTGTCCTCGGCCTCGGAGGGGCAACGGTCGGCGGTGTCGATCACGCCGTCGCCGTCGTTGTCGATCTCCGGGCAGCCGTCGTCGTCCTCGAAGCCGTCTTTGTCTTCGGCCTTGTCCGGGCATTTGTCGGTCTCGTTCGGGATGCCGTCGCCGTCGCTGTCCTCGGGCACGCCGCCGAAGGCGTATTGCGCGCCGACGGTGAACGAGAAGTTGCTGGTCAGCGAGCCTTCCACGCCCGGGCGGATGTCCGAGCCGATCCAGCGCGCGTCGGCGCGGATGCCGAGCCGGTAGCCGGCGTCGTATTGACCACCGATGCCGATGACGTAAGCCGCGTCGGTATCCGACCCCTTCACGTACTTCTTCGAGGTGGTCATGTTCAGCTGGCCGAAGCCGGCGGTCACAAACGGCTTGACGATCACGTCGTCGAGGATCGTGTAGCGCGCGAGCAGCAGCGCCGAGAGCACGAGCGCGCTCTCTTCCTTGAGCACCTCGGTCTCACCGGCCGCGCTCGCGTGCGGCAACGACGTCGGGGTCAAGCCGACCTCGCCCTCGACCGAGAGCTGGTCCAGGATGCCGTAGCCGAAGCGCAGGCCGAAGAGCACGCCGCTCTGCGGCACGTCGTCGGGGTAGTGG
>JBEARB010000331.1:0-9131 GCA_041163625.1 Pseudomonadota bacterium | reverse complement strand
GAGCCAGCCATGAACCGCTTCGGAGTCGTCTCCCGCGTCGCGCTCGCCGGTCCCCTGTCCGCGGCCCTCGTCGTCGCGCTCGTCGGCTGTGAGGGCGGCGACGCCGTGCCTGCCGAGAAGGTCGCCGCCGACGTCGTTGCTGCCGCCCCGGCGCCTCCTCCTGCCCCGCCTGCGCCGAGCCCGGCCGCAGCGGTCGCGGCCCGCGAGAAGGCCGCCGCTATCGCCCCCATCGCCGACAAGCCGCTCGAGGACTACGAAGGCGAGGAGGAGGTCGAGCTCTACAGCGCGCAGCTCACGGCCTATCCGTGCGCCGTCCGCGCGGCCCGCGAGGGTTCGGCCGTGATCGGTCCGGAATGCTCGCCGATGGATACGCTGACGCACGGCTTCGCGCTGCTCGACCCGGCCGAGAAGAAGGTCTTCCTCGTCAAGGCCGAGAGCATCTACCGCTTCGAGCTCGAGCACGGCTTCGGCGGTCGCGTGGACATCAGCGGCACGATCGTCGGCACCCGCGGCGGTGTGCCCGTCATCGCGCCCGAGAGCTACACCATCACGCCCAAGGCCAAGGCCGGCGCCTTCAAGGGCTGCCTGTAGCGGCGGCGACCGCAGCGACGGAGTCGGGGATGAAGGACGTCTTGCTGGCCGCACACGACCGTCGGCAGTTCCTGCGCGGCGCGCTCGGCCTGGGCGGTGGCGTCGCCGCGCTCGCGGCCGGCTGCGCGGAGTCGAAGCCGGCTGCGCCCGCGCCGGCGAATCCGACGCCTGCACCGGCGGCGGGGCCCGCACTCGCGCCCGTGTTGGCGGCGGCGCCTGCCACGCCCCCGCCGCCGGCGCTGCCCGACGGGCTGGACCCGGCGCACTTCCACCTGCACAACCCGCGCCCACTCGCGCTCGAAGCCCGGCGTTCCGCGCTCGGACGCTCGGTCATCACGCCCACGTCGCGCTTTTTCGTGCGCAACAACCTGCCGATGCCCGACGCGTCGATCCTCGATGACCGGCTCGGCTGGGCGGTCGAGCTGAAGGGCGTCGCCAAGCCCGGCCGCATCACCGTCGCCGAGCTGCAGCAGCTGCCGGCCGAGACCATCGCCGCGGTCGTGCAATGCAGCGGCAACGGGCGGAAGTTCTTCGCGCACGGGCCCTCTGGCAGCAAATGGGCCACTGGCGCCGCGGGCTGCGCGATGTGGACCGGCGTCCGCCTCGCTGACGTGGTGCAGCGTTTCGGCGGGGCCGTCGAGGGCATGGCGTTCCTGACCTCGACCGGCGGCGAGCCCATCCCCGAGGGCGTCGAACCCGAGAGCGTCCGCGTCGAGCGTTCGATCCCGCTCGAGAAGGCGATGCGCGACGCGATGCTGGTCTGGGAGATGAACGGCGCGCCGATCCCCCTCACCCACGGCGGGCCGCTGCGCCTGTTGGTGCCCGGATACTACGGCTGCAACCAGATCAAATACGTCCGCGAGCTCGCGTACACCGCCGAACAGACGCGCTGCAAGATCCAGCACTCCGGCTATCGCCTGCGGCCGATCGGCGAGAAGGGCGGCCCCGAGCAGCCCTCGATGTGGCGGATGAACGTGAAGTCGTGGGTGTTCGGACCCGGCGCCGACGACGAGCCGGTGCTCGCGGGCGCCGTGCAATTCTACGGCGCGGCGCTCTCGGGTGAGCGCGGCGTGCGCGGGGTCGAGGTCTCGCTCGACGAGGGCAAGACCTGGCAGCCGGCGCGCTGGACCGGCCCGGATCTCGGCCCCGCTGCGTGGCGAACCTTCGCCTTCGAGGCGACGCTGCCTCCCGGCGAACACCGCATCTACAGCCGTGCCACCGACACGGAAGGCGACGTCCAGCCCGAGGCGCGCACCGAGAACGAGCGCGGCTACGGGCACAACGGCTGGCGCGACCACGGGCTGACGGTGAAGGTCGTGCAGACGCTGCCCAAACCCGCGCGCGAGCAAGCGGCCGGGGCGGGGCAGGGCGCGGCGGCGGCACCGGCGGTGGCGCTGGATTCGGCGACGCTCAGCGACGAGGGCCGCGCCGGCAAGGCGCTGGTGCAGAAGACGGTGCAGCCGGCCTGCGGCGCCTGCCATACGCTCGGCGACGCAGGGCTCGCCGGCACCGTCGGTCCGAATCTCGACGCGATGCGTCCGGACGTCGCGCAGGTCGTCAGCGCCGTCTCCAACGGCGTCGGTGCGATGCCCTCGTTCAAGGGCACGCTGAGCGAAGCGCAGATTCGGCAGATCGCGACCTACGTGGTCGAAGCCACACGCGCGCGCTAGGCTCGCCGCGGAGCCCGATTGAGCGACGCCGCGCCACCGACCCATCCACGCCACCCGACCGAGCCCTCGGTCTGGGCCGCGGCGCATCTGCTCGGCACCGCCAGCCTCGTGCCGACCGGCAGCCCCGAGGCGGCCGGCGTCGCGGCCCTCTTCGCCGTCGGTCTGTCGCTTCGGCTCGAGCGCGGTGAGCGCCTCGTGCTGCGCGCCGGCACCGCCGGACCCGACCAAGCCCATGCCCGCCTGTCCCGGCTCGCAGGGGTGCGAGCCGATCCGTCGCTGGGCGCCGCGCTGGGGGAGGGCGGCGTCCTCGCGCCCGACGCCACGCCGCGCGTCGTCTTCGTCCGTGCCGGCGTCGTCGAACACCTCGGGCTGCGCGGGGCCGACGCCGACGTGCCGCGACCGGTCGGCTTGCTCTCCGCCTTCCCGCACCGCGTGACGCTGCTCGACCTCGGACGCCCGGTCTCCTTCGAGCGCGCCGAGTTCCCCGAATGGCTGTGCGCCACCGAGCCCTACCCGCCCCTGGTCGGCCGCCCCGGCGAGCGTCCGGAGGCGCTGCTGGCCGCGATCCCATCGGCCGTCGCCGCCCTCGCCGAAGCGTGGTGGCGCGCGGACGCCGCCGACGTCGGCGCGTCGGCGTGGCTGGCCTTGGCGCGCCATGTCGGCGAAGCCGGCGCGGCCGATGGGCTGCTGCCGGCGTCCGAGCCGACGACCGAGCCCGCGACCTCGGCCTTGGCGCTGCGTCGCGCCGCGCAACTCGTCGGCCTACACGACGACCTCGGCTTCATGGGCGGCGACGGGAGTCTGCTGCGCGGCACGGTGGCCGATGGCCTGCGCGTCGCCGCGCGCTGGCTGGAAGACCCCGTGTTGGCCGCGCTCGCGACCGATGGCGCCGCGCATGCCGACGCCATCGCCGCGCTGCGACCGGCGCTGCTGCCGAGCGCGGCGGGCGCTGGGCTGCGGACGGCCGAGGCAGAACGCGTCCGCGCGTGGCTGCGCGGGACCGACGGCGACGACGCGGCCGACGCGCTGGCGGCCGAGCGCGACGCCCGCGTCGAGGCGGTCGAGGCACTCGCCGGCGAATCTCCGGCGCGCGTCGTCGACCGGCTCGAAGGCGCGGCCTACGCGCTCGCGCAGCGTCTGCGCGCCGAGCGCGCGTGGGTGCAGGGGCTGGCCGATTGGGCCAGCGCCCGGTCCGAGCGGCTCATCGCCCGCTGAGCGCGCGCGGGAAGAGCACGTTGTTCTCGAGGTGGATGTGCTCGCGCAAATCGGCGTCGAGCGCCTCGAGACCGGCATACAGGGCGCGCCAAGTATTGCAGGTGCCCGCAGGCGGCGTGAAGCCGTCCGTCAGCTTCTGCATCCGCACCAGCACCGCACAGTAGAATCCCCCCACGTGGTGTGTGAACGGAACGAGGCCGTGCCGCATCCGATCGAGCAGCGCAGCGCCGACGCCTGCCTCGCCTGCCACGAAAAGGGCTTGGTCGCCGGCGAGCGGCGCGCCCCGGCGATCAGCCACCGCGCGATGACCAATTGCACGCAATGTCACGTCGAGGCGCGCGATCCCGCGGCGGCACCGCCGGCTCCGGCCGACGTCGCCAACACGTTCGCCGGCCTGGCGTCCCCGAGCGGTGGCGCGCGGGCCCACGAGGGCGCGCCGCCGACGATGCCGCACGGCAGCTGGATGCGCGAACGCTGCAATTCGTGCCATGGTGCGTCAGGCCATCGCGGCCTGCAGACGAGCCACCTCGAGCGGCGCTCGTGCGAGCAATGCCACGGCAGCTCGGCGACGCTGGAACAGCGCGAATTCGGCGTCGGCGGCCCGCCCACGCCGAGGGAACGACCATGACCGACGCCCCGGACGACGCCCGCTTGCCCGCCACGCTGCCCGACGGAAGCCCGCTGCCCGAGGTACGGCGCGGCCATTTGAGCTGGGACGAGACGATGGCGATGGCGCTCGCCGTCGCCGTCGCGGACCCCGGCGTCGAGGTCTTCGTCAAGCGCGCGGCCGAGGTCGATGCCGACGCGCCCGAGACGACGCCGCGCCGCGCGGTGCAGCTGCTGCGCGCAGGGCTGCTGCACGCCGTGCAGCTGCGCTATCGCTACGAGGGGGAATGCTGTGTCGACACGCTTCGGCGTGACGGCGACGCGGTCGAGGTCTTACGTTTCGTCACCGCCTGACCCGACGCGCGCGCTGGCCCTGATGGCGTGAATCTGGCAGCGTCGCCCCCGTCGAACCGAGCCTGCATGCGCGTTCGGTGGTCGGAGTGTGCGATGCTCATGCCCCAAACCGTCGAATATGCCTTCCGCGCGATGGCCTGCTTGGCGCTGGCCGGCGACGAAGCCCGCCGCGTCGAGGACATCTCCTAGCGCGTCGACGTGCCTCGGCCCTACCTGTCGCGCGTGATGCGCCAGCTCGTCGTGGCGGGCCTGGTGCAATCGCAGCGCGGTCTGCACGGTGGCTACCGACTGGCGCGCGAGCCCGCCGCCATCCGCTACGAGGACATCCTCGACGCCATGCACTTCCAGGCCAATGACGGGCATTGCGCGTTCGGGCTCCCGCAGTGCAACGCCGTTCGTCCGTGCCCGCTGCACGATTCATGGAAGCAGCTGCAGGACCATTTCCGGCTCTGGGCACGCGCCCACACGCTGGCCGATCTCGAGTCGGTCGGCTACTGCCCGCCCATCCGCTGAATCCTGAGGGGTCACCCTCTTCGTCCGCCACCGGATCGCTGCGCGAAAGCGTCGAAGCGGAAGGTTGTTGCGGCGATTTGTCCGGCGGCGTCACTTTTCCAGATAACTCGACTTGTAGATCTATTTTATCCCCGACGGCGCATGGAGGCGCCAGGAGGGGACCATGTACAAGCACACGCGCAACGCACGGCGGCGCATTGCGGGGGGGCCACGGCGGCTTGCCTCGCGCTCACCGTCGCCGGCTGCAACGGCGGCTTGAGCCCCGAAGAGGTCGACCGCCGCATTGCCGCTGCTGTCGAGCAGGCCAAGGCGGCGCCAGCGCCGGCAGCGCCCGCAGCCGAGGCGGCGCCGGCGAGCGGTCCGGTCGGCGCACGCGCCGTGGCCGACGATCCGGTCGAGGGGCAAGAGAACGCCAAGCTCACCTCGCCGCCGATGGTGCCGCGTCGAGCTTCACGGCGCCGGGCAAGGAGACGCAGTTCTCGTTCCGGGTGCTGAACCCGGGCCTGTACGTCTACCACTGCGCGACGGCGCCCGTGGGCAGGCACATCGCCAACGGCATGTGCGGCCTCATCCTGGTCGCAGCCTGGACCGCGGCCTGTTCTGCGGCGCTGGTGCGAGCGGCAGCGCCGATCCGCGTGACTACGCCGCGTTCATGCGCTTCGCGCTGCGCTCGAGCCTCGCCGCGGTCGACACCACACGCGCGCTCGGCTTCCGCTGCGCGCCCGACCCCGACGCGGTGCACGAGCCCGATTCGTCGCTCGACGCCGCCGCCGCCGAGGGCTCGGTCTACGTCCTCGGCGACGCCTTCCGCGACCACCACGGCGACGCGCGCACGCTGGCGGATTTCCGCGGCACGCCGGATCGGCAGTCGCCGCGCCCGGCGCCGCCAAGGCCACCACCGTCACCAACCCCTACGCCTTGTTCCGCAACAAGGACACGAACTACGGCGCGCACGTCGATTGGGCGTGGCTCTGGTTCGACGCGCCCTTCTCGCTGCCGATGCGCTTCGCCGCCGGCCGCCAACCCTTCGTCGTCGGCAATCGCCTGGTCCTGGACCCGACCTACGACGGCGTCCGCGTCGACAGCAACGTGCTCGCGGGCGGCGTCTCGTTCAGCGCGTTCTGGGCCAAGGTCCACGAGGGTGACGGCTCGATGCGCAACCCGGTCGGGCTGCTGATGAACGACGACGACGGCCGCGCGGACGGCGACCTGCTCGGCGTCTCGCTGCGCCGGCAGAGCGACGCCAAGGCCACGCACAAGGCCGAACTCTTCGGCCTGCCCGACGTCGAGGGTATCTCGCCGCAGGGCCTCGGTTCGCCCGTCAGCCGCGGCTATCGCGAGCTCGAGAACACGACCGTCGCGATGCTGACCTTCGGCGCCAACCTGCACCGCACCTTCCGCGTCGAGGCGGCGTACGCCTTCCTGCGCGCGACGCAGCCGATCTACGGCTGGGATGCCAAAGGGCCGACCGACGTGACCAGCCAGGACATCGGCCAGGAAGTCGACCTGAACCTGAAGTGGCAGCTCGCGCCCGGGCTCTCCTTGGTCGGTCTGTACGGCGTCTTCCTGCCCGGCTACGGCGCGGCGCTGCTGATCAACGGCAACCTCGACCACAAGGCGATGGCCTGGGAGGCCAAGCACGGCCTGATGTGGGCGTTCCGAGGCGCGCCGCTACCAGCTGACGGTGACGCTGCCGTTGCCGGCCTGCGTCTGCGGCGTGTGCTTGCCGTCGACGACGGTCGCGCCGATGAAGCTCGAGCCGCCGGTGGTCGCGTTGCCGTTGCCGGACTTGCCGCCGACGTAGCCACCGCCACCGCCGGCGTTGAAGGTACCGTTCTGGCTACCGCCGCCGCCGCCGCCGAAGCCGCCCTTGCCGCAGTTGGGTGAACCGATCGGGTAGGTGTTGCCGCCCGCGGCGCCGTTGACGAAGGCGCGACCGCCGGCGCCGCCGGTGGGCTGACCGTCCTGATGGAATCCGCCGCCGCCGCCGCCGAGCTTGGACTCTGCCCCGCCCGTGCCCTGCGTTCCGACCGGCGTCAGCGCGGTGCTGTGGCCGGTCTGCGTCCACGTCGAGTACGCGCCACCGCCGCCACCGGCGACCAGTAGCGGCTCGCTGCCGCGGACCAAGAAGCTGCCGCCGCCGCCGCCGCAGGGGTATTGTGCGGCCTCGCCTTGCTCGCCGACGACGATCTGCAGCGTCTCGCCGGCCTGCACCGGCACCTTGCCGACCACCATCGCGCCGAGGCCGCCGAGGCCGCCGGGCTTGGAGTTGCCGCCCTGCGCGCCGCGCAGCTCGACCGTCAGCGTCGTTACGCAGGCCGGCACCACGAAGCTCTCGATCTTCCCGCTCACCTCGAAGGTCTGCTTCGAGGAGGGCGGACATTTCGGCTTGCAGACGCCAGCGGTGCAGGTGCCCTCGCCCTCGCAGGCGCTGCCGTCGGCGAGCGCCTGGTGCTGGCAGCCGGCCTGGGCGTCGCAGGTATCGGTGGTGCAGCCGTTCTTGTCGTCGCAATCGGCCGGCACCGAGGCGCAGAGGCCGCCCTGGCAGGCGTCGCCGCTGGTGCACGCGTCGCCGTCGCTGCACGCGCCATCGGCCGCGACGTGCACGCAGCCGTCGGGCGCGGCGCAGCTGTCGGTGGTGCAGGCGTTGCCGTCCTCGCAGGGCAGGGCGCCGCCCTTGCAGCCGTCGGGGGTGCAGACGTCGCCGACCGAGCAGACGTCGCCGTCGTCGCAGGCGGCGCCGGGCGTCGGCGTCGACTGACACGCGCCCGTGCCGAGCGCGCATTCGTCGAGGGTGCACGGGTTGCCGTCGTCGCACGTCTTGACGTCGCCGGCCGTGCAGTTGCCGCTCTGGCAGACGTCGCCCTCGGTGCAAGCGTCGCCGTCGTCGCAGGGCAGACCGTCGGTGGTGCCGTCGCAGTCGTTGTCGACGCCGTCGCACACCTCCTCGGAGGGCGGCGTCGCGTCGCACGCGGAGAGGCCGTCGGGCCCGCAATGCCGCTGGCCGGCGCAGCTGGTCACGCCCCCCGAGGTGGTCGTCCCGCCGATGGCGCAGACGGTGCCGCTCGACGCAGCGATGGCGAGCGCGTCGCAGGTGCATTCGGCGGCGTCGTCGGCGAGCACGCATTGCTTGGCGCTGCCACCCTCGATCAGCGGCGCGTCCTCGCAGGCGTAGCCGCTCGGGCAGTCCCCGTCTGCGGCGCAGGCGTGGCCGCAGAATCCGCCCTTGCCGCCGCGGTCGACGCAGCGGGCGTCGTTGTCGCCGATATGGGCGCAGGCGGCGTCGTCGCTGCAGGGGGCGCAGAGATGAAGCCACGTCGGCGCGCAGACCTGCAGCGAGACGGCTCCGCCCGAGGCCACGCAGACCTCGTCGGCGGCGCAGCCGTTGGCACAGAGCGCCGCGCAGCGCCGTCCCGCTGGGGTGTCGATGCAGACGCCGTCCGCGCAATCGGTGCCGACGGCGCAGGCGCAACCGGCTCCGCCGGGGCAGGGATCGACGTCGACGTCGGCGGTCGTATCGGCGGTGCCACCGGTGTCCGCGCTGGAGGATGCGTCGTTGCCCGCGCCGCCGTCCTTGCCCTCGCCACCGCCGGTCGCGTCGGTGGCGACGTCGTCTTGGCCGAAGCTCGAGGAGACGTCGCCGTATTCGACGATATTGCCGCCGCCGGGCGCGGCCGTCCCGCAGCCGCCGAGCGCGAGGTACACCGCCGTCGCGAGCGCCATGTCGAAACCACGAGCGTGCGGAAAACGAACGGAGCACATCAGCATAGCAAACCTCGGGGTGCGGGGCGCAGGTCGGGCGCCACCCTCATCCTGCCCGCCCCCTCGGGCAGCGTCCATCGGCCCGCCGGATGAGCAGGCCGGTGTCAGCGCACCAGGAGCAGCGTGGCGTAGACGCCGAGGACGAGCACGCCGGACCAGACCCCGACGGTGAGCGCCAACAAGCCCCAGCTCGCCGGCTCTTCGTCGGCGGCGCGGAACACCGTGACGACTCGCGGCGGCAGCACCGGCCCGGTATCCGAGGGCGCGCTGGCCCCGACGCGCGCTGGTCGAATCGGAGGTTCGTCGTCCGGCATCGCGGCGACGAAGCGCGTCGCGGCCTCCGACGCTCGAGCCGGCGCTGGCGCGGTCGGCGCCGCGGCGACGTCGGCGGCCGAGGGGGCGGCCGGTGGCACCGGGACG